>JAJZDG010000063.1 GCA_021828705.1 Microcaldota archaeon | reverse complement strand
TGGCGCATTAATACCATCACAGATATTGCCTTATCCTATAAAAATAATAATTTACATAATAGCGATATTTTTAGATGTTCTTGCATTTGCAACAAGATATTACACATACATAATGATGCCCTTATTTAAGCAGCGCAAGAAAAATATTACACTTGATGTACAAGAACCATACTGGATTGCTGGTAGCAATGACGCAATAGTAAGGAAGATAGGCGAGGAGTTCATTGCGACTACATTTATATTAATACCATTATATCGATCTGCAACGGAAATGTCTGTTGATGAAAAATTAAGTTTTGGGGCACAGATCGGCCGTTTAATAAGTATAAATACTGAGCCTGTGAGATACTCAACGCAATTGCATGTAATGGACAAGGAGGCATATTTATCAAGTATACGCGATAGCCTTAATATGTCAGAGAACGAGATAATAGAATTGACGCAAAAAAATGCATCGCAGCATGAAATTGATAATGCAAAAGGCAGGACTACTATGTGGCGCAATATGATGGAGAGAATGTCTATTGAGCAGTCGTTTGAGCTTGTGTTATACGCATCGGTATCCGCATCAGGTACAAAGGAATATGAGGCGACAAGCATCGTGCAGCAACGCGCAAGGGATTTAATGTCAGGAATAAGCAGCACGCTTGGTATAACAACCTCTATAATAACAGGCAATGAGATGTTAAAGGTAATAGAGCCAGATCATTTGATACCATATTCAAATGTAAGAAAGCAGATAAATGCAAATATATCAGGTGAGCAGAATGGATGAGATGAGTATAATATATATGGCGGTAACATCCGTAGTGCTTCTAATAGCTCTTGCAATGGCCCCATATGCTGCTCCAGGCCTTCTCTTTTATATTATACTATTTTTTATTGTGATAGCACTTGTTATAATTGCTATACTAAATTGGGCGGACTTTTTGATATTTCCGTTGGTTATGGGCAGGCTTGGCATAATATTTGAGCCAGTGAAAGGTTATACTATATCAAAGAATCAGGAGGCTGTAATTAAGCATGTGGGTGAATTATATTATGCAACTGGATATATAACTGCAAATTTATATCCATATGAATTTAAGCAGGAATTTAGCGATCAGGAGGTTCAGCAAAAAATAGTGAATGCTCCTGATGTATGGGAACGCGCAGTTTCGAGTATTGATTTTCCATTTAAATTCCATGTGCTCTCTACAGGTAGAGATGTACAGAAGGCAAGAGATGAGCTTGAGGGAAAACGTTCATATCAAGAGTTTCAAATGTCAAGGATGATGCAGAATTCAAAAGGGAATGAGATGGGGATTGTTGATGTGCAGAGGAAGATAAATATACTCCAGGCAAAGATGGATAGGTTATCGCATGGCGAGAAGCCAATATCTACAATCATGTATATAGAGACGGCGTCAGTTGGGGTTACTGAGAAATCAGCCCTGGACAATTTATCTGCGCAAATAGAGCGTCTGCAGGTTGCAATGAGCTCTATGGATATACAATTAATACGCGTTGTTGGCAGGGAATTATATACACTATTTAATTTTACATTCTCGCTACCGACAAGTTATATGCAGGCCGCGAGTTATTTTGATTTGCAGGGTTGATAAAATGACACTAATGAAATTTCAAAATATAATGAGCAATGAGATAGCAAAGAGGGTATTCGTTACGCGTCCGCCAGAGCCTCCGGCAAATATATTAATTGGCGATCCCCTAAAATCTGTGTATATAGGAACCACAAAGATGTTTAAGGTTCCATTCACTTGGACATATGCTAATTTGACAAACCCTCATATAGCTATTGTGGGTATAACAGGATCCGGAAAGAGCTATTTTGTAAAAACTTTTCTTGTACGCGCAAATTATGTATGGGGCACAAGCGCGGTGATAGTTGATTGGGCAGGTGAATATAAGGCATGGGTAAAGCAGAGTGGCGGCACTATTGTTTCGCTCGGAAAGGGTGCGTACATAAATATAATGGATCTATCTGGTATGAAGCCGCTAGATCGTGTCAAACAGATAATGAATTCATTTGAGCTTTTGACTGACATATCCGACTTTCCAGAGCAGAAGAGGCTTACTGAAGAGGCAATAGAGCAGGCATACACTAATATGGGATTTAATGTATCTGAAAAACCACTTGCAGGAAAGGAGGCGCCAACGCTAAAGGATGTTATAACGTTATTTCAAGAGAAACTGCAGGATGGTACGTATGAATATCCCGCAGAGCTTGAAAATGCTATATATAGGCTTAGGCAGTTCGCGCGTGAGGGTGAAGACTATTTTGCCAGAAAAAGCACTATAGATCTAGGACAGCTCGCATCATCAGGCCTTGTAGACATAGATTTATCCGGTCTTCCAGATGAACGTTTCAGGGCGCTTGCTGCACTTTTTATACTACAAACATTAAAAGAGAAGATGCGTTTTGAGGGGTGGAGCGAATCCAAAGGGCTTAAGACTATAGTGGTGCTTGATGAGGCATGGAAGGTGGCTAGCGATAATAGGAGCGATGCTATAACAATAGTTAGAGAAGGAAGAAAATACCAGTTTGGTTTGATTGTCGCATCCCAAAATCCTACTGATATAAATGAGGCAATATTCTCAAACGTCGGCACAACATTTATACTAAGAATAAAATTTGAGAAGTTCATAAATTATATACAAGGATCATTAAATTTCTCAGATTTTATAAGATCTGAAATAACCAAATTCGGTGTAGGGCAGGCTGCAGTAGAAATGGCGTTTCAGACAGCAATAAGATTCCCTGAGACCTTCATATTGGAAAAGATTTATGGTGAAGAGCCGCTTTCCGTATATAATATTGAACTAAATGGTGTATTAACACAAGCTGAAATAGCTGCAAATATAATATCTAGGGAATACCAATTCGAGACAAATGAATTTAAGAATATACTAATAGAGTATAAGTTCTCTGCGGAGGATATTAATGCAATAATTGGAGAGTTTGACCAAAAGAGCAGGAATGTTGGTATAATAGATCTTCTTGTTCTATTTAGGCAATTTGGCATGAACAGTAATGACATGGTACGCTTTTTAAAAGGGCTTGGCATTGATGATTCATTAATCTCTCGAATAATAACAAGGGTGGGCAAGAATGGATGATAATAATACATTTTCAATAAATAGGTTGGATCTAAGAAGGGTATTGCTTAATTTGGGTCTATCTGAGAAGAATATTGCCAGTTTATTTTCAATGATGGAAAAAAGCCACAGACATATAAATGCGATAACGCTTGCATCAACGCTTGAAAAGATGGGCATTACGCGCGATAGGATAAAAAATGTATTTAGGCGTTTTGGTATGAGTGATACACGCATACATAGAATAATGAATCAAATAGACGAGCAGCGTATAATTAACGAGACTGGAAAATTATATGAAGCAACGCTGGACAATAGTTGATTTAAATGGTAAAAAATATTAATGAACCTAGATGTATAATGTGCGGAAAGGCAATAGACGGCGTCGAGGTAAAGAATGATTACGTATTAGATGCGATACGTTTTTTTAATAGAAAGATTTTGCATAAATATAGAAATTATAAGCTTGTGGTATGCAAGGACTGCTATCTAAAATATAACAAGGGCAGAAAGGGGTTTGTTAAAAAACAGGCAACATATATTGGAATTGGGGTAATATTCGCGATATTTTTAATGATAGGTTCTGGGGGCAATTTATTAGCGCTACTTTATGGAATAATTGTCATAGCATTTATGTATGTGCTTTCATTGATTAGTTATCTACCAGCATTAAAAATAAGTGATGCTAACATACATCTACCAAAGAATGAAATTATAAAGAAAAAGCAGAGGTTTAATAAATTTTAATTTGTCTTAATGTTGATGCTATGGCTGATCAAAATATTGGCGTTATAGAGCCAAATGTTGATATGTTCT
>JAJZDG010000062.1 GCA_021828705.1 Microcaldota archaeon | reverse complement strand
GGCATATCAATAATAGCTGATAGGCAATTGGGCGTTCTCAAATCATTTTATATTGCGCCCATAAACAAAAAGACTATTATATTTAGTAAAATGATATCTGGAGTCATACAATCAATAATATATATGTTAGTAGCACTTGGGATAGGCTTTATCGATGGTGCAACAATAGCAATGGGAGTTTTAGGGCTTATTTGGATAATACTGCTTATTATGCTTGTTGCAATAGGCTTTGCAGGAGTAACAACGGTTATTGCATCCAGAGTAAATAAGGTAGAGGTATATGCAATACTTGCACAGGTAGTAGTATTGCCTATGTGGTTCTTATCAGGTGCATTCTTTCCTGCTACATCGCTCCCCTCGTTTATACAACCATTTAGCACACTAGACCCTATGACATATGCAACGCAGGGCATACGTGATGTAATGATGCTTGGTTACTATCCAATACAAGCAATAACAACGGATATAACGGCACTTTTGATATTTATAGCATTTGGGCTTATAGCAAGCGCATTATTATTTAAAAATTATGTTGATTAGGTGATATGATGAACATTACAAAAATAGAGCAAACAAAGATTTTCAAATATACTCTGATTAGTATATTTCTGTCGATTGTCTTAAGTGGCATAGTATTTTCAGCAAATACCACAGCTGGCGCATTGAGTACATCGGGCAGTAGCGTTGATGGCGCATTATCAGTATCAAATGTGGCTATATCTCCAACGCCCGTTGTAGCTGGAAGTAATGTAACATTAAGCTTCTCTTTGTTTAATTCCTATTCACAGGAGCTAACAAATGTAAATATAGGGCTTGAGTCTTCAAGCGAACTGATAAATGTATCTCCATCAAAATCATATCTTGTAGATTCCATAGGAACTGGCATCTATGGAGGAATTGGGAGCAATCCATTTATTTATAAATTACACATCCCTAAAACATTAATATCTGGTATATACACAATAGATGTTGTCGCAAACTACGAAACTACAACAAGTGGTAGTAGTGTAAATCTACCAGGAAGTTCAATCATACCGATAACAGTATATATTTATGGAAAACCGGATCTAAATTTTAATGTTCAGCAACAATCTAATATAATACCTGGAAGTACATTAGATGCCAATTTGATTGCAACAAATACTGGAACCGCAACTGCTAGAAATATAACAGTAACAATAAAAAACACAAATGATTTTTCGGTTATAGGACAGAATGAGTACACATTTGGGGATACTGCACCAAGCGCAACGCAACAAATACCTCTTGATCTATTGGTAAATAGCAATATAACATCAGGAACGCACAATATAACTTTATATGTTTCATATATTGGTTCTGTTTCAAATTTCACTGGTACTGTTAATGTACCAGTAGACGTTGCATTGGGCGTGCCACATATAGTTACAAGCATAGTAAATGCGCAACCGGAGCAAATATATTCTGGCGGCAATCAGACGTTAACAATTAATATACAAAATACTGGAAGCGGAATTGCAAGAGATTTAATTGCAACATTCATGAGCAGCAATACAATAAGTGTAAGTGGATCGGCATCCACATTTTACATAGGAATGCTTCAGCCAGGCAGTAGTGTAAATGAAAATTTATATATAACAGCAAATGGGAATTCAAGCGAAAATAGTAGTTTTATACCAGTAGAATTTAATTATACATCAGCAAATTATGCAAACGCCACTAGCATAAAGCGTAATATCTCTATAAATATAGCAAAATCTGCAGTTTTCCAGATAACTAATGTGACAGATAATTCATATCCGGGAAATGCTTATGGACCAATTGTATTGAAAATAAAGAATACAGGAAATGAGGCTGCAACTCAGATATCCATTTCGCTCCAATCAATATATCCATTAAGTCCAGTGGCAGGAAATGCTTACATATCACAATTAAACCCAGGAGAAATTACAAATGTGACATTCTATATTAGTACGGACCAGAATGGGAATCCAGGCGAATATCCAATAACAATATATGAACAGTGGAAGCAAAATAACGGAGCACCAAACCAGGTTTTCTACGGTTCAAACAATTATTATGCTACAGTATTTGCAAGTGCAGGACAGAGCTCTAGTACAAATAACAATGGAGGGGGCACTAATTATATAGTATATGCAATAATAATTGTTATTGTAGTGGTATTTGTTTATAGATATAGAGGAAGGATAATAAAAAGGCAACAAAAAGGTACGCATAGTAAAAAGTAATAAGCACTCTGCCTTTAATTCTTTTCTTTTTTTATTTAATAGCAATTAATGGTGTACCACAGTGAAGTTTAACATTTATTATATGCTGGATAATACAATAGCAAAATATAGATTGCCGCAGTGGGTAAAGCCGTATATAGTAGAATATATTAAAGAGAACCCAATATATGCAATTAAAAAGGGCATGAGTTTTATAGACGTTAAAAGAAAAAAAGGACTTATTTCAAAGGGCTATGTGGAACTACCCAATGGCACACGATTTGAAATGAATTTTGTCGCAAATATATTAAACCAATTTTATTATGGTGAAAAATCCATTTCCGAGATATATGAGAAATGGTCTAAAAATAATTATAATGTAGATAGAGGATATTCTGATGGATTTAGGAGGCTTTCGATTCTCTCAAAGAAACATATGCGCGCCATAAAAAATTTAATTGACGGAATGGAGATGCAGGATATCGGACCAAATGTTGGAACATTAAAATTGCTTGAATTTATGGAGCACTTAGATACTATTGAAGGGCGCATATTAAGTTCTGGATTAATATTAAGATATATATACGCACAAACATTCGGAATGATATTTTATAAGGTATTTTATCCCACAGCACCTGAATTTATGAGATCTTTTGGCAAAGCGCTATCTGCAGACAATAAAACAATGCAGTGGCTTGAATCTGAACTTAGATATGTACTTCAAAACAGCGACCATGAAAAGAATTTAGCATTTGTAAAAAATATGCTAACAGTTGCCGCAGAATGTATAGATACTGAACTTCCCTATGCAAAACGCTCTGGAATTGAAAAAGAATTTCTTTTGCTTAGAAATATTTCAATTGCATATCCATTGCATATCATAAAAGAATATGGCTATGATATAGATCCCGATACTGACGCCAGATTGATTTTTAAAAATAAAAAACCGTAACTATTTTATTTTGTCGTCCATTTTTAACCATCTAATATTTGTAATTTTTATTTTAAAAACAAAATCGCCAATTTATTAGAGTAAGGTATAAATAGATACTACGACATATTTAATAACTAAACATAGGGTGAACTAAATGCCAGAAGAAACAAATAAAATAAACGAGGGAACACGTGGACCAGAGAACACTGTATATATAGGCAAAAAGCCAACTATGAACTACGTATTGGCTGTGGTGACGCAATTCAACAGCGGCATGCCAGAGGTTACTATAAAGGCGCGGGGCAATGCAATATCTAGGGCAGTAGACGTAAAAGAAATTGTGCTCAATAGATTTCTGCCAAATGTAAAGGAGAAGGCAATAAAGACATCTTCTGAGGAATTAGTAAATGAGGATGGAACCCGCTCCAAAGTTAGCGCAATACAGATAACATTGATAAAATAGGTCTGGTTATGCAGCTATATGGCTGCACTTTTTATTTTTATGTTTTTACGTTTAACGTTTTTGATGTTTAATGCATTATTTTTGTATATAAGCATGTGTCATTAATTTAAAAACAGATATTTGTTATTTTCCTGAAGGTAAAAGCCCATATCCCGTTAGCCTCCAACGCTTTGAAATGTTTCTCAATATTGCTATTTTAGCATCCTTATCTATGCAGACGGGATGATTTAGCTCCAATGAAAGTGTATCCTTCTTTACCTTTTTTATATGTCCGACGACCGTCGCTGTCGCAATGCCAAGTATTAACGGTTCTCCATCCTGGAAACCCTGTTCAGGAATATCA
>JAJZDG010000061.1 GCA_021828705.1 Microcaldota archaeon | reverse complement strand
GTGCGAGGGGATGTAGTATACTTCAGAGGTTTTAGAATATTTAGAAAGTAGCAAAAGCAACTTCGGTATTTTTGAATTCTCTATCTCTTTTTTAGTACTAAATGCATGAAAGTGTAGATATATAGGATATAATCCTCTACGCATTGCCATTATTGATGCAACTGGGGAGTCTATTCCGCCAGAAAGTAATAGCACGCAATTGCCAGATGAACCCACAGGAAGGCCGCCAATGCCTTTTATTCTCTTTATATACAAAAGCGCTTTATCGCGCATGAGATTTACATAGAGTGTATGAATTCCATTCTTATCTATCTCAAATTTATTTTTACCCTGGTTTTTAATAAACGCGCTTATTATATCCTTAGAATTAAACGCATGCGATTTATCTGAGCGATGCGCTTCTATTCTCACCGAACCATTCTTAAATTTGAATTTTGCGCTAGCTGTAATTATAGAATTTATATTAGGATCGGTAAATATTATAGGGGAGATTATAGAAACCCCAGGGATGTATCTTAACCGTTCAATAATTCTATTTGTGTTTGATTTGTCTGAAAGCATTATCAAAAATCTATCTCTATTCTGCACAATTTTTTCATAATTCTCACTAGATAGGGCCGACTTTATATTTCCTTTGAGTATATCTATAAATCTTCCAAGATTTCTCCCTTTTAAAAGCAGCTCTCCGAAACGAACATCTATTGCATCATAAGATATATCCATCATTTTACAACCACGCCAGCATAAAGCTTAAATAACTTAAAATAGATTTGCAATAGATAATATTTTAAGACTAGGTATTGCTATGATAAATATACAGGAAAAACTTAAAACGTTTATATCAAATTCAAGACACGTTTTAAATGTAAGTTATAGACCCTCAAATCATGAATTTAGCAGAAGCGCTAAAATAATTATATTAGGCGTCTTATTGATAGGGGTTATGGGATTTGTTCTTGGTGTAATAATATCACTCATAACAACAGGTACAGTCTCCTTTATCTGAATTTTGTGTCTAAATGAAAATAAAGCTCAGTTATCTAAAAAATGCGCAGCAGAACGGTAATGATTATTATAATAAGGCAAAGAAGCTCTTAAATAAAAGAAACGGTGCTGAAAAGGCAGTTTATGATTTAGAAAAGCAGCTAAAGGGCATAGAGGCGCAAAATGAGCAAAAAAAGCGCATAATAATCAAGAAGTCGGATAAACAATGGTATGAGAAATTCCATTGGTTTTATACCAGCAATAATATGCTCTGCATCGGAGGCAGAAGCGCGCAGCAAAACGATCTGATAAATGCCAAATATTTTCTTGAGAATGATATCTTTTTCCATGCTGATATATTTGGCGCATCGCTTGTTCTTTTAAAAGATGGTATTAGTGTAAAAAAGGATATATGGGAGGAGGCTGCACACTTTGCTGCCATATATTCAAGCGCGTGGAAAGAGGATTTAAGTACAGTAGATGTTTATGCATTAGAGCGCAGCCAAATAAGCAAATCAACTGCAACAGGTTCTGTTGGCACAGGGGGATTTGTAATGAAAGGTGAAAGAGAATGGTTTAAAAACACGCCGCTATCTCTAGTTATGTTCAATGATAATAATACACTTAATACTATTCCAAAAATTACATTTGATAGGCTGATTGAAACAAAAAAAATAAATACATACGTTGAACTAAGCCTTGGAACAAGAAAAAAATCTGATGCCGCAAAGATCATCTCAAAACACCTAAATTTTGATGATTTGGACACAATAGTTCAGCAATTGCCAGCGGGCCTTTTTAGGGTTCAATTATCTAAATCCGGAAAAAAAGAATGATTATTTCTTAGCGCGCGATTTACTTGCACTCTTTCTTATTTTTGTGCGTTTTTTATAGAAATAATAAAATGCAACTATTAAAATTGCTGCTATTATTACGATTAAAATCACAAACAGTATATTGGATTTTGGCTGAGCGGCCGTTATTGTAAATATCTTAAGCGTACCTGCCCTAATTATTGCCCCACTGCCAGTTATTTGTGCTACAGAATTTGATACTACAGATATCTGGCCGTTCCAAAACGTCCCGGGTTTATCATTACCTGGCACGTATGTTGTAACGTTTAAAACAACTTCTGAATGTGGATTTATGGTTCCATTCATCGGATTTATTGTTACAATTGGAGCTGTTACATTTTTTATTTTTGTTGTTAGTACATAAGTAACATTAAATGCAATTGGTGCATTGCCCCCATCAACAATTGTAACAGGTAGTGACTGGTAGGAACCTACACTTACGTTAAAATTAACTGGTCCTGCAACCTCCCCAATCTGAGCATAAGAAAAAACAGATATTGCAGCAACTAAAAAAATATATGCCGCAATATTTTTAACAACCATCAAAAACACTTAACAGCTGTTTTCGAACGTTATTGTTTGTGTATATGTACCAGCAGGTGTTGCACTAGGTATAGCAAGACCAAAATATATATCATTTGATGTAGTTGGTGTTGATATGCTTGGAGATGGTATTAATATAGCAGTATTCGATGCTGTCGAAGATAACCCAGTACCTGTATATGTAGATTGAGATGAACTATCCCAGGTAGTATTGCTTATGCCAAAGCTATTTGACCCTGATGACCATGATGAACCGCTTATATAAAGGTATGATCCGACATTTCCACCAACATCCTGGTCAGTTACAAGAACATTTGTAGGGACATTCGTATTTGGTGACATTGTACCAAATGAAATTGAATTAGGCGTTGCAGATGTATAACATACAGCTGATATTGAAACGCTTGCCGCTACATTACTAGACGCCGCAAACGCCATACTAGAGCCAAATAGTATCGCCGAAAAAAGTGACGTTACCGCTGCTAAATATACCATATACTTAGTTTTTATATTATATTTCATGTTTTCACTCTTTTAAATTTATTGCATAATCTTATTCATGCACTGCATTAAATTCAACATTAGTATTTAAAAACCTTGTCTTCTTTAGTTTTTCTAAATTTGGATATTTAACAACTATTTTCTATTGTTATTGTCTGAACATAGTTACCAGATTTTACCCCAGATGGTATATTCAAACCAAAGTAAATTGTATTGCTGCCACCAGGGGTTACAATAACTAATGTATTTGTTGCTGTATTACTTAGTTTATTTGATAATAAAAATGGTGTACCAAATGATGTTGAATAGGACGTATTGCTAATGCCAAATGATTCAGTATTATTTATCCAATTACCTCCAAATACATACAGGTCAGCAGCAGCATTACCAGTATTAATATCAGTTATGGCATTTGTTGTTTGCGTACTTGAAGAAGGGTTCATAGAACCAAAATTTATTACGTTAGGACTTAATGATATAGTACAAGTCAATTGTGACGAAACTTTTGTAACATTACCATCTATATAATATGGCATGACTCCGTTAGGAGGGTATGATCTTATTATTAAGCCATTCATGTATTGTGTTGTAGAACTACCAGCAGCGTCACCTACAAAACCCAAATAGTTTCCATTATCCGCAACGGTATAACTATTTGAAGCATTCCTATTTATTTCACTATTGTAATCACCAGGATTCGTTGTTAAAAACATCTGTGCATTGCCATTTAATATTTTAATACCAATAAGTAACCATTCATTTGACCATGTCCCAGTATCTGGAGGCGCAGTCCATAATGTCCATGCGCTGGCAGATGCAATTCCATACCATCCACCACCATTTCCCACCCTTGCTATTTGCCCATTTCCATTTTGTGCAGCCATAAAAAATAAATCATCAAGATTCTGAGTATATGTATAATATTCAATTATTGAATTTTCAGTCTGATTATTTGCTATAGTGTATAAATAATCACCATTAGCTCCGTTTGCGTAATATGCATCAGTTCCAAATGGTGAACCGCTTGGCGCAGAGCTAGTCTGGCCAGAAGTTCCTACCACCGTC
>JAJZDG010000060.1 GCA_021828705.1 Microcaldota archaeon | reverse complement strand
GCTTTGGCTACCTTTTGCAATATTTATTGCAAGCGCAACACCATATGCACCAGCCTCCCCCAATACAGGTGCGCCACGTATCTCCAATCGCTTTATTGCTAATGCTAGCCTATTAGGATCTTTAGTAGATTCATATGATGTCTCTAAAGGTATTTTAGTATTATCAAGCCATCTTATCTCTTTTGAATCATCCAACCAACTTATTGGCACAATTTTAGAAAAATTACCTTTCATCTAATCATCAATTATTAGAAAATTCTTTCGGATATATAGGTTTTGCTATTTTATGCAGTATTTTTGAGCATATATTATTTATCACGTCCTTTTTCTTGAGTATTATATAGTAAAATATTACGCTAAGCACAACCCCAACTATTACATCTGTTAAATAATGAGCGCCAAGATATACCCTTCCAAACAATACAAAAATTACCCAAATTATATAAAGAACTCTTAGGTACTTATATTTTGCAAGAAAGAATGATAACCCTGTTAAAACCGTTGCGTGATTTGATGGAAATGAATAACTTGACTCACACCCCACGTGATTTATCCATTGCAAATCTGAAACACTGCATGGTCGTGGCTCCATCACAATCATTTTTATTATATCTGTTACGATAAAAACAACAACCGCACCAACTACAAAAGAGAACACACTCTTGTCCTTTTTTAAAAATAGATATATAGCAACTATAGGTATTATAAGATAATAACTTTGTGCTAGAAGACTCATCACCGTATTAAGCCATGGGCTTGCAATTCCAAGTACTGCATGAAAAGCCCAAACATTAAGTGAATTTACTATTGAAGACATTTATACACCATTAATAAATTAGATAGGTATGACTAAATAATTATTTAAACTGTCTTAGTAGATTTACATTAAACCGCTATACTAAAATTTATTTTTGGGTAGCTCTGATAATTATCGATTATAGTATCAGTTGCACTCCACTCAAATATGCTGCTAAATTTTTCTGTTCTTATTTTTGGAGGGCTGTATTTTTTAGGATCACGTTCTGATTGCTCTATAGCACCTTCCAAATGATTTTCATATATATGCACATCATTAAGAAATCCAGTAAGTTTACCTTCTTTTAAATTTGATTCCTTTGCCAAAAGATGCAATAGTAATGCATAACTGGTTATATTAAATGGCAGACCAAGCATAGTATCAACAGATCTTTGGTTCCATGATAAATTTAATTCATCACCTATAACAGTAACCTGAAAACTATAATGACATGGTGGAAGCGCCATCTCCCATAATTGCTCCGGATTCCACGCAGAAACCAGCATACGCCTATCATTTTTGTCTGTTTTTAATTTTTTTACAAGATTTTTTAACTGATCTACTCCTTTATCATCATAATCAACGTCAAATCCTTCATACATAGCATTGAAATGTCTCCATTGAAAACCATATATTGGACCAAGATCACGCTCTTCATACATTTTTTTCTTATCAGAATCAGATGTCCCGTATCTGACCTTTTTAGGTGTTGCCCATTCATCCCATATATGAGTATTTCGATCTTGCAACCATTTTTTATCAGTTATTCCTTTTATAAAAAATTCTAGCTCTGTTGAAATAAGTCTAAATACCATCTTTTTTGTCGTTAAAATTGGAAACCCATTTGACATATTATGCTCAAATGTTGCCGTAGGTATTACAAGCGTTGGAATTCCTGTTCTATTTTCCTTTATTGAACCTTCAGCTAATACTTTATCAATTATTTCCAGATAACTCTCATCCGCTGTTTTTTCTTTTCTTATTAACTTATTAAAGTTATTAACATTTAATTGATGTGACATTTTAGTTTTATCCAAAAAATCTTTCATAGTATACATAATAATACCACTAGGCGTTTTTATTTAAAGTATTAATATATTACTATAATAAAAACCGAAAATTAAATAATATAAATTCAATATCCCTGTTACATCATGATAAGATCATTTTTTCCCTTGAATATAAATGACCGGAATAATGCAAAAAACAAAAATACTTCAGCGGCAAAAGGCAAATATCCTAAATAACCTGTAAGCGGCATTTCAAAAAGCTTGAATTGTGGCATATAAAATAATGGGAGTGTATAATACCATTTTGGATATGCTTGATAGTTCCAAAATTCCCAAAAAAATCCCATTATTATTCCAGAAAGCCATATTCGCAACATAATACTTTTTTTACCTATGCTAACTTTCTGCAATATGCTCGGTCGTTTAATTATATAATTCAATGGATCTAAAAGCAAAAACAGTCCAATCCATATAAACGGCAACCCGATTTCAGGATTTATTATTGGAAATAATGATGCTAAAATCCCTATTAGTATTAATACATATATTATGAGTTTTTTCTTATCTTTGTTGCTATTTTTTATATGTTTTTTAACATCAAAACGCTCGCCTATTTTATATACATTCAATAATGAAAAGGTTTCAAGTATTGCAGGCATTATTGTTGTAAAATCAAAAAGATGGAGATACCAGATATAGTTAATATAAATCCAACTCATCGTGTATACGTTATATAGCTCGAATATCATCCAAAAAGGTATTGAAAGCAAACATAAAAAAATGAATTCTTTAGGATATTTTGTTATTAAAGAGCTTTTATTTTTTTTATAAACAAAGCTGTCAATAAGAAGTATATAACCATACCACACTATAGGTATATACCACATAGCAAAAGGTTGTATAATAAAGATGAAGTTTATTTCCGCAAAAACTATTAAAAAAATACCTAAATAACTGTAGTTTTTAAGCATAAAATCGCACAACGCATGATTATATGACTATAATATTTCCTTAATGGTTTATTAAAATATTTCCCTTAATAAAGAACATTACTAGATTTTAGATATTAAAATGTATAAAAATTTAAATATAAAAAATAGTATCTTATTAATTTAATATATTTTTAACTTGGGGTCGCGGGGATTTGAACCCCGACGTGCAGGTAACTTCATATTTTCAAAATTCCAGATCATAATCATCGCATTAGCTCATTAACATCTGATAAACATCTGGAGCCTGCCGCGCTGCCAAGTTACGCCACAACCCCGTATGGCACATCTATATTAAGATAAACATTTATTTATATTCTATCAATTGATGTATAATTGATATAAGCTTAAAGATTAGATATATTTTTATAGATGTGTTAATAATTAAATGTGTAATATTTCCATCTTGGTGTATATATGGCAATTTCTAAAAATATCATTATATTGATTGTAGCAGTAATAATTGTCGCTATTTTTATATTTTATATGAATAGCCAAGGTAGTGTAAACACATCATCCACATCTTATGATAATATAATAGTCAGCCGTTCATTTATAACAAAATTAAGTATTATCGCAAATAATAAAACATTAAGCACAGAGATAGGCAACGGAATATCATCAAATCTACCTGTTCAAAAAACACCGTACACCATTTTAAATGTTAATGGAAAACCAGAAATTTTATACATCGGAGCTGACTATTGTCCATTTTGCGCAATAACTCGTTGGGGCTTAATATTGGCACTCATGAGATTTGGAAATTTCACTGAATTGCATTATATGACATCGAGTGCTTCCGACTCATACTCTTCAACCCCAACATTCACATTTTATAATTCAAGTTATTCGAGTTCCTTGATTAATTTCACACCTGTCGAATTACAAACAAACGTATTTGATGCAAATCTAAGTAATTATCCAAAATTACAAAACTTAACACCTTTTGAAAGCAGTACATTTTCTAAATTTAATAAGGGTGGAAGTATACCGTTTATTGATTTTGGGAATTATTCCATACAAGTGGGTGCATTAACTACTCCACAGCTAATAGATAATATGAATTGGAGTACAATAGAATCTGATTTGAATAACCCAAATACAGCACAAGCGCAAGCAATAATAGGTACGGCTGATGTATTCACATCACAGATA
>JAJZDG010000059.1 GCA_021828705.1 Microcaldota archaeon | reverse complement strand
TAATTGATAATATGTTATAACCTTAGAATTAGTTGCTCCTGCGATCTGTTCCTCTATCTCATTTCTTATAAACGGATAATATCTATCTATTCGTTCTTTATCATGATGGTTAATAATTTTTATAGTAGGGTAATGTATTGTATGCGAACCATCTTTAAAAAATTTCATTGCGTTATCTAATGCATCATCCCATGTGATTCCATTAAAAATTTTACAATCGATAAGCGAGGATGATTGTTTCGGCTTAAAAAAATCGGTATACGGTAATTTGACCCTTATAAATTCAATTAATGCCTCACTACGTTCTTTTCCAATTATATTGTTTGCAGCGGTTATAAATTTTGAGCTATCTTTTTGCATTATACCACATGCTCAAAACTGCTGCGTCTAAATATAAATACCTTCTCTAAATATTACGTTCTAACTGTATGTTTGTTTTTTAGAACGTTTTGATTATAATTATCATTTTCTTGGGGTTATATTAAATGCATGCTTCGAAAAAGTTAGTTCCAAATCCTTACATGTTACATCTTGTTCCTTATTTAGTAAAAGAAGATTTTGGACAGAATGTTCATTTATATAATCTAACCTTAACAGAGTTTTTCGAGATTTATCTAAAGAGATTTTATCATTCGAACTGTAAATCCCTATAGATTTTACATCGCTTAATATGGCAAAATTCACAGGATTTGTTGGATATAGCTGTGTTGGATTCGATGTATCTAATACAAAGCTAATTCCAGTAAATCCGTTAATTTTATTATTTGAAATAATTTTTGTAGCTGTGCTTTTAATAAGAATGTTATTATCAACACTTGAGTTTTCATCTTTTACCGAAAGGTCCAAAAAACCATTTGTTATATACGCTGATAGATCCAATACATCATTCGGTAATATTTTTGGCATAGATAAAATGTTATACTCATAATGTACAAGTCCAAAATCACTTTTTACTAGCGTTATTGCAAATGAATTTCCAATAGCATATACTCCCCATGCATATTGTTTGCCATTATTTAATGATACGTTTAGACCTTCAAATGCAGGTATACTTTCCTCTGCCGGAATTAATTTAACCTTAACAGAGGTTGAATTATAATTTCTAAAAATTTCGTCCACATTCCGTATATATTTAATATCTTGATTGTACCAATATGTATTAGCATTATTATGCGAGTCGCAGCCTGGTGTATAAGAATGATCGTTATTAAATGAACATCCGCTTATACATAATGCCGAAGCCACCATTACTGTTCTTATTACACCATTAATATTTTTTTGCATTGTTGCCATAATTAACACCATTTAGATATATTCGCAGTCATTATAATATATTAATGTTGTTATAGATAGCTATTAAAAATAAATTACTGGAATACAACAAGCCTTATAAATTTAGATTAAAAGATAATGTAGTGTTTATTTGCCAGAAGAGGATAGTTTCATTAAAAACCTGATATTTAGGCTAATAAAAAAGCATATTTCAGGAGCAACGATTAATTCAGCATTTAAGTTAGCTAAGTCTCTAAGTGAGGAAGGTACCCATACTTCAATAACCTTTTTAAATGAGAATCCTAATGATGTTATCAAAGCGCGCTATAATCTTAATGCTTATATAAATCTTGCAAAGCAGATATCACGCCTTAATATGGATAGTTCGATATCACTAAGATTAAGTCAGATAGGTATTAAACTGAATTCTGAGTTATTTAGAAAAAATATGGACGAAATTATAAAAATTTCTGATAGTTTGGGCATAGTACTATGGCTTGAATATGAAAAGGACGTTAATTACAACAACATATTTGATACTTATATAGCATATGCGGACAATTTTAGGCATATTGGGATAGAATTACCAATAAGAAATATAAAAATAGATAATTATCTAACTAGACTTAAAAATAAAGCATTAATAAAATTAACATATCATTCTTATATTAAAGAGTCTGAAGTAAAGAGTAAAAAACATTTAAACATAGTAGACTCTTATTCAATTGCAATAGATCAAATTAATTCAAAATTAAACGAATTATACATAATAGAGCCTGAGGAGAAGGTTATAAATAGACTTGTGGAAAAAAACAAGGTTTACAAAAGGAATTTAATATTTGAGATGCCATTAGGATACAGTAAGAAATGGAAGAAAAAATTCGAAAAGAAAAAGGTAGGTCTTTCTGTCTATTTACCATATGGGAAGGATTGGATACCCTATGCCATAGATAAGCTTACGGAAGGAAGGATACGAAACCTTGCAATAACATTTTTAGATGGAAAAAAAATACGTGAAAAAAATGGTAAACTCTCCAAAACAAAAAAGTAGCAAAGTGGCATTGCTTACAGGTGCAACTAGCACATTGGGGCATGAAATTGCGCATCTGCTTATTAATGAGGGTTACCTAGTGCGTGCATTAATAAGAGACGATCCAAATAATATAAATATAATAAAAGAGATACCTGCAGGTGTTATACCTTATACCGTCGATATAACTATACCTAATGATAAGCATAAAACGGAGTTAATAAATGCATGTACTGGGGTTGATTTTGTATTTCACGCTGCTGCTGCAGTGTATAGGGAGAATAATTCATTTGATACTATAATGGATGTTAATGTTGTAGGTACAGAAAATTTATTAACTGCCATAGTGGAGGCTAATCCTCAAAAAAAGGATGTTCATTTTATATTTGCAAGCTCAATGGGGGTATATGGGCATAAATCAAACAATAGCGTGTTGACAGAAGAGTCACAGGTAAATCCTGATACTCCATATGGGAAGAGCAAATATATTGCAGAACAGGTAATAAAGTCATTTACTGATGTCCATAAAAACATACATTATACCATATTTAGAATGGGTACGCTGTATGGCAAAGGCTATGAAAAACCATCCTTTTATAAAGTATTTATGATGATAAAATCAGGCAAAATGCGATATATAGGTAATGAATTGAATCATCTGACCCTTTTGAATGTAATGGATGCAGCTAACGCCTTTGTTATTTCAGCAAAAACTGAAAAGAGCCATAATAAAATTTACATAATAACTGATGGCGTAGCACACACTCAAAAAGAGCTTTTTACTCTTGCTGCAAAATATATGAATGTAGCTGCACCAAATGGCACTATTTCATCAATAGTAGCTAAGGTTTTTGGCAGATCAAAAATAAACAAGGATGAGATGGATTTTCTTATGAGTAATAGGGTTGTGAGCATAAAGAAGGTATCATCAGAGTTAGGATTTGTTCCAAAAGCAAAAATTGAAGTTGAAGGCGTAGCTATGATAAAATCATGCATTAACTAATTTAATACTTAATTTAAATCGGTAATTTTTATGAAAAACGGAAAAGTTGAATTATATATAAATGAGATGTTGGAGAGCAAAGGAGCGCTTTTTTTCAGCCTTGTTGATCCTGATGACTATAAAACAGGACATGACGCATTAGAAACTGCTAAGAAATGTGCTGAGAACGGTTCAGATTTAATATTAATTGGGGGTAGTATAGGTATCCAAGGAGAGATGCTTGATGAACTTACGAAAAATATTAAAGAGAGTGTTGATGTTCCGGTAGTTTTATTTCCTGGAAATATAGCAACATTGTCAAAATATGCTGATGCAGTGTACTTTATGTCATTGTTGAATGCTAGAAATCCTTATTGGATAACACAGGCACAAATGCTTGCAGCCCCGGTAATAAGATCATTAAAGATAGAAGCGCTTCCAGTTGGATATATAATTGTGCATCCAGGCGGCACTGTAGGTTGGGTAGGCGATGCAAATCTTGTTCCAAGAGAAAAACCCAAAATAGCTGCATCATTAGCGATGGCTGGCGAATATCTTGGCAATAGATTTATAATAACAGATACCGGTTCTAATCCAAAACAGCAGGGTGCAGGTCCTATACCTAAAGAAATGATAAAAATGGTGAAATCGGTTGTTGATGTTCCATACATCGTAGCTGGAGGCATATCAACAGTTGATAATGTGCGCGATGCTTATCAGAGTGGTGCGGATATTGT
>JAJZDG010000058.1 GCA_021828705.1 Microcaldota archaeon | reverse complement strand
ATTGTACATCAATTCAATATGATCACTAGAATAGTATTCCTTATCAAATTCTATTTTGAGCCATTTCAGATCCGTTTTAATTTGATTTACATATGCCTGTGTACACTTTTCTGGATTTGTATCATCAAAGTGAAGGAATAGTTTTCCTTTATATATCTCCTTAAATGACTTTTCTAAATATGCGACCTTTGCATGACCTATATGCATAAATCCACTAGGCTCTGGAGGAAAACGCGTAATAAAATTACCTTCTTTTGCTCCAGGCAATATTAATTTTACCTTACTCTATTCATCCTTTATCTTTTTCTCGCTTAAAAATTCTTCAGAGTATTTGGCATATAGTGCATCCAAATCACTTGCCTTCATTAAATTTATCTCTTTTATTATCTCATTTGTTTTTAGAGCAAGCGCACGCATATCATTTTTTACTTCAGGAAAAAGAGAGATTATTTTACTCATGACACTTGCGCTATTTGCACTGCCGTATTCATGGGCATTTCTGACAGCATATTTTCTAATAGAGTTCGTTATTACTTCTTCCATTATCCAGACCTTATTGTTATATTATTATTATATATGTAATAACTACCATTATTATACGCCGCTATAACGTCCATATCAGTTGGTATGCTGCTGTTTATCGCCAATATATTGCTCGTTAAAAATGAATATGTAGGATTTGGAAATAGCACATCCACCTTATTCCCATTTGCAAAAAGAGGTAGATACTTAGGATACTTAAGATATGCAACAGAAATAAATGACATCTGATTTGATCCTAGAGCATTTGTCAAATTTTGATATATATTATATGTATAGTTGCCTTGTGCAAACACATTAAAATATGTACTATTTAGCTGATTATATGTACTAACTATGCCATTATTCTCATAGGTATTTAAAATATTAGACGTCTTATTAGCATCAGATTGATTCTTTAGTAATATGTCAAATGTATTGCTATATCCAGTTATGATTGCATTTGAGGCCCCAGAAGCAAAAAAGGTTGTAACATTTTTTACAGCTTTTATAGCAGTAGAATTACTATTAGGGACACCGCCGTTGCCATTTGCCGCATATCCTGTAATAAATATGAGCGCAACGAATGCAGAACCTATAAGCATCACAAGATCGCGTTTCTTATTTTCCATTTATATCACAATTATAAGTATATAATAGTTATAAGCATTTAACTAATTAATATTTATATTCTTATTCATAAATCAATACTATTTGAATGCCATTAGGCTATTTAGATGATCATATGAGCATTTTTGAGGACTTTAGACATAATGTACTTATGATGCTGTCCGTTTTCGACCCAATATTTGATATTAATAGCACATTATCAATTCCAGATAAAAGAGAATTTGGCAACATTACCACAAATATAGCATTTAGGTTAAAGGATACGCTTAAAAAAAGTCCTATTGCCATTGCAAATGAGTTTGCCACTGCTGCAAAACCTAATGGGCTTGTAAGCAAAATAGAAGCTAAAAACGGATATATAAATTTTTTTATAAATAATGAAGCATATATCAATGCCATTCTTGAGGGAGCAACACATGAGGATTATGGCAGTAGTGATGTTGGAGCAAATAAGGTTGTAGTATTTGATTACTCTTCTCCAAATATAGCAAAACCATTCGGGGTTGCACACCTAAGATCTACGATCATAGGGGATTCCTTATCAAAATGTTATAATTTCTTAGGTTATAAATGTGTTAGGATAAACTATTTAGGGGATTGGGGGACACAATTTGGTAAATTAATGGAGGGATATAAACGCTGGGGGGATATTAATAAAATAAAAAATAATCCTCTTGAGGAGAGTATGAAACTTTACGTTAAGTTTAATGAAGAAGCCGAAAAGGATCCAGAACTTGATAATTATGCGCGTGAATGGTTTAAAAAGCTTGAATTACACGATAAAGAGGCTGTAGAGCTATGGTCATTATTTAAAACTGCAAGCATCAATTATTTTAACAAAATATATAAACTACTAAAAGTTGAATTTGATAGTATAGATGGCGAGTCTATGTACGGAAGAGGAAACTCCTCTGAAGCTGTCCTTAAAACTCTAGAAAAATTAAGCATAACAAAAATAGAGAGCGACAACTCAATTATTATTGATTTGGAAGGGTATGGACTTGGAAAAACAATAATCCAAAAAAATGATGGGTCGACAATTTATATGCTCAGAGATATTCTTGCAGCTATAGATAGGCAAAAAAGATATATGTTTGATCGTTCCGTATACGTTGTCGGTTCTGACCAAAATCTACATTTTAAGCAACTGTTTAAAACATTAGAGTTAATGGGAAATAAATGGGCTACTAATTGCACGCACGTTGAATTTGGCCTAATAAATATATCGGGGAAAAAGATGTCAACTAGAAAAGGAAGGATAGTTTTATTAGAGGACGTCTTAAAACAATCCATCGATAGAGTTGAAGGAATAATAAACAAACGGGAGGAGCACACTAAAGCTAGCGATATGGCGCGCATTGCAAATAGCGTCGGTATAGGTGCGATTAAATTTGCGATCTTATCGCATGAGAGAAGAAGTACTATAGATTTTGATTGGGATAGAATATTAGACTTTAATGGGGATACTGGACCATATATACAATATGCATATGCACGCGCTTGCAAATTATTGGAAAAAAATAATGTTATATATAAAAAAATTGATGTTTCAATTTTAGCTGAGCATGAAATTGACCTAATATATGAAATTGGGGAATTCAACAATATTATAAAAAAGAGTGCGAATGAATTTCAAATAAGTGTACTGGCAAAATATCTTATAGTTTTATCCAGGCTATTTTCGAAGTTCTATGAACTTTCACCGATAAATGATGTCTCAACAAACGCAAAGCTAAAGGAATTGCGGCTGCTCATTGTTTATAGCTTCTCAGTAGTACTTAAAAATGGGCTTATGTTACTTGGTATGGATGCCATAAACAGCATGTGATAAATATTGCATATATGAAAAAGATAGCTCTAAATATCTTAATTTATAGAATATTTAACAAACTGCGGTGGTGTGCGGATGGTTCACCGCTTAGTGCGGAGGAAGCTCTTCCCACACAGAATGTGCATAGTTTAAGGCTTTGTGGCGGAACAGAAACGATACCAATATAGTATATAAGCGATGACGCGACGAGCGTACTAATTTGGATGAAACGCACCGCCATGGCATATAGTGAGTGTGCAAGGCATTATGCCGCTTAGTCAAATACCATCTAAAACAAAAGGGAGGCTACGGCACACCACTGCTTTTAATACATAATTGAAGGGCCTTAGCCGGGAATCGGACCCGGTCTTGAGGATCCACAGTCCTCCGTGCGAGCCATTACACCACAAAAGCCATATATGTAAATACGCATGCAAGATATATTTAATTGTTACAATTAATATTTATAACAGTAGTATACGCACCTCGTTTTTATTTATTGTATTAGCGTAAACATATGTATAACAACATATTAGATGATGGACAACTATGCATATTTAAAAAGCATGAAAACATAAGTTTTTTAAATATTGATTGACATTATCAACTATGGTAAAAGCTGAAATACAGAAAGATGAGATATGGGCGCTTAGAAAGGTTATAAGCAGGCCAAATTTTGCGGTAATGGATCTTTTGTTAAAAAAATCCCCTAGGACGACAAGGGAGCTCTATTCGGTATTAGAAAAGAAATTTACGAGAAAAACTCTTATAATTACATTAAGGGAACTTTCATTAGACTTAAATGTTATACAACCAACACACATAAGGACGGATAAGGGGTATGGACTTGGTTATAGACTTAATCCAAAAGTAAAGGACGTAATAAAAAGCTCATACAAATTATCAAAAGTCATAGAAGGAGTAATAAAGGATTAGTATTCTTTATTTACTTGCTACTTATTTTCTTCTGATCATTATACATCTCGATAACTTCGGACGTTGTAGTTGCGTCTTCTGCACTTTTATCAGTACGTATGTTGCTATTTTCTATTATTCTTGGAAACCTTAGCGCATATCCAATATCTAAACCACTCTCATTTTTAGATTTCCCGCAAGTATGTGTCGGAGACTTTGTTATCTCATCCGCCCTCACCGTTATAACATATCTTGGCTCCACCCAA
>JAJZDG010000057.1 GCA_021828705.1 Microcaldota archaeon | reverse complement strand
AACATATCCCGCACCATTTACAAGGGCGGAAATGTACTTGTTATTTTACCCACGGGGCTTGGCAAAACCTTAATTGCCATAATATCATCCGCAAAAGCCTTATATGAAAATAAAAAAGTTATTGTATTATCACCCACAAAACCATTGAGCACCCAGCATTATAATACATTTAAGCAAATGATGAATCTGGCTGATGGATCTATAATACTTTTAACTGGGGGTACACATGCAAAAGAGCGCAACGCGCTTGCGTCAAATGCAAAAATAATAATAGCTACTCCGCAAACTATAGCAAATGATATAAAAAATAATAGAATATCCTTAGATGACTGCAGTCTGGTGGTATTTGATGAATGTCATAAAGCGGTAGGCAAATATGCTTATACATATATTGCAAACGAATCAAAGTTGCGCGGCGTACAGATATTAGGTTTAACAGCATCTCCAGGCAGCAGCGCCAAGAAGATAAAAGATCTTGTATCCGCTCTTAGTATAAATGAAATTGAAATTAGAACAACTACTGATTTTGATGTCGCTAAATATGTAATGGATAAATCTACAGAGGTCGTGTACGTTGATAAGAATGAACCTATTTTGAAGATTGAGTATATTTTAAAACCATTAATTGACGAACATATAGGAAAGCTCTATAGTATGGGATTATCTCCGTTTAAAAGATATGAAAATATGCCAAAGCGCATGCTGCTTGAAATAGGCGATAAAATAGGTAAAATACAATCTGAAAGCTATAAATTCAATGCAATAAATCATTATGTATATCTAATAAATTTAACACATGCGTACGATTTGCTTACTACTGAAGGAATAACACCATTTTTAGATTATATAAAAACATTAAGGGAACGAGAAAAAAAGAGCAGGGCACTAGAGCGCGTTTTAGAAAATAAATCTTTAAATGATTCGGTAAAAATAGCAGAAGAGGCATTAAGTAAGGGCATAGAGCATACAAAGATGTTGCGTTGCGTTAATCTATTAAACAGTACGCTCAAAGGTAAAAACGCCATAATATTTGCGCAATATAGGTCTACTGTTACAACGCTTGCAGAACTGTTAAATAAAAATGGTGTGTCGTCACGGGCTTTTATGGGGAAAAAATTTGGTGTGAATCAGGCATCCCAACATAAAATACTTGAAGATTTTAGAAGCGGCTTATTTAATGTTTTAGTTGCGACATCTATCGGAGAGGAAGGACTTGATATCCCAAGCGTCGACGCTGTTGTATTTTATGAACCTATTGCAAGTGAGATACGCTCTATACAAAGGAAGGGCAGGGCAGGTAGGTTAAAAATTGGATATGTTATAATACTTGTCGCGCGTGGGACAAAAGATGAAGCATATCTAATGATATCAAATACGCGCGAGAAGAGGATGCGCGATATAGTAATGAAAATAAAATCCACACTAAATAACAGAACTTCTAATTTAAAAGAAAGCAGTAAGGGCCAGTTAAAATTGGCATAATCAGCGCAAAGGATATATAATATTATTATGATAATTTGTTGGTATTAATGATAAGTGTAAATGCATCTTTCATATTCTTTTCAGCAATAGTGTTTCTTGGATTTATACTTAATGGCTTATTCTCTAAAACAAAAATAACCAATATAATACCTCTAATGATTATAGGTTATTTAATAGGACCTATATTCGGAATAATAAATACGGGATCTGGGAGTATTGTGGCTGCAGTAACACCATATTTTACTGCATTAGCAATATCGTTCATATTATTTGATGTCGGTCTTAGGATTGACTTCAATAAATTAAAAAAATTGCTCTTAATAAGCACCATATTTACATTGGTTATAACGCTGATAATGGGTGTAATATTTGCAATACTTGCATACTTCATATTTGGATGGAGTATAATAATATCGCTCATATTCGGGTTTGCAATAGCTGGCCCAAGTGCTATTGTCATACCAACTATAGTGAATATGCTAAATTTGTCTGATAACATAAAAACACTTTTGATATACGAATCCATTGCGTCAGATTCAGTTACATTAATATTCCCATTGCTTTTATTTGGCATATTATTTACCGGTTCATTAACATCATCGACAATAGTAAGCAATGTTGTTTACATACTTGTAGGTTCAATAGATATAGCTGTAGTATCCGCGCTTTTTTGGTTGTATATATTAAAGAAGTTTAAATCAGCAAGATTAGATTATGGTTGGATGCTGACAATAGCTATGGTTGTTGCGACTTATGGCATTTCGCAGCAAATAGGTGTTAGTGGTACAATAACTATATTCATATTTGGTCTTTTGGTGGCAAATTTGGGCGCTATAAGATCTGAAGCTAATGAAAGCTTTTTTTCGAAGAAATTTGGCATACCAGATACAATAGATCACATACGCGGCTATCAAAAGGAAATAGTATTTTTTGCTAGCACCTTCTTTTTTGTATATCTGGGTACGTTATTCAATATAACTGTACTAAATTATAGCAGTTTACTGCTGATATTAATTGCAGCTATATTCTGTATGATAATGGTTCCATTAAGATACGTAGTAGCTCCAATAACAAATAGGATAATGTCTAAAGAGAAGGGCAAACATAAAACTGAAAAGAATGTCATATCATTTAGTGTCGCGCGCGGCCTTACCGTTGCTGTGATAGCAACGCTTACTGTGACCTATGGGCTTAACATACCAAATTTTGTCGATATGATGTTTCTTATAATATTTTTCAGTAATTTAATAGAATCAATAGGCGTTTTCTTTATATATAAAAAGGAGAGTAAGAACCAAAAAGATATAACACATGTACAAATAAGCAATACGTAATGTACTAAAAATGAATAGAATGCAATATGTGTTGTTTATTTGTACTACGTTTATGGTCGTTAAGATGCAAAATATTTTTAAATGTATCTAACGATTTAGCCTCAATGATAATATGGCAGGGAATGGACCAAGACCATTGGGGGTCGCGATTTTGGCAATTTTGCAGATACTTGCAGGTATAGTTTATCTTGTTGGTGGAGGGTTATTGTCCGCAGCTTTAGCTATTATCGGAACGGGATTTGCAAGTTTTCTAGGAGGCATATTTGTAATAATTGGTGTAATAGAAATAATAATAGGTCTGGCATTATTCACTGGAAAGAGCTGGGCAAGGATACTTATGCTGATTGGTGCTATAATAGATCTTATAGGTTTTCCAGTAGGAACAGTATTTGGCATAATACTACTAGTATACTTCACAAGACCGAAAGTTGTTGCATATTTTAAGTAATACACGAACGCATTTAGTGGTGGCATTTGCCACCATTTTTGTTTATATTAAGACGTGTTAGTACTGTACAATTTGATGCATACTAATTGTTATAAATAACAGTAAGGTATAAATATATAATGTATCAGTAATTTAGTATAAAAAAGTCTAAATTTTATGATATATGGAATAATTTATATAAAGCGACTTTTATATCGTTAAAAATTAATACTAAAAATGTTAAATAATGGTGAAAAATATGGCAGAAAAACCGCACTTGAATTTGATCTTCATTGGTCATGTAGACGCTGGAAAGTCAACATCAGTTGGAAGACTCATGTATGAGACAAAGGCAATATCCGAGAAGGATTTGCAGAAATATAAGGAAATTGCAAAGCAATTAAATAGACCCACATTCGAATTTGCGTTCGTAATGGACTCATTAAAAGAGGAGCAGGAGAGAGGTATAACAATAGATATTGCACATAGAGATTTCCAGACATCTAAATATTATTTTACAATTATTGATGCGCCTGGCCACAAAGACTTTGTAAAGAATATGATTACGGGTGCATCACAGGCTGATGCTGCAGTTCTTGTAGTTACTGCACCTGATGGTATTATGGCACAAACAAAGGAGCACGCAATACTTATAAGCGTTCTTGGGGTCAAGCAGGTAATAGTTGCAATAAATAAGATGGATGCCGTCCAGTATTCTCAGGAGAAATATGATAATGTAAAGAAGAGTGTTTCAGATTTATTAAAAACATTGGGATACAAGGTAGATACAATCAATTTTGTTCCATATTCTGCATATGAAGGAACAAACGTAGCCGCAAAAGCTAGCGATAAGATGCCTTGGTACAATGGACCAACATTGCTAGAAGCAATAGATATGTTTACTGTGCCTG
>JAJZDG010000008.1 GCA_021828705.1 Microcaldota archaeon | reverse complement strand
TAAATGGGCATTCAAAGAGTGATATATTAAAAAGCATTGTAGAAAAACCAGAGGTGTTCTTTAAATTATCCTATAGAAGCCTTAGGCGTATATCTGATGATGATCTAAATGGTCCTGAATAATTACCGGTAAATATTTAGGAAGGCTTAAATTTGATTAAAATAAAAAATATTTCATATTTTCTTATTCTTTTGGCACTATGATGTATCAGTGCCAAATAATATATGGTAAATATCAAAATCTATTTAAATGTTTTTGAGTAAAATATAGGTGGTGCAATTGTAGTTGCGTAGCCTTTCTGTGTGAATATTGGAAAGCTCTTTTGCTTTGTGAAGATATGTAAACCTGATAAGCTAGTAGCTATAATCCATTTATGATATCGTGTTTTTCACGATTGATTTTGATAAGAAGAGATTTGCTTAAATCTAACGCCACCTAGAGGATGGCTTGGCTGCAGCAGCGATGAAGGCCGTGGCAAGCTGCGATAAGCCCAGGGTAGCCGCAAGTCGGGCTTTGAACCTGGGATTGCCGAATTATGCACGCAAGTGCAAGCATACGCATGGAACTGAAATATCTTAGTACATGCAGGAAAAGAAAGCTAATGCGATGCAGTAAGTAATGCGAATGAAAGCTGCAAAGGGCAAACTGAATCCTATCTTGCAAAAGATGTGGAGATGTGGTGTAGCGATGTCTATCCAGAACATGAGCTGAATGCGTTGGAAAGCGCAACTATAAAGAGTGACAGTCTCGTAAGTTAAGTGTTTTGGAGGTAGCTACAAAGAGTAGCTCTGCTTAAGTATGTAGAGCGAATACGGGAGCATTAAATCCCAACCCTAAATATTGGCTGCAGACCGATAGCGAACAAGTAGCGTGAGCGAAAGCTGAAAAGAACCCGCACGCGCGGGGTTGAAAAGATCTGAAACTAGGTGGTAACATGCAGGTAGGGCACGGAAGGGTAGATGGATATGGAAGTGAAAATGCGAAAGCATCGAACGACATAACCGGACCAGTGTCCTATCATTCTTCTTGAAGCAAGAGCCAGGGAGTGTATTGGAGTGGCAAGCAGAGATGCGTAGCGAAAGCGAGAGTGCGCAGCATTGCGAGGCACAACGTATGAAAATGCGTCAAGTCACTTTTTTACGACCCGAAGCCACTGTGATCTACGCGTGACCAAGGCGAAGCTAGGCCAACGCCTGGTGGAGGCCTGCCACCTGTCATGGCATGTCCTGTTGGGTGAGTTACGGGTAGCGGCGATATACCACTCGAACGTGGTAATACCGGGTCCCCTCTGAAGTATCTTTAGGATAGCTCCAGGCGAGCTTGCGTATGCGGTAGAGCTACCGATTGATGAGTAAGGGGCCGAGAGGCCCTCCTCATCTCTCAAACTCCGAATGCATACGCTGTGTAGACCCTGGGAGTCGGCAGCATTGGGTAAGCTAGTGCTGCGAGACCGCAAAGACGGTGACTAAGGTTAAGGTCCCCAAATCCTAGTTGAGTGTAGCAAAGGGCTGAAGTGTCTTAGACAGTTGGGAGGTAGGAACAAAAGCCCCCACCCTTTAAAAAACGCGTCGTAGCGTACCAATTGAGACATTTCTACCCGAAGATATACGGGGCTAAACTAGGTACCGATACCTTAGAGCGCGCAAGCGCTGGTAAGAGGGCGTGCTGCGTGGCACGAAGTATGTTCGAAAGAACATATGGACCACGTAGCAGAGAATATCCTGGTGTTAGTAACAGCATATATGGGTGAGAATCCCATACACCGAAAGCACACGGTTTTCTTCGCAACGCTCGTCAGCGGAGAGTTAGGCGATCCTAAGCTGTAGGCTAATCACCTTATAGCAAAAGGGAAGCCGGTTAATATTCCGGCCCATAGTGCGTAGGAGTGGTAACACAAGGCAGATTTTTGACCCATGGGGATATGTCCGCAAGAAAGTACAAATGGCTGCAGAGTCTCATTATGAGGAGAAGCAGCTAAATGAACATTGGACTGATTTCCTGTGGCAGTGAAAAGGAAATCTGCAACGATCGCATTATTCCGTACCTAGATCTAGTACAAGTGTTGCTGGCTGAAAAGGCCAAGGTGTGACGGAGCTAATCAATGTTAGGGAAATCGGCAAAATAGTAGCGTAAGTTTTCAACAAGCTATGTCTGCGTATAGTATGCGCAGATAACATTAACAAGGGGGTAGCGACTGTTTATCTAAAACACAACTCACTGCAAAGCAGAAATGCTTAGTATAGTGGGTGACGCCTGCTCACCGCCAGTACGTGAACGCCCTTTTCAAGGGGAAGAAGCGCTGGCAAAGAGCGGGAGTAACTCTGACTCTCTTAAGGTAGCGTAATACCTCGTCATTTAATCGGTGACTTGCATGAATGGCGTAACGACTGCCCCACTGTCCCAACATTGAGTCCGGTGAACTCACTTCGTGGTGAATATGCCACGATCTCTCAGTGGGAAATGAAGTCTCTATGAAACTTGACTACAGCCTGTTGTTGTTGTGTATTGGATTATGCATAGTGTAAGTGGGAGCGTCGATGTCAGCGCTGCGGCGCTGGCGGAGCAACAATGTAACACCACTCTTAGTTTAATCCATAGCTAACTCGTAAGAGGACATCGGCAGGTGGGTAGTTAGACCGGGTGGTTGCTTTCGATAAAGAAACGAAAGTAACCAAAGTTCTGCTTAAGTGGTTTGGAAAACCACTGTAAAGCACAAAGGTAAATGCAGGACTGACTGTATTCTGAAAAGCGAAGGATGCAGACTGGAAACAGGGGCTTAATGAACGTTGATAGCCCTTTTAATGGGGCTTCAACCTCATAAACAAGTTACTCTAGAGGTAACCGATTCGTCGCCGGTGAGAGTTCACATCGACCTGGCGGTTTGATACATCGATATGGGCTTATGGTATCCTGGTGGTGCACAAGCCACCAAGGGTTGGACTGCTCGTCCATTAAAACCATACATGAGCTGAGTTCAGTACGTCGCGAGACAGTACGGTAATATCTACTGGGAGTGTTAGTGCCAGAGGGTAAGACCCCTTTAATACGAGAGGAACGAGGGATCGGCGCCACTAGTGTACCGGTTGTGAATGCACTGCCGGGTAGCCACGCGCCAAAAGGATAAGTCCTGAAAGCATCTAAGGACGAAGCCAGACCCGAAACGAGGCACTAGGGCGGTCGCAATAGACGACTTTGATAGGATGGTTGTATAAGCAGAAAGCTTCGGCGATCTGTAAGCATTCCATTACTAAAGCCTAAAATAAAGCAAATCTCTTCTTTCTATTTTTCTTATATTTTTAAACGGGCTCTGCGTGAGCTGTCTTTATATTAATGCATACATACATAACAGCTTAAATATCTTGTTTGTGCATTTCTTATTATGGAGATACTACATATAAATTATAACGAGATTTTGAAAAATGTCAGGATATCTAGAGCATTCTCAAATCTGGAATTAGATGAGCTGCTAAATATTCAAAAGGACATTACAAAGAAAATGGATGTAGTGCAGCTAATAGATCCTAATGCTATAATAAGTCAAGATCACATTCGCGCGGCATATCTTAATGCATATATGAATTTTATTGAGAATAAAAACGTATCAAATAATATGTCGATGGAGCTGCTGCTGTATTTGTCTTTTACTAAGCAGATAAATATGGCTATAAAACTATCTGGTATAAAAAAAAGCAATGATTTTGTCATTGTTGCATCATCAGAGCCTATTTTAAGGCAGTTCTGCAGCATGGCTAATGCAAGCGCAAATCCATACGAGCACTATAATAGTGAAAATACGAATGCGATGTTGCTCTTTGGGATTAAAAATGAGCATACTAAAACAGAAGAAATTTTATTAAAAATGTCAAAAATTAAATTGGATGGATAATATTAAATCGAAGTAAAAACCGAACAAAAGCCGAATCATATACACTGTTATATTAAGGTTATTTTTCAATTATGTGTGTGCGTAAATGTCAAAGACGTGGTCAACAAAAAAGAAAATATTAAATCTGCTTTCAAAGAAAAGCATGATGCCGTCGGAAATAGGTGCCGCGCTCGGTATTGCGCCATCAACTGTAACGGAACATTTAAAAGCATTAAAAGATATAGGTGCAGTAGAGGAATTAAAAAACCCATATGTTAAAAAATGGAAATACTATAAGATGAATATGGATTTTGATGTTAAAAAATTTGAGAGAGGTAATATGATGTCCGGGAAAATTGTTTATGTAATAAGTGCAGTTATTGCGATCGCAATAATAGCTGGCGCAGTTCTTTTTTTGGGTCAGCAAGTATCAAGTAATGGTGGTGTGCAGTCTACAACAACGCTGCCGCAGAGTGTAATGCAGGTTCTTAATACAAGTAGATTATCTGTGCAATTAACAGATCCACCTGTCGTGCCAAATGGGACTACATCGCTGATAATAAATTATTCTGATATATCCGCCCATCTATCCAGTGGAACGAATTCAAGCGGCTGGGTGAATGGAACAGGCAGCGGTTCAGTCAATCTTCTCTCAATAATAAATACAAGCCAGATATTAGGTAATGTAACGCTTGTAAAAAATGCAACGATAAATATGGTGCGTTTTTACATATCTAATGCATGGATTGTGATAAATAATACTAAATATAATGTTACTGTACCAAGTGGTATGATAACAGCACATATAACATCTGCAAACAGGCTTGGCAGCACATCATCTGCAATTTTGGATCTATCCCCTGTAATAGCCACAATTTATACGAATAATTCTACCGTATTTGTGATGGTGCCATCAGTTCGCGCAATAGTTGTGCCAACAGGTACGATTAATTTGCATACAGGATTAAAAGTTGGCTTTTCGAGCAATATTACAAATCAACTAAATGACTTGAAGCCAAATATAACTATACGTTCAGTAAATCTTATTGCAAATACAAATAATAGTACATCAATAGTGGTTTCTGTTCAGAACATGGGTAATACAAATGTAACGATAAATAATATAGGGCTATTTGGCAACGAATCTGTAATAATAAAGCCTAATGTGCCAGTAGATCTATCAAATGAACAAATTCAATCAAATGATAGCTCAAATACTATTGTGAATGTAAGTTCTGATGTAACACATGCTAATGCAAATATGCCATATCAGCTTAACAATTTGATAAAAACACAATTGAAAGCAAAGAGCAGCATACTAGCAAATACCTCTATAAATGCAAATTCCATAGTTTCGTCTAATACAAACGCAAATGGTGTGATCGGGATCGGTTCAAATAGCATAAATGCGCTTGGAAATATAATAGCATCAGGTAATATTAATTTGAGCGTAATAGAGCATGAGCATCCATATGCACATGGTCTTGGGTTAAATATAAATGGCAGTGTAGTAAACCTTGATAATGTAATAAATAACATATCCAACAGGGCATCAATAGAGAATACAATCGAAATTGGTACGCATTTATCAAATTTCAGAGTGGTTAACTTCTTTGTAGGTTCTAAAGGGCAATTAATACTTCCATTTGGAAACAGATGCGATGTTAGCTCAAATGAAAATATAGCTGCTAACCAAACAGGCGATGCCAATATAAATTCAAGCGATGCTAAGATAAGTGCTAGCAGCTCTAGCTCTGTTAATTCACATGCATACATCTCAACGTACTGTTTAAATAGTCAGTACAATATTGAAGGGCAGCAGAAGGGCTATGTAATACCAGCAAAATCCTCAGCAACATTTATATTCACCGGCAAGATATCAATTGGAAATGGTGTAGTTACGGTAATGCCGATAATAGGGAATACCTATTTGGTGCGCGTTACTGGTGAGGAAGGTGCACAAGCCTCTTCAAGTGTTGTAGCAAGTGGCATATAAGTTGGGTTGGTAGACGCCTACCAACCTATTACTTAGTGTAATGTTAATATGAGCAATCTTTTTAAAGCTTATTAGCGATTTATTCATGTAAATAGGTTGATTTAAATGATTGATGGAGGCAATGTAGGTCTGTAAATTGGTCCTGATTTATGTATACGTAGGGTATATGCTTTTTGCGGCTATTGATTAGTCTGTTTACTGCTGTTTTTGGCGCTCTCAATAAACTTGTATTGTGGTGTGTCAAGCCTGTTTATTCTTCTATATCCTAGTTCTCCTATTATTATTCTAGTTATTATTGATGTGCTTATTGTTATTCCGTTTGTATGTCTTTTAATCTCAGCTTCTATATCCTCGTTATCATTAAATATTGGCGCTATAAGCAAAAGTCCATATGTTGCTCCAATATCCCCTATTAGTGCATATTTGTTTATTGGCGTGCGTGTATCATCGATTGTATGTAAAAGGTACTCTAATCGTTTGCTGTTGAATTCATTTATGTTTTTTTGCTCACATTTTAATATTAAATTATATTTTAATGGAAGATTAGACATTTTTATTGTAGTTCTTAATATGGTCTCATTATCAATAAGCCTTCTATAAGTGTACTGCGAAGCACCATCATTTAAATTATACATTTTATCTATATCGCTAAAATCCATCCTGCTATTTTTGTTCAATGCTTTTATAACAAGGTACTCACGCTCTAATATTTGCCCTTTTTGCCTTCGCGGCCTCTCTTTGCTTTTGTGCCAAACCCTCTCCTTTAACATATGCTCTATAAAATTATCTGTTATAGGGACATAACCATATGAATATGTCATATAACTTACGATCCACTCTGAATTGCGATTTGCAAATATATCAGAGGAGCGTATATCATAAATTCTATTCTCTAAAACTTGGGTATTTTCTGCAAATATGTAAAATATAAGATTGTAATCCCCTTTTGTTATTGCAGCAAATTGTATGGTTGGTTCATTAAGCAGTATCTTTTTTATGCTCTCGCTATCTGGTATTATATCCATAAACTTTACAAAAACTATATATCTAAAGTAGTCAAAAGGTCTTGGAGCTATTTCTATAGTATATGATATGTTATATAATTTTTCAAGCCTACTAAGTCTGTACTTTGTAGCGGAGTTACTAAATCCTATTTCACGCGCTATTTCGTTTATAGGTATTCTGCTATTTTTGCTTATTAATTCTAATATTTTAAGGTCAGCATTATCTGGGTGTATTAAATCATTAAGCCTGTCCTTTATATTATTTTTTTTTATCATCTCATCTAATGATGTTGCAACAGTATTCTCCTTTCTATGCCTTGCCTTAATGAATGTACCATCATTTAATATTCTGCCCATGTAAAATGTTGTGGTTATATAGCGCTGCTGTTCGGGTGAGAATGTCCGTGTAGTCTCCATTACATAATATTTGCCACGTATTATGCCAATACTGACGTTATGTTTATGCTCTTTTTTTATCTGTGCCAGCCGTTCAGCAATTATTTTGGGCAGTTTTTGGCTATTTTTCATCATTTTATTCTATTATACTTAAATATTTAAATATATATAATTTATTTTTATAATTTAAGTAAAAATTTAAGGCTTAAAAATGGTATAAAAGTCTATTTTTTTACTTAAAATAGCGATTAAATAAAAATTATTATAATTATTTAATCTATAAATGAAAAATAACTTTATTTAATTCTAATAATCTATATATACAAGTCCATCCATAAATATATTATGTAATTTGGGGGGTGCTGAGATGAAAAATCCCCAACGGATTTTAATCCTATTCCCACCAACATCTCAGCTACCCAAACTACTTCTTATTTTATTTGATTTAAAATATATTATTCAAGCATGACGGCGATTTGAATGACTCGACCTTGCTCTTTTGAGATTGCTTAACCTTAGCCTATCTTTCAACTTCCGATTTAAATTTGAATGGCTCTAAAAGTTCAGAAGCCTCAGTAATAACTCCTATAACTAATTCCTTCGGACTGTGATACTGATCTAAGTTACGTTCATCGCAATGTTTTTTACAATGGCTTTTAATTGAGCTATATTAGTATTCGAATCGTTCATTATCTCACAGTATTATAGATTTATTTAAAGTGCCAACATATCCTTTATTATTGCCTTTATTTTATTTATTTGATATTCTTCTATTTTTCCTATCTGACTTCCTACTATTCTTGTTTTCCCTACTGTTCTGAGTTGAAATACAAGCGCAACGCTGTTTTCTATAAGGTTTGTAGAACTGGTTTTATTTATCTGTACAGTATAAGGCAAATTTAGATGCTCCATGTTGCTTGTGAGCGGTATTACTATACATAAATCTACTTCACTTACATTTTTGAAGATTATCGCAGGTCTTTGATAACTTTGTTCATGACCTTCTCCCTTGCCAAAATTAACATTATATATCTCGTAATCTTCCATTGTCTCATTGCCCGAACCTTTTCAAGTTCTCGTTAGATACATCATCCCATTCCCCAATTTCTTTCTGTAGTGAATTCATTATCGCTATTCTTATTTTATCGGTCAAGAACATCTTTTTTATTATATTAGAACCTCTCCATATATCTTCTTCCTTTAGGTGAGGTTTTCTCCATTTAAGCTTTAGTTCTGCATTATTTTCATCTAAACCAATATCCTTTCTTAGATAAAGTAGGCTTGCAACTATCTCTAAATCGGTTTGACTAAGCGCGTTAATTAGCTGCTTTGCTCTTTCAATCTCTTCGTAATCATCCTTAATTATCCTATAAGAATCACTGTTGCCATTTACAAAATCCTTACTACTATTAAAATATTCTACTGCTAATTCGTGAGAATATGGACCTCTAACGTAAAAATTAAAGTCGTCGTATAACTGCTTCCCGGTAAGTTTTTGCAATATATAAGCTAGTTTTTGTGCCTTTATCCTATCAGCAAAGCTACGACTATCTATCTTTACCCCTAACAAATTCAAATATGCTATAAACCTCTTTGTTTGCTCTTTCATAAAATCTGCTTAGTTTCATTTAAATGTAAAACATTGATTAACCATAATTTAACTTCCGCATAAACTTTTCTACCACTTTCTTCTATATAGTAAACAATAATTGTTTTGTCTTCTACTGCTGTATCTTCTGCGCGTACGTAACCTTCCTTTTTTAGCCAAGATAAATTTGGTCCTAAAGACCCATCTTCTAACTTAAGTGCGTCTTTTATGTCTTGATAAGTTAGACCATCATTTTTGTAATAATTAAGCATGGCCAATGTACTTATCCTTGCATACAACAACAAACGTCTGTATTTTTTATCTAAAGAGGATGGAAGCTTATTGAGCTTCCTGTCAATGTTTTCCATCATGTATAATTAATTACACAAAAGATATAAATACATTACTATCTATTTTATATTAAATATACTATAGAATTTATTTTATTAGTCAAATAGTATTTATAAAGAGATGATAAAATGTTAAAAAGCTAATTTAAAAAGCAGGGATCGAAACAGTGATAAATGGATATAATAAAAATCGTAAGTGCAATATTCGTAATCATAGGAATTGTATTCGTTCTAATTGGCGTATATACTGTAATTAGTCCAGCATCACAAGCAGTAAATCAAACAATAAGTTCTCTTCCTAATTATCTTACAGGTGTATTTAGTAGTACAGTTAGCGGTGGCATACTTATAGTACCTGGAATTATTTTTATAATTATAGGTAGATTCATAATCCCACGTTCCGCGTCATACTGACATTCATAGTTTAAACTATTTTAAATGATCCGTGTTTATATTGCTCTAGAAAATGTATTCACGCATGCAAAAATTGATAAATTGAAATTAGCGAAGCTTAAGCACCTCAGAACTGGTGGAGAAAAAGATTTACAGTTACAGTAAGTAAATGTCGGTCTCTTAATTATATTGTATTTAGAAATATAAACAGATACAATGCGTTTTAGCTATATTTGCGTCAACAATTCCTTTTCGAGTTTAAAGATGGACCTGGCGGGATTTGAACCCGCAATCACCGCCTTGCGAAGGCGACATCCTACCGTTGAACGACAGGCCCATAGGTTTGTTTTTACATAAAGAATTTTAAAGCTTATTTACTTATAGCTTTTATAACTGGTATATTTATATGGCTACTATAAAAAATAAGCGCATTGAATCAATACTTTCAGAAGCATTGGGAATATTAAAGCCATCTGATGAGGAAATTATGACCACAACAACATTTTCTAATCAGATAATGGAACGGTTGCGAATTGAGGCTCCGAAGGATGTTGATATCATAATGGCAGGGTCGGTATCGCGTGGCACGCAAATACGTGGTAGTTCGGATATTGACATATTTATGCTGTTTCCTAAAACTTCAAATTCTAAGTCAATGGAAGACAAGGGAATGAGAATAGCAAAGCGCATTGTTGATAAAAAAAGAGGAGAATATTATAAAATAAAATATGCGGAGCATCCTTATTTGCAATTAATATCCAAGAATCCACCAATAAAGGCTGATATTGTTCCTGCATTTAAGATTAAGGATTCCTATGAACGGGGTTCATCTGTCGATAGAACACAGCTCCATAATGTTTTTGTCATGGAAAATTTCACGAAAAAACAGTGTGATGACGTTAGGTTGCTAAAAGGATTTTTGAAGTTTCATTCTATATACGGTGCGGAAGCAAAAATAGAAGGATTCTCAGGGTATTTATCTGAGCTTCTTATATACAATTACGGTTCGTTTATGAATACGTTATCTAGTATTTCAAAACTCAAATTGCCAATAAGTATAGATCCAAAAAGCAGGTCTATATTAAGTGCTGAAAAAAATATTTATTTCAAGAGTGATTTTGTTATTTTAGATCCAACTGACGAGAATAGAAACGTTGCTGCGGCTGTGTCTAAAGAGGCGCTATCAAAGTTTATATTAATATCAAGGCGTTTTCTTAAAAATCCTTCAATAGACTTTTTTTATGGAAACGAATATTCGGATAATAACTCAAAAAGTAGGTTAAATGCGCTGAGGACAAAATATGGATTTGATATGTATAATATAACATTTGAAGTATTTAATATATCTGAAGAAATACTCTGGCAGCAATCAAAAAAGATGACAAAACAATTAGAGGACATACTGCAAAAAAATTCATTTAATCCAATAATCTCTTTAATAGATATAAAGGGTGGCAGTGGAATAATCTCTATATTTTTGAATAAATATGAACTAAATTCTGTTGTACGGCAGGGCCCTGATGTATTTATTGAGAATGCCTCAGATTCATTTATGGAAAAAAATCAATTGGTGTTTATAAAGGGTTATAAAATAATGTCTTTAAAGCATACAGAGTTCAATACACCTATGAATTTGATGCGCGGCATATTAAAATCGAATGCCCTGACAATACCATCATATATAAAGAAAAAGAGCATCCACATTTCTTTAAATAAAATATCTGAATCAAACGCTAAGCTAATATATAGAAGATATATTGAACTTACAAAAATATAATCTAAAGCCCAAGCCACATATTTTCTTTTATAATTTTAATAAGCTCCTCGGTTCTCTCATTAGTTCTTTCCAAATGCTTTATCTTATTGAAATTTTGCAATTTTGTTGCTCTTATGGCATCATGTTTGTCTTTGTCGCTTTCAATTTCAATTATACGGCAGTCTCTTTTTTTAATGTTGTAATTACAGTAGTCAAATGCTTCAGAAAGTATATTTTCACGCAATTTATTTTTGTTATAATTGCGTTTTTGTAGGCGCTTTAAAATTGTATCTAGTGGGCAGCGTATGACGAATATGACATCAAAATCAACAGTCAACTCTGGTATTATGTGCCCTACTAATATCAGCGGTTCATTTGCGTTGTTTACTATTTTTTTAATATATTTATCAAGTGGTTTTATTTTTAATACATGTGTATTATCATCGTCAATTTTAGAAAAGAATTTATTTTCTATTGCAATATCATTTATTTCTATGACCTTAGCGCCTATGGATTTTGATAGTGTTTTTGCAAATGTACTTTTTCCAGATCCTGGGGTTCCAGTAACTCCTATTATATAGCGTTTATCTTTAGTCAAAAAATCATTGCATTAATGCTGAAGCAGCATCCATTAAATCGACTATCTCCGTCTTAGCGCTCTCGAGTGCAATTATTTCATTATCTGGAAGATATAGATTTATTAAATGGTTTTTTGCTCCACTAAAAAGCCAACTGCCTATTTCAACATTTCTATATTTATAAGTTAAATCAGCGATAAAGTTGGAATCAGAAGTCAATTTTTGTATAAGGCTAAGTATATCTGGGTTCACTGCAGATATAAAAATGCGCTCCTCATTACTTTCATTTCTATCTACAAGAACGGGTGTTACAATAGGTATTTTGCTCTGCTTTGCCTGAATAGATATGTTTTGCTTTAATTGTGCTGTAGCCGAGCCCACTTTTGACAATAAATCTCCCAATGCATTATTCTCATCAGCCATATTTAATATAATTCCGTCAATATAACTGTTGACTTCCTCTATCATATTGCTTACTGTTGTTTTTATATTTGCTGTTTTAGCATATTTGGCCGGATTGGATAGAAAGTCACGTATGGAAAGTTTGTATTTTCCAGAGATTTTTCCATCAATGCTGCTTATCACATAATCGGTATAATCACTCCATATTTCGTTAGCCATTAAAAACACCAGTCATAAATAATTACAATTAAATACTACTATCAAGGTAAAATATATATAATAAGATGATTGCATGGTTATTGACGAGTCAAATGTTAAAAAGCGCATATTGAAAGATATAGATATATTTAATAGTAATATTGAGAAATTGCCAATAATAGAAAATAGAATGCAGGTAAAGATTGTTGATCTTTCAAAAATGTATGCTAAAGACTCCAAAAGTTATCTTGACAAGGGTGATATTTGCACATCATTTTCATGTATTTCATATGCCCATGGGCTTTTGGATGCTATACGGACACTAAATGGCGTGAGTGAATATGTATAAAGAGGGGAGCATAACAATAACTGGAGGTGCGTTTATAAATGAAAAAGCTAAATTCACCCGTGATTTATCAATATTGATAGTTAATTGTATAAAATCAAAACATGATATAAAAAATGTATTGGATCCTACTGCAGCAACGGGAATAAGAGGTATGCGTTATAATAAAGAGGCGGGAATAAACGAAGTTGATTTTTTGGAGATAAATGAAACATCATATGCCTCATTGAAGAAAAATATTAAGCAAAATAAAATTAAAGGAAATGCATATAATGTTAGCATACAAGAATTTGCTAATACTACAAAAAACAAATATGATGTAATAGATCTAGATCCGTTTGGTGGTGCATCTCCATATATATTTGATATAATGAAGATAGCAAAAGACAATACCCTGCTTTTTGTGACTATTACAGATACGGCGGTGTTATGCGGCGCGCATACTAATGCATGTTTAAAGCTCTATAATGCCGTACCATTACATAATGAAATATGTCATGAAGCTGGTCTTAGAATATTAATAGGTTATATAGCGCGTATTGCGGCATCATTTAATTTTGGTATAGATGTTCATTTATCGATGGTATACAAACATTATATGAGGGTATGGCTGCAATTAAATTATAATTCTAATAACGCTTTAGCTTCGATTAAAAATATAGGATATATGTTTTTTTGTAATAGTTGCGGTAATAGAGGTAGTAAAAGTGGTTTTGCACCTACGATCGATAAATGTTCTGTTTGTAATTCAAAGCTTACTGTTGGAGGGCCTCTATGGATCGGTAAATTAAAGAATACAAATACAATAAATTACATAATAAAAGAAATGGACTCACTAGATATAAAAAATGAGGATAAAAAAATAATTAATAATATATTAAATGAGAATGATGCTAATACCTGTTATTCTATATCACATATGACACATAGGTTAAAGCTTGGATCTGTAAAACAGTCATATGTAATAGACGAATTAAAAAATATGGGTTATGACGTGTCAGTAACCCACTATAACCCTAATATGATACGCACCAACGCTGCATATTCTGATATTGTAAATGTAATAAAAAAATTATATGATGAGCGTATCTCTCATAAATAAAATATCGTTCAATTCCGCTATTATCCAATATACTAGTAACCTATTTATATATAAAAAAGAGCTATAAACTTGAAGTACAACCTGGCGGATGAGGTTGTATTTTAGGGGGAATAGGTAGAATGGGAATAGATAGGTATATAATGGATAGGAATGGAAGTGATGGGCTCACTTCCGAGTATGTCTGCAAGTTATGCAATATGCGATTGACTCGTGGGACACCAAAGTTTGTAGTGGCATCAAGAGCGCTAAATGGCTCTAGATTGATACAGAGCCAAAGAGTGTTATGTCCAAAGTGTTACAATAGCATGCAAGTGCGTGTATACAATAGGGGCATACTATCAGATAACTACAAAAAAAGAGTTGGGCATGCTCGAAAGGCAAACATTTTAAAAGTAGTAGGGTAATTTACCCACAAAGTATATATATAACATAACATTATGTATATACAGAAATAAAAGGCAATAAATTATATATGTTAACCTGTAAATATGTGAAGTATGCAGGGATGGCGGAGCCCGGTCAAACGCGACGGACTCAAGATCCGCTGGCTTAGGCCTACGGGAGTTCAAAAGAAATGAACAAATCTCCCTCCCTGCATGTTTTATTTATATTTGGGTGTATGTGGGCGATAGAAATGGTAAAAAATATGAAAAAAACAAAGAATACTAAGAGCAAGGTTAGGGCATCCAGAAGCCCAAGTAATGGGAAGATGTATGATATACCCCATTATCCACAGAGTGAGGAATTTACCAGTTCTGCAGCATGTGCAATGATGGTATTAAAATTTACAAATAAAAATTTTAAGCCAAAGAAGGATGAGGAATTCTCAATATGGCAGGATGCTATAGCTGGAAGTGTATGGTATGGTTCTAGGCATGGACTGGCATACGCGCTTGCAAAAAGAGGAGTAAAGCCGCAGATAATAAGCAATGCAAAGGATGAGGGGTATGAGAAAAAGCTTGCTGTTTTTGAGGGTATAAACGTAGATACGTTGAAGGCTTCGTTTGATGAAGTCAAAAAGAAAACAAAGGAGCTTAACATACCAGAAAGTTTTGGTACAGCATCTATTAATTCTATAAAAAAGCACTTAAACGCCGGCAAAATACCAATTATAATAGTAAATGCGAACATGTTAAATCCATACCTTGAGGCTGCCCCGCATTGGGTTGTAGTAAAAGGATATGACAAAGATTTGTTTTATGTAAACGATCCATATTCGGACAGCACAATAACTATGGAACCAGAACAGTTTAAGCAGATGCTTGGATATGAAGATGAATACAATATAATAGTTGTGCCTGCAAGGCGCAGTAGCAAATGATTGATTTTATCAATCTTTGTCTTTTTTTAAATTTTTATTTTAGCAATTAAAGGATTTTATTCTTAAATGTGTAATCCATAGTTTTGTAATAACTATCAGGATCGCCTATATTAAGCCATTTATCGCTATCCTTCAACATTATTCCATAAACCTTTCCATTATTGTGTATAAGTTTTCTTATGCCTTCTGTCAATTCTATTTCTCCTGTGTTAGAACTTTTGCCTGCCGATTCTATGAATTCAAATATTTTATTAGAAAATATGTATGATGCTGTGGCTCCAAAATTTCCTTTTGGATCATTTGGCTTTTCGACAATATCATCAATTGTATACACATCAAAATCATTATACCTAAAAATATTTGAGACGTTAGCGATGCCAGATTTTTTTGGATTTTCAACCTTTCTTAAAAATAATACAGCATCCGCATTCTTCTCAAAAAATAAGGATACTCCTATATTATAAAGATCACCTGTTATAACGCCATCATCTGCATGAACATATATTGGGTCAGATCCCGCAAATGACTTGCCTTTTAAAACTGCGTCTCCAAAACCAAGTGCCTTTTCTTGTCTTATATAATTATAACTATCTCCTAAATGCCCTTTTAGAACGTTCTCATGTAATCCTCCAGTAACGATGCAATAATCAATAACCCCCGCATCGCCTAGTTTCTTTATTATTATGTCAATTATAGGGACCACATTTTTTTTATCATTTATATGCACATACAAAGGTACAAGCGCTTTGGGCACTACCCTAGAGAATGGCATCATTCTGGTTGCCAAGCCGCCTGAAGTTATTATAGCCTTTTTTATTATTTTTTCTGACAATTTAAAACCATTTATTATTGTTTAGATCTTTTTTTTGTTTCGTTTGAAACTATTACACCAGAACTTTTCCATGAGGTTTTAGGTTCAATTACGCGCATATATCGTTGAAGTCTTTCTTTTTCCTTTGAAAGATCATCTAATATTATATGTATCTCACTTTTTATATCTCTTGTTGGGCCAATAATACCTAATTCAGGCAAAATTTTTCTTTCAGGGTTATAATAATGTGTATCCGCTTCTATTCTTGGGTTGTTAATACTTTTTATTGAAACATTTAATCCAATTTCATTTCCAACTTCTTTGACAATTTCGGCTAGTTGCATTACACTATATGTTTCTGTAAATTGGTTTACGATTCTAAACTCCCCATTTTTTGGTGGGTTTTCTATTAATCTTTTTAAGGACTCGACACTGTCCTCTAAAGATAAGAATGCACGTGTCTGCCCTCCTTTTCCATAAGGCGTTAGTGGCATGTTTAAAACTGCCTGTACACAGTATCTATTTAGTACGGTTCCCCATGTTTCATCAAAGTCAAAGCGTGTATATAAACTTTCTTTTGTTATTTCTTTTGTACGTGTACCATAAACGGGCCCTTGCATTATATTTGTAGCAGTCAAACCCCACATACTATTTGCAAGTCCCATATTATCCGTATCGTGCGCTTTGCTTTGGTGATACCACGATCCAGCTTTTTTTGGTGTTTTTATAATATCCTTCTTTCCATTTATCAAAGCCTTTACATAATGACTTTCAGGTATGTCAAAATTTGGAGTTCCATACTCTCCCATAGTACCCATCTTGACTATATGTATATCCTTTCCAGTTTCCTCTTTGATTACCTTCCATGCATAAATAAGATTCATTGTGCTGATAATATTGTTATTCATTGTATACGCTGCATGCCACCAATTTCTCATTGAATATGGTGCGGATCTTTGTTCGGCAAAATGCACTATAGCGTCCGGCATCTCATCATTTATCAATTTATAAATTTTTGTATCACGAACATCTGAAATTCTTTTAGGATTAAATTCCGCAACGCTAAAATTTTTTATTTGTAGTGTCCCATTAAATATACTCTCCGCTTCAATTTTTCTTTGTGTTGGTGTTAATATTTTTAGTGCTGATGTGGAACCAACTTCATTAACAGCGTTTCTTGTATATAAATTATCTACGCCTATAACATCATGTCCATTTGCCATTAATCTAATTGTGAGCGGCCAACCTAAATATCCATCAAAACCCATTATTAGAACTTTCATAATAAAACCTATATTTATAGATCACTAAGTCTGTGTAATTTAAATATAAATAATGTATGTTTTTGTACCGTTGGCAGAATAATATAAATATATAACGTATAAGCGCTCATTCGGTTTGTGGGATTTTTGATACTTCTAAGCCTTTGTTTGCAAATGCAAATCGTTTTGTAATATAACCAGATTTAATTAATTGTTGATTAATATTATATAAATTGTCGCGATCTGCCATTATAAGAACATGCCCGCCATTTCCACCTCCAAGCAATTTATACCCAAATACTTTATTCATGTTCGCAATCTCAAAAATGCGTTCAATTTTTTCATTACTCATCATGCTGCTTAATAATCGTTTATTTTTCCATTCCTCCATAAGAAGGTGTCCTATTTGTTGGATAGAACTATCATTTAAGATCTGCCTCATTTCTCTAGCTATGTCCCTCATATTATTTAGACAATTTATTGTATTTTGGTCATTTTTTCTAATATTATTTTTTATGTCATTTATAGAATTTTCATTTTTACTTCTAAAACCCGCTTCAACAAATAACATTGAATCCTCTAATTCCTTTAATTTGGTCTTAGATAACGATAATGGTTCGACTTTAATGGTATCAGAAAAATTAATTAAGTTAAATCCACCATATACCGCTGCATAAGCATCCTGTTTTCCTAAATGTACCTGCATGTCTTCTGATTCTATTTTATATGCAAGTTCAGCAATTTCATTTTTATTTAGCTTAAAACCAATAAGGTTTTGTAACGCACCTATTATCGCCACGATATTCGCAGAAGATGATCCCAATCCGGAACCATATGTCATTGGTATATCTATATCTAATTCAAAACCCTGTTTTATATCAAGATTTTTTATTATAGATTCGTAAAAAATACCCAGCGTTTTTGTGTTGTCTATATTTGCATTTAATGGCACATTTGATTTTTTGTTATGTATAATTATTTTTTTATCATTTCTTACATGCACAGCTATATTTACCGAGCAATTTATCGATGCAGATATAACAGAACCTCCAAATCTACTATAATACTCAAAAAGATCTGTAAACCCACCAGCAAGGCCAATCCTAAAAGGTGCGCTAGCAAAAAACGTCTCTACCATAACATCTGCCATATTAAAATGGTTAATTAACGTTGTTTATACAAATATATAAATTTTTGTTATTAATATCCATACTGATTATATGCCAAAGATATTAGTTACAGGAAATAAGGGGTTTATAGGTTCTGTAGTGTTTGCTGATTTAAAAGAAAAAGGCTATGATGTAACGGGAGTCGATGTTGAAGATGCTTTCCCACAGGAGCGTTTTGATATTATATTTCATTTTGGTGCTAGAACTTTGATACGAAATTCTGTAAAGATGCCTTATGAATATTTTTTAGATAACCTAGGACTTTTAATGCAATATCTAGAAAAAGCTAGAAAGGATAATTCAATTATTATATTTCCAACATCCGGTTCAACTGCAAAACCCACAAATCCTTATTCATTGGCAAAAAAAGAATCAGAGGAGTGGCTTGAGTTGTATAATAATTTATATGGCGTAAAATACTATACACTGCGATTTTATAATATATATGGAGAAACTAGCAGGAAGGGTGCGGTATATCTATTTACAAAGGCCGCATTTGAGTCATCACCTGCAATTTTATTCGGTGACGGTACGCATAAACGAGATTTTGTATATGTGCATGACATATCTAGAATATCTGAAAAGATTATAAACGGTGAAATAAACCCTGGTACTTATGAAGTAGGCACTGGTATAGGTACTTCGATAAATGATCTTATAAAATTAATAGAGCGCAAGACAAATAAAAAAATAATTATAGAACATAAATCGTTTGAAGTAGACGAAGCGGAATCTTTATCGGCAAAAAATCCTATGTTATCCGATTTTACTCCGATAGAAAAAGGTTTAGACATAGTAATAAGCCATTTTAAAAAAGTATGATTATTTTAAACAATCTATTTCGTTTAATATTCTTTTTTGTATTATGTCTATGTTGAATTTGTTTTTCAAGAATTCAATTGCATTTTTAGATAATTTTTTTTGCAGAGCTGTGTTGCTATATAACATGTAAAATTTTTCCGCAAAATCATTAATGTCCCCATATCTATAAAGTAATCCATTATATCCATCACTTACTACATTGGAAATAGGGTTATATCCAATTATGCTATTTATTTTTTCATTTATTAATACTGGAAGACCACACGCCATTGATTCTAATAAGGTTCTACTTAAACCCTCCCATATAGAAGTTGAAACAAGAAAATTCGCATTGTTGTAAGCGTTAACTAAATCATTATTAAATAAAAGCCCCGTAAAAATTATGTTTTTTTGAAGCCCAAGTGCTTTTACCATTTCAATATATCTATTTTTATCAGGGCCATCACCTACTATTTTTAATATAACCCTATTTTTTAATTCAGAGTGGTTGTCTATTACGCGTTTAATTCCCTCTATTAAAAAACTAACGCGTTTTTGTTTCTCTTCTAGCCTGCCCACATATACTGCGCCGCTATACGTTTTTTTAATGTCTATTTTTTTATATATTCTATGCGGCGCAATTCCAGTATAAATAATATGTGTGTTATTTTTGAAAATGGAATTTGCGCTCTCATACTGTTCTGCATTTATTGCTATAAAAAGATTAAGCCATTTAGCCATCAATCCTACTAAAAATGCGCTGCCTAACATATTAGGCGATAAACGTCTCAAACCAGATTTTTTGTAATTAAGTACTATATTGCCCCTATCTATATAAACGGTTTTGGCATTTGGGTGGCGCTCTAAATAGGCGTCAACGATTGGAATATCCTTTCTCGAATTCAAAAGCAAGATATCATATTTTCTATCTAAGAATTTTTTGTTTATAAGGCGATTATTTTTAAATAACCTTGTGATAACCAGTTTATAATCAAAACTACTTGATGTTGCAGCATTGGCATATTTTTCAGAAAATACATCGCTTATTTGAAGTGATTTAAGTGTGTTGTCCATTTTGGAAAAATTTCCAAGCATATCGACGTTATAATTTTTATTTTTGGAGATATATAAATATAAATCATAGGAATCTTTAACGGAACCTCCGAATGTTTTATACGATCCTGTATCCATTATGAGTATATTGCGCTTTTTATGTTGTTTATTTTCCAACAGATCACTTTTCATTCATTAAATTTAATACTTGTTCCTTATATTTTTCTGTAACAGGGCGTATTTGTTTAAATAATTTTATTATGGCAGTTGCTACAGCGTTTTTTAGATCTAGTGGATGTATCATTCCATTCGCATATGCTCTTTCAAGCTCTTTATAATCAATATAATTAAGATCTCCTCCATGCTCTTTTTTTCTTTCAATATCCAAGCTTTTAAGGTTTGGTATTATTACATATTTTACAAGTTCTAAAATCGGATTTTCTATAGTAATCCGCTCAGGGCACCATCCTCTTTTTATTGTGCTGCGTATTTCATCATCCGTAGCTAGAATTGATATAGCTGACCCCGGTTTTGATTTGCTCATTTTCATTGCCGCAACGATCTCCTCTTTAACCATGCTGTTATTTATCTTAGGAGGTTCAAGCAGGCTCGGCAAAAGATGGTGATGTAATGGTGCTATAATGCGCTTAGGCGTTCGGGTTTCAAATATTTCCTTTGCTAACATATGTACCCTTCGTTGGTCAATACCCGCATGTGGTATATCAACGTCTAGCGCTTCTATATCTATTGCCTGCATTATTGGATATATATACTGCGATACATAAAGTGTATCTTTTTCACTTCTTCCTTGTATTATGAGCGTTCTTGTTGCACGTGCGATTGTTATTTGTGTTGAAGTATTAATAAGATTTTTCCAATAACTATCATTTTTTTCATACAAATCTGAGCCAAGTACTATATTCACATTTGGGCAGAACGCTTTGAATAAATCACTATAAAATTTAGAGAGCTCTTTTATTTTATCCCAATCACCATTGAGCTTTTTATTTGCAACACTGTGCCAATCCGCAAGCAATACATTAGTTTTAGCTCCGATGCTATCAAGGTCATTTATTTTTTTTCCACCGACAAAAACATGCCCAATGTGTGGTATTCCACTTATTTCTATTCCCATATAATGTTTTGGTTTACTATTGGTTTCTAATATTTGTTTTAAATCTTCAATTGTTACGATCTCTTCTGTAGGTTCTGATTTGATAATATCAATTTTTTTATCAATGTCCATTATAATACCTATATAAATATCATACAAAAAGATTAATATATAAAATGTGCAAATGCCCTATGTTCTATTTTATTTTTGTTTTATGATTGAAATTTTTTGCAAATAACAAACCTGAAAATATTGTAAATACGATTGCAATTAAAAATGTGGCAGTATAACTTATATAGGTGGACAATACACCGGATAATAATGCGCCAAATACTGCGGATCCCCCAAGCAATCCGGTCCATACTCCAACATAATATCCTGCTTTTGAGCCTCTAACTATATCATACAACAAAACGGATGAGGAAAGGTTCCATATTGCGTATGCAAAACCGGCAATCATATAACTAATTATGTTCGTAGCAAAGAAAAATCCTGGAACAAAAACCGCAAGAATTGCAATGGCATACCCTGAACTCCGGTAAAATATCGATTGTGTATAGAGTTTGTTTAAGTGCATGCCCCCCTTTATTTTTATTATATAAATAAATATCGCAATCTGCGCGATGCTATTCACAAGGTTTATCGTGAATATACTACTATAACTAAGTCCATATATCTTAAGATAAGGAATATAAGATGTATTAAAAAGGTAATATCCTATGTTGAATAATACTATTGCTCCTAACAATTGATAAATCCTTTTTTTCTCTACATTTAATATTGCATTATGAACGCGTTTTATCATACTACTTCCAACAAAAATATTCGGCAACGATGTAAGTGTATTTAGCAACGGAAAAATTCCGTTTGCCTTTTTTATTTCATTTTCTGGCAGGTCTAATCGTTCATCTTTTATTAAAAAGTATGCAAGCAATATAGCAATTACATTCAACCCTAATAATATATAGAGATATATAAATGGGTTTTTTTCTGATGTTAAAATTCCAAATCCAAATGCTGTTATGGACCCTATTAAATTAAATATCGCATATCTGCTAAAGTACCTTGGAAGACTTCTGCTTCTTTTTGTACCCATTACAAGTATATTTATAGCTGGAGATGCAGCTGTGGCAATTACTGCATATAATGAGTAATATATGTATGAATTATATAATCCTTGAAATAAAATGAAACCTAATAATACAGGGAGTGTTAAAAGTAGGGAAAGCATTATGAATGGTTTATTTTTTTTGTAATTGTCCGTCAATCTGCCCCATATTATTGATGATGGTATACTAACTAAGTTGTATAAAGCAAATGCAATGCCAACATCAAAAACATTTCCGTTAAGGTATATTATATAAAGCGGTATAAATATGCCAAGACCTCCGCTTATTGCGGATATAGGTACGAGCGTTGTCATCCATTTATAATGCTGTTTTCCATGAGGCAAACATACCACTTTTTATTGTTTGGATGCCATAAAATAAAATACCTTAGCATCGGTCAATATGTCATTTATTATTGCATATTCATCTATAATATGGGGTATGTCTGGTTTTTTGCTCCATACTACTGCATCAATGCCCTGTCTTCTGAAGAAACTTGCAAATGTTCCGCCGCCAATGCCTATAGCCTTAGGATTTATTCCAATCACGTTTTTGATTGCATTTGAAGTTAATTTCACAATTTCAGAATCTGGGGATGTTTGGCCAGCAGAATCCTCCCTCACGAATGTTTCAACTTTAATAGTTTGTGTATCATCTGAACTTTTATTTGCTATCTCAATTACATCATTTAAAATATCATCCACCTTATAAATTGGTAAAATTCTACAGTCGATGTAAAATATTTCCGTTCCAGGAATCATATTTATACTATCTTGATTTTTTTCATGTTTGGTCATTTCAAATGTCGATTTATTAGGAGAAAAATTCTCATCTGTTAGATTATATTTTTCATGCAGACGTACATCAACTAGATTTAAGAATTTTATCATTGCGCGCAGCGCATTGCTTCCTAATTCTGGCGTACTTGCATGTACCTGTTTTCCAGTGGCCGTTATTTTAAGCCACAACAAGCTTTTTTCAGCTATTTCTATTTCATCCCCACTAGCACTTCCCCCATCAGGAACTAATATAATATCCTCAGCTTTGAATATATTTTCGTTAAGTAATTTTCTTATTCCGTATGCACTGCCTAATTCTTCATCAGCAACAAGGGCAAGTCCATAATTATAATTTAATTCAACTTTTGTGTCTATTATCGCTTTAAGTGCAAAAATGGCAGCAATAACATCTTGTCCATCATCATTTGTGCCTCTTCCATAAATTTTATCGTCGACAATTGTCCCTTTAAATGGATCATACTTCCACATATTTATGTCTCCTTCGGAAACAGTATCAATATGTGCAATAACCCACAATGTTTTTTTGCAATTGCCAATTTTTGTTATTATGCTAGGGCGTTTTATATTGTTATTATCAATATATTCATAACGTGTTGTATGCAGTCCCATATTTTTTAGTATACCTTCAAGAAAATTAGCGCGTTCAGACTCCCCAGCCCCGCCACTTTGCGGCGAAATAGATTTTATCTCTATCATATTTTGCATGGCTCTTATAATCTCATCTCTATAACTATCTATTATTGATATATCTTTCATAATAAGCAAAGCACAATTAAACTATATTATACTTTTGTACGGTTTTTATCGCTCCCACTTTTCGCTCCAGAACGTCAAAAATCCATATACGGACACAAAGAATAACATCGCCATATATATTCCTCCTAATGTAAATGTCCTTATCTTTTTGCTCCTTATAGTTCTTGATAGTTTATAAACGTAAAAAATTGTTATGATATAACTGAATACTTCTAAAATCAGTATAAATATGTATGTTGTATGTGATCCATTGAATATATTTATGGTCCTACTAATACTAAGAAAAATTTCATTTATCCCTCTGTTTATATAAATAGAACTTCTTAAAATTATAAGTAAGGCACCAAGTATTGGAAGTATATACATATATGTCATTTGGAATGAATAAAAAAGTGGCCTTCTGTTTAAATATGTACCATCTAAAAGTTCTTTGAAAAAATATAAGTAACCTGCTCTAGACCATCGTATTGCTTGGTTTAAAACTTTTTTTACACTTTTCGGTGCCTCTGTTATAGCTATAGCGCCTTCAGCCCTTATGGCTTTATATCCAAGATCTAATATGTGTGCAGTAAGTTGTCTATCATCTGCGTATGCTGTATTCTTACCAAATACTCTGCCGTCAATGTACTCCTGTGATTGCATATATTTTTTAACCAATTCTGTTCTATACATTACGCATTCACCATCTAGTACCATTGGCATACCAAGGCTCTCAATTTTAGAAAAACCAAACTCTTTAAGTCGTTGGAAAAATTCTAGTGCGTACGGTATATTTTTATTATTATAAATACGCATTTTTATTTGTGCACCTACTCCGCCTATACCATCTTCA
>JAJZDG010000056.1 GCA_021828705.1 Microcaldota archaeon | reverse complement strand
TGGAGGTATAGATACAGAGCCGCGATTATATGAGGTTGACCCTGGCGCTGCATTTATGGGTTATAAGGCTGATGCGATAGGTGTTGGTAAGAAAATAGCAGAAGATATGCTAATAAAGGATTATAAAGATAATATAAGTATCGATGATGCAATATCGCTTGGTATTAAAATAATAACAAAAGCAACAGAAAAGAAATCGGAGAGCGATAATTTAGAGGTATCTGTTATAGACAAGAAGAATGGATATGTGTTATACGATACAAAACAGGTAGACAAGTATCTATAGAAGCACAATATACGGTAATAAAATGTCAGATAAAGCGATAATCATTAAGTATACGAAGAATGGAGATATATTTGAGGTCTTTATAGACCCAAATCTCGCATACGAATATATAACAGGAAAGCGAAGCGATCCAGTCCAGGTTCTTGACGTTGAGACAATATTCAAGGATGCAAGAAAAGGGGAGCGCCAAAGCGAAGAGAAAATAAAGAAGGCCTTCGGTACTAATGATATTGCAAAAATAGCAGAGACAATATTAAAAAATAGTGATATACCGCTTACTACAGAGCAGAAGCGCAAGTTAACTGAGGAGAAGAGAAAGCAGATAATAAACATAATAGCAACAAACTCGATAGATCCAAGAACAAATGCGCCAAATCCTCCTCTTAGAATAGAGAATGCGATGAATGAATCACGTATCTCAATAGATCCAATGAAAAGCGCAACAGAACAGGTTGATTCAATAGTAAAAAAAATTAGTCTGCTTTTGCCTATAAAGTTTACAACGGCAAAGATACAGGTGACTATTCCGGCGGATGCTGCAAATAGGTGCTATGGCATAATAAAGCGTTATGGGCTCAAGTCAGAGGAGTGGCTCTCTAACGGAAATTTGCGCGTTGTTGTTGAATTTCCTGCAGGGTTGCAGAATGAGTTTTTTGATAGAATAAATAAGGCAACAGAAGGAAGGGCTGAAACAACAATTTTATAAGGAGATGTATTTTTATGAAGAAGATTGCAATACCAGGAGATGAAATATCAAGTATACCAAAAAGGGTTAATGGAACATATATAGATAAGGGAAAAACATATGCATCAACAATAACGATGGTGGATAGTGATACTGGACATCTATTGCCTTTGGAGGGCGCCTGGTCGCCGCGGTTGAATGATACTGTTGTAGGTGTTGTAACAATGGTAAAGAACCATGTGTACGAGGTTGATCTGTCACATTTTGGTCGTGGTTTAATAATAGAAGGAAAATTTGATAAACTATCATTAAGCGTTGGAGATATAGTGGATGCAAGGGTTAGGGATATAGAGGATAGGAAGACCGTAATACTTGAAAATCCAAGAAAACTATATGGAGGTATACTTGTTAGTATAAAGCCTGCAAAGGTGCCGCGTGTAATAGGTAAAGAGAACACAATGGTTAAAACTATATCTAGCATAACTGGTTCACGACTTGCCGTTGGCTATAATGGTACTATATGGATAAGCGGTGGGGATCAGAGTGCGGCTCTTATTGCAATAGAGGTTATAGAAAATGAGGCTCATACATCAGGTCTTACAGAGCGTGTGCGTATTATGCTTGAGAAGATTGTAAAACCTGAATTCAAAGAGCTCCAAAAACAGCGCGAGAAAAATGAGCGCGATAATAAAACTGATTGGGAATAATGTTAATATTTTATAAAAAGGTAATGTAATGGGATCATCATCAAATAAACCAGAACTTTTAAAAAATGGAAAAAGGTTGGACGGACGAGATTTTAATGAATTAAGAGAGCTTAAGATAGAGGCTGGCATACTAAAGAATGCTGACGGTTCGGCATATTTGGAGTGGGGCAATAATAAAGTTCTTGCTGCAGTTTATGGACCAAAAGAGGCTGTTCCAAAACATTTTGCAGATCCAACAAAGGCTGTTATAAAATGCAGATATGCAATGGCGCCATTCTCATCACTTGAGGATCACGGGCGAACTGGCCCTAATAGGCGCGCTATAGAGATTTCAAAGGTTGCAAAGGAGGCATTTGAGAATGTTATAATATTAAATGATTATCCTGGAGCACAGATAGATATCTTTATGGAGATTTTACAAAGTGATGGCGGAACACGCGCCGCAGGAATAACTGCTGCCGCAGTTGCGCTTGCAAATGCCGGTATACATATGCGCGATCTAATATACTCTGTGTCTGTTGGGAGAATAGGTGAGCATATGGCAATAGATGTTAACAAAATAGAGGATAATTATTCTGATGCTGATATGCCTGTTGCAATATCGCCAAGAAATAATGAGCTATTACTTCTTCAGATGGATGGAGGATTGACAAAAAAACAGTATGAGGAATCCATGGTAATGATATTAGAGGCGGGAAAGAAGATACATGAAGTGCAGAGAAAAGCATTGGAGGATTACTATTCAATAAATAAAAAGAATACAGAACAAGAATGAGATGATTATATGGAGATAATAAATACATTAAAAGGAGAGCATATTAAGGAATTGTTGAAAAACAATAGAAGAATAGACACAAGGGCATTTATGGAGATGCGACATGTTAAAGTAAAACGCGGCGTTCTTCCACAAGCGGAAGGATCAGCACAGGTGGACTTGGGTACTACAAAGGTTTTAGTAGGTATTAAATTAATGCCTGATGATCCAATGCCAGATACTCCAAATCAGGGTAATCTTATAACGAGCGCAGAGCTTTTGCCGCTTGCACATCCCGAATATGAGACTGGCCCTCCATCTAGCGAATCTATAGAGCTTGCTCGTGTTGTCGATAGGGGCATACGTGCAGGTAATTGCATAGATTTAGAGAGTTTGGTGCTTGAGGATAAGAAGGTATGGAGCGTATATATCGATTTGTATATTTTAAATTTTGGTGGCAATCTTTTTGATGCAAGTACAATGGCTGCAATGGCAGCGCTTTTAGATACAAAGATACCAAAGTATGAGAATGGGATTGTAGTAAGAGAGGAAAGGGTTAAAAGCCTTAAGATTGATAATATTGTGTCATCAACTACGTTCGGCAAGATAGATAATTATATGCTTCTTGATATGAATGACAACGAGGAGGGCATGGCTGATGCAAGAGTGACTATATGCACGGATGGCACAAGCATTCGGGCAATGCAGAAGGGTCTGAGCGGCTCATTTAAGCCAGAAGAGATTGGATCGCTCATTGATGTTTCATTAAATGAGCATGAGAAGATTAAAAGAATACTAGAGAAGTAAATGGTGTATTTTTATGGTAAATTCAAGTGTTAGATACGGAGCAAGAATAAGAAAGCAATTTTCCGCAGTCAAGAAGGATAAAATTGCATTGTATAAATGCCCTTCATGCGGCAAGATTTCGGTAGAGCATATAAGCACCGGAATATGGAAATGCAGACGTTGCGAGCGTACTTTTGCTGGTGGCGCATATACACTTACAACACCTAGCGGAGAGGCATCAAAGCGCCTAATCGAAGGTATAAAGGATTAATGGTTAATAGGTGCATTTGATAAAAATATCAGTATCTCCTGTCCAGGAGCTAATAATACACGAAGTAGTAGAGGTTGATTATAATGATCTGCTTCGCGAGCGCATAACGCCTGCGGGCAACATGCCATTATATTGGTGTGATAGTATACTCTTTAGTTTTTCATCTCTGCCGATGAGCGATGAGGTGGTTAAAGATTATATGAATGGGAAGATACACTGGATGGAGGTGCATTATACCCCAATGAATAATTATATACCAATACTTGAGCTAGTTGATAATGATCTTAAATCAACATTCAAAATAAGAAATATTGATACTTCAAAGTCAAAACTTCATAAAGAGTTCATAAAGTGGTTAAAGTCAAGAAAGGAGTAGGAGTTAATAAGATTTATATATTTAAAGTTGATTAATTAGAGTGATATAATGCCATATACTTGTGCTAATTGCGGAAAAAAGATTAAAGATTTTGCCGGATTTGTTAGATGCCCCTATTGCGGTTCTAAGATATTTACAAAGAGCAGGCCTAATATAACAAGGGAAGTCTCAACAGATTGATAAATATTAAATTTATTGATTTAAAGCGCATCTGATTTAAATCTTAAAGCCTATACTATTGATGATAACATACATGTGTGTTACGCAGCAAAACTTAACTAATTTGTAATAAGGGCAGATAGGCGAATAAGTAAATTTGGTATTTTGTATGTTCGAGGATATAACTAATATACGGACAATCGCAAGAAAATTTGCTATTAAAAATGCATTAGATTATGGCAAAGCTGATGTCGGTATAGTTCTAAATAAACTTTTTGAGGATCCTGACGTTAGAGGATTTG
>JAJZDG010000055.1 GCA_021828705.1 Microcaldota archaeon | reverse complement strand
TCGGTATATAATGTAGCATATAATGCGGTAGAGGCAAGCTCTGGTATTGTGTTATCAAAGCAATTAGATTATCCATACGATAATAATGTTGCCGCACTAGCAACTTCTAGCAGTGCTCTGCTTGCAACATTTAATAATAGGATAAATTATAATAATTTGAGCGCTATAACCTCACAAGCAAATGCAATATCCTTAAATGCAAGTAAGTATGGTACGCCATTTAGCATGCCAAATGTTGTAAAGTCAATAGACTCATTTTTTGTAATGCCGCTTGCAGGCATATCCGCATCTAATATAATGTCAAGAAATGCGATTGCTCCTCTCTATGCGGGATTGCTTTCATTTATAATTGGTATAATCATAATAGGAATAATATACCAATTGACATACGTAAAGTTGCATAAAAGGCATAAATTAAAGGTTTCAAGAAATGTCAGGAATGCCTGGATAAAGATGTTTGCGATATTTTTTGTTATCGTTCTTATATACGTATATATAACATATGCTCTAGCATCGAGCGCAAATAACTCACTGCCAGTGGATAATTTCATATCCATATACAATCATAGCAGTAATGTTGCTATAATAGTGAATAGAAGTTCTGAAATAAATGCCTCGGTTACATCATGTATAAATTCTATAACTGCATCTGCAAAACTCGCAAAAAAGAATGTCACCATAATAAATGAGAAGAATCTTGTCTGCAGCGTTACAAATTCTACAGGTTTTGCAAATCCAAACTGCATAAATAGTGTTGTGGGTACAGGTGAGCCATCTATACTTATAAGCGAGAATAATAGCAACTACATAATTTATAAAGGCATGTATGGAAATATATTATACGCTGGAGGTGTTCCAACATCAACAAATTCCTGTTATCTATCCAGCATATTGAAATAGGTGTGTTAATGGCAGTTAAGAAGAATTTAAATAACAAAAGTACGCATAAGAGCGTTGCGCATATTAAGCAGACTATCAATACAAAAACAACTGAGAAAGCAAAGGAGCAGGCATTGCATACAAAAAATGCAAATAATAAAAAGCCTCAAACCTCAATTACAAAAAGAGGGCTTGCAATAGTTGCATTAGGTGTTCTAATAATTGTTATACTCTTTGGCGCAATCTTTTATAGTGTCCCGTATATAAATAATGGGAATCAGTCATTTAATACATTTAAATCCAATTTTAATAGTGCAAAGAATGTCAGTATATATATAAATGATAATAATTCGGTTGCATACCCCTATATGATATCATGCGAGGCCGCTCTTATAGAAGAATTAACTGGGCCTACCAGCGCGCATAGGCCTGCAAATAGTATAAATTTATATGTTTTGCATAATAATTCATGTGTTTATAATCCTGGAGGTTTGGGTTCGCTTTTAAAGAATTATACATATACAAGCTCAAGTGCCTGTTTGTCTTATGGAAATTCAACCCCAAGTATATCTGTTGGATATAGTAGTGAGAATGCGACAAAAATAATAAATAATAAATTAACATTTGTTGGCGATAGCGCATTTTTGCAGCAATGCGGCATCTCATATCAGATAACCTAATAGCATAAATGGATATCCTATATATACGCTAAATGACGGACTATATAAAAAAATTTATATACACATACCGTAAGAGTGTATAAGATAGTATGGAAAAAAATACGATTAAGAATGGGTATTTAAGAGCATCTATTGTTGCAGGTGCATTGGCAGTTGGCATGTTCTTACGAACGCCAGCAGATGCTAATGCATATTCGTTAGTAGCCCAGCAAAACACTACCTATAGTAGTGAGCCTGTAGCGTATAGTGGCGCAGAGCATGAATATTATAAAAAATCTATAGCTGCATATCATAAAACAAAATTATACCATGATGTACGTTCAATGGAGCTTGCACATCGTTATGATTTAAATTTAAATCAGAAGGCGCAATTGCAGAGCAATGTCGGCAAAGGCTTTTTATTTTATCTTGTAAATAAGGCAAGAGAAAAAGCAGGGCTTAGTACTGTTGATAATATGAATTTAATTGCAACAGAGCAGCATGCATTATATGTTGGTCTTTCTAAGACTACAACAACGACTGATGGGCTAGCAATGACGCCAAATATGAGAAATAATGTTTATGGTGGTCATGAATATATAAGAGAGGTTGTGGATTATATAAGCTATAAAGAGCGGATTCCATCATCAGCCCAGACAGAAATGTATGTTGCAAATGCAATGTATAGTTGGCTTAATACTCCAAAGTATCGTGCACGAATATTAAATCCAAATGTAAATGAGGTTAGTATCTCATTATGGTTTAATTATGCATACACGCCTAATGCGCAAAAACATGCTGCGCCATATGGTATGAGCATAGTTTTGGATAATTTAACAAATGATATACGCTGGTTATATAATTCTCCTATAATATTTTCTAACGGCAATGTAATATTGACTGGTAAAACAACTCCGGAGCTTTTAAGATCTCTTAATAACATTGAAATTAAGCAATATCCTTCCTTATCATTTAAGAATAGTTACGCGCCAAGAGTCGTAAGCAATAATGCAGCAGTATTAAACATAGGGCAGTATGGAATAACCTCGCAAAATGGTGCAATAAACGTAAGCCCACAGGTTCAAGTAATATCTACTCATCCTTTAGTATCAACTGCAACTGGCGGAGGCGGTGTGTCTGTGGTCAATTTATTTAATATGCCTGGAGGTAAACAATTGCTAAGCGAAGGCTATAAAGTTGCAAAGCGTGGACAATTGCCAACAGCGCCACCAAATGTTCATCTACCAAGTTGGGTTCCAAAAACAATGAATGGAACAGAGTATGTAAATAACTCAACACCTAGCAATCAAAATAATACTACTCCAAATGGTTCAAATTACCTGATGGCAAATCCAAGTGCCTATCAGACATTTTTAAATTATAATAACGGAACATTTAAAATGTGCTTTAATATAAATGAGATTATAAGAATTAATGGCAGCATGCAAGCAAAACCTGGCGTATATGAAATGATTCTAAAAAATAGCTCAGGCGCTGCAGTATCCACTATCAGTGTTTTTGTAAATAATAATGGCCCATATAACGTGTCATACGCTCAAATCCCAAAGAATTTCTGGGCGCAACATATCAGAAGATAATTTGCAAGAATTATAACCACTTATTTGTATAGCGTGAATTGATTTTGCTCTTATTCATTTATTATTCTGCATCTATTTTTATTGTTTATAAGTGGACAAATGTTACCAAAGAGCTAATGTGAGGAATTTTGTGTAGGATTATATTCATAAATTGAATATTCATAGAAATTCGGACCCCAGGGTATGAAGGCAGTATAATTTTTTAGCCAATTATATGCGTAGGGCATATAAATTAGTTCAAGTGAGCATTTTTTATAGTCGGTAACATTGCCTAAAAGAAATGCACCTTTAGGCATTTGAAATGTATTAAACACACCACTACAGTTAGTCTGAGAGGAAGAATAGCCCAGTGCAACACTCTGCCTTTTTGGATTTACATAAGTGCTCCAAGGTATATCTACTGGTCCATATACTACTGCGTTGGCAGGCAGGTTATTAATATAACCTCCTAATTGCAAAAGTGGTTCGGTAGAATAAAGCTGAGAATAATTTATATATATAATATTTGCTACGGATGAGATAAATATTGTAATAATAATGATGCATATCATTGCATATAATATAAATTTTATTTTTGGCTTTCTGTTTTTTGTCCAATCAATAATTTTTGCAAATGTAATCCCTATAATTATTGTTATTGCTGGAACGAATATAAGCATGAACCGTGGACCTGCATACAAGACAGGGTTATAATTAGATATGCTCTGTGTACCAAAGCTTAGATAAAGGAATGAAAACACACACCAGTATCCGATTATAATAGCTTTTTTGTATTTGATGGCTATTAAATAGATGGCACATATGGCAAATAGATATCCAAAGTATCCAAATGAGAGCTCCGCTAATGTTTTCGTTGTAAACGTTGGAAATATATCGCCCAAATAATTAAAGAATGCTGTAGTTTGATTAGGAAAGAGTGTATTAAGATTTGTTGTGTATACATTCATCACAAACATAGGGTTGCCTGTTTCATAAACTCCAATCAGAGCTATTAATATAAATGCCAATATAACGCCGCATACATAGAGGCAAAGTCCAATTATTAGGCGCTTATCTTTTTTTATCAAAAGAAGCAATATAATATAAGTAAAGATAAAAAACACTGCTATTATTGCTTCTGATATCGTAAGGAAATTTATTGCGGATACAAATCCTGCAAGCAAAAAGTATTTTTTTTGTCCATCGGGGCGATTAA
>JAJZDG010000054.1 GCA_021828705.1 Microcaldota archaeon | reverse complement strand
CATCTCTCCAGCCTATGTCATCACGATAGTGAAGATTGTCTCCCTCTATTGATACGCGACGAATTGCGGCATATGCCTTTGACCTTGCTTCTAATACGTCCTTACCATCTCCGACAATATAAAACAACCTTCCTCCCGTAGCATAATATTTTCCATCTTGTACAGATACGCCTGCCCCATATACTTCAACTTCTTCTGTATTAATGATATTATCTAAACCGTAAATTTGTTTTCCTATAACTGCAGAATAGTCATTAGGGTAGCCTTTCGAGACACCAGCAACTACAACACGGGCCTTGCCATCTAATTGTATCTCATAATCTTTTATTGTGTGATTTACAACTGAAAAACCAAGCTCAAAAAGGTCATTTTTTATTCCTGGAACTATAACTTGCGCCTCTGGATCCCCCCAGCGTGCATTCCATTCGATTATGCTAGGCACAAACTTATTTTGTTGACGTTGTAGTATGCCTCCAAGATAAAGTATACCAGTATATTCTCTTCCTTTTGTATCAAGGCTTTTCACCATAGTGTTGAATATATCCTCTATTTTACTTGTTATGTAATCATTAATAACAAGAGGAGGAGTGCTACAGCCCATGCCTCCAGTATTCGGCCCTTGGTCGTTGTTGTAAGCACGTTTGTGATCCTGCGCATTTCCAATAATCTTCACAGTATTGCCATCAGTTATAGCAAATGAAGAAAACTCCTCAGCATTAGAACCATCTTCGTTGCGCAGCCAGTGTTCTATCAGAAAAGTTTTGCCTGCGTTCTCAAAACTTGCCATTGATTTTATCGCATTGACCGCTTCTTTAAAAGTTTCTGCAGGTATAGAACCTTTACCTTTTGCAAGACCAGAAGCCTTTACAAATACAGGTGTATCTTTGGGAAGTCTTTGCATATACTCAATACCCTGCTCCTCGCTGTTGCATATTTGGTATTTTGGCTGTGGTAGAGAGTACTTGGTTCCAAGTTGTCTAGCATATGCCTTGCTCCACTCTATCTTGCCTGCGGCTTTTGTAGGTCCAAGAACACATAGTGCCGCTACTTTCTTACGCAGTACATCTACAAGACCATTAGCAACCGCATCGTCCTGCGCCACGTCTACAAAAGATACGCGATTCGATTTGCAGATCTTTACTATGTCTGCTATTGAAGTAGTATTGACTGTTGGAAATGTATGCACGGGCTTGTTTGTACCTATCCTCATAAGATCGTTGCCAGGTATTGCTATAATGCTTTCAACATTATGGCTCTTCGCGTATGCTCTGACCAAAGCTGCGCCTCTGCCACTGCCATCTATTACTGCAACCCTCTCCTTGCGCGCCATTGCATCATACCCGCACAACACTTGATATTTATTTTATAAATAATAATATACTTAATCTCGCCACTTTGAGTAGCAAGTCTCTAACCTTTTGACCTAACTCAATTCGCCAAATCGAATTTTACCAGCGCAGATTAAGGTTTTTATCCCCATATCTTAAGGGAAAATCATCCAAAACTACCCCGGTTAAAGATGAATTGCTTATAATGGTAATATTTTTAGACTCTTATGAGGACATCATTCCGACTGATTGATTACCAAATACAAACAATTGTGCTCACGGTAGGTTCGCCTGCCCTGTGGTTATATCAGATGGCCCCATATTAAAATTGGAAAGATTTATTAATATCGTTGCGCCGCTAGTTGGCACGATCTTCGCGTTGAGATAAAGAGGCAGATTGTACTGTGCTGACAGGCAGGTCGAGAAGTTCAGTTTTGCCGGGATATATGGCCCGGAATTCGCCCCAACTATAATACTATTGACATCTATTATTCCACTTCCAGACGCGGAATAGCATGGCTTGCCATCATACGAGGATACCCCATATGAGCTTATGTTAAGATTATCAAAGCTACTTACATTTACCAGAAGATTTGCCACAATACCTGAGAATCTTGGATGATTCTGAGGGTTCTCACATTTCGCAATATTCGGTCCTGCCGCTCCTATCTCTTGAATTATTTGCTGGTTATCCGTTAAAACACAAAGATTAGGATTAGAATAATTATAATCCGTAGAGTATGAAAGTGTCAGATCACCCAAGTTCTGGAGCTCAAACACGCCCAATTTGTAGTAGAGTGCGCCGTTGTTGCCTGTTCCATAATTTATGTTTGCTATGGTCACAATCATGGTTGGGTCCTTGTTTATCGTTATATTGCCAGAATAGTTAGCCCTAAAATTTGGCGTGGAAATAATTTTCTGCAGTATAAGCGTCTTCAGTGAGGTCGCATTAAGTGCATGTCCGGATGCCATCATAGATATAACACCAACAGGAAGACTGCCGTAAGTTTCATACAAATAATAGAGTACTCCAATTACAATTATTATCATTACCAATCCTACAATAAGCTTTTTATGACCTATTCCACCGCGCTTTCGCGCATCCGTCGCTAATCTCTTACTACCCACCATCGTTATCATCTATAAATTAAAAGCAAGAGTTTATAATTATTACTGATGATATCATTCGAACTTGCCTATTGCATGTTCTATAAATATTTCATTTTTAAACCAATTTATACTCTCCATTGCTGCAATACATTTTTTATAACTATTATATCCTGCAAATACTGTAGGTCCCTTCCCAGTAATACCACATTCAATTGGAGAGGTCTTTGATAAATCAAATAAGAGCCTTTTAGTATCGGGACATAAATCAGATGCCAACTCTTTGAAACTCTTTCCAGAGTCATCATGCAATTTATACATAATCTTTGTACTAAGCTCCATATTTGGCCTTGCTATTAAGTAATGCATATTTGGAACATTCATTCCAACTATATTATGCTTCAGACTGCCACAAACTTTAGCTCTGCCGCCATGAAGCAAAAATGAAACATCATTTCCAATATTACTTGCAATATCTTCAAGCTCTATAATATCTAGACCTAAGTCAAATGCAACATTTGCAAGTCTGAGCAAAGTAGCTGCATCAGAACTACCACCGCCCATTCCGGCGCCCATAGGTATTGACTTATCAATCCTTATTGAACAATTTAGATCTTTACCTATATATTTTTGAAGCATTGAAAGTGCTTTAAGAATAATATTATCCTTAACTATAAAACCATATATATTAATTCCGACAGAATTAGATATAGACAGAGTAATAGTATCATGTAGGGATATTGCTTGCATGGTACTTGTTATTTCGTGCATACCATTATTATCTATATTTCCTATAAGAAGATCAATATTTAGCTTTGCTGGAGCAAATGCTACAAAAGTCGCATTATCATTTTTTATTATTTTACAATAATCCAAAAAAGCAACCCAAAATTCAAAATAATCGTATATAATAAAAAGCCAATTATTTTAATACTTATTTTGAATGTTATAGAAAGAATAGTTGATATTATCGATAAAATGAGCATTTTGAGATACCTGCATGATGAAAAGCGCGCAATACGATTCTATAAATCTGTTTTAAATAAGAGCTTAATCCTGTGCCATGAGTTAAATATTAAATTATTAACCGTAAAAATCTATGAGAGAACAGTATCGTAGAGACCTTTTGAGGTAAACGGAGATATAATAAAAAGAAATAATGAAGTAAAAACACCGGTTATAACAATTAGTGTATCTTATATAGAGAATACGCTTAAAAAATAGAACTTTCTGGTGATAAGATGCTCATTGACAAAACACCATTTTGGAATAAAGGCTACACCACATATTTTAAGAATACTGAGGAATGTAATAGGGCTTTGGCAACTCAAAATTAAAACTTGAACTAAAATAATGCTAAATATTTATAGTATATTTAATTTTATAGGTTTATATTTATGAATACAAAATTTTATGATAATAATATTTATAATAAGCTAAAGAAAAACAAACTTACCCATTTTCAAATTGACGTTCTTTTTGCAACGTTAAAAATACCTAAAGGTAGCGTAGTCACGTATAAGGATCTTGCATGTGCCATAAATAAACCAAATGCAACTAGGGCAGTAGGTACAGCATTAAAAAAGAATCCTATGCCAATAATCATACCATGCCATCGAGTAATAAAGAGCAATGGAAAATTGGGGGATTATTCTTATGGTGGTGAACATAAAAAATATCTATTATTAAAAAAAGAAGCATTATAGTAGAATTAAAATTATAATTTTATTTAGAGCATTTCCGCAAAGTTTTATATATACTTAAATAGACCTTAATGTAGATTGACATATGACATATAACATAATATTAGACATACTAATAATACTTACAGCTGCCATAATTGCCGGTGAGATATTTGAACAATTAAACTTGCCAGGAGTTGCAGGTCAATTATTAAGCGGGCTAATTTTAGGCCCAAGTTTGCTTAATTTGCTATCTTACAATAATGCGATATCAGGCATAACATCTATTGCTATATTTTTTATAGTTTTT
>JAJZDG010000007.1 GCA_021828705.1 Microcaldota archaeon | reverse complement strand
GGTCTTATTTCCTTTCGCAATAATGACATTCTCGCTTATCTTCCATTTTATATCAAAAATATTGCTAAGGCTCTATAATGGTACGCAGGCAAATACCTTCAGCGCATCAGTTTACGCGGCACTGCCATTTGTTTTGTTCTTTTGGGTCTTAATGATACCCCAATTAGGTGCAATCTTTTACGTACTGCTCATATGGTCCATAGTAGCATTTGTATACGCGAGTTCTGCAAAACATAATATATCAAAAGGCAGAGCGCTTGGAAGCCTAGCCTCTTTTATTATAGTAACATTGTTAATAGGATTTGCAATTATCGGATTTTTGGCACTTTTATAAAAATAAATAACAGTGATAAATGAAAAATTTGTGAGGATATTTATCACTTGAATTGAATATAGAGGTAGTGGTGAATTTAATTGATAGAACAGCTTAGAGAGCCATTTAGCGATACAGAAAGCCTTGATGCACTCAATCCTTATGTTAAAGAGTGGTTTGTATCAAATTTTACAGAACTAACACCACCACAAAAATTTACATTCAAATTAATAAGCGAGAGGAAAAATGTTCTTGTTACAGCGCCCACAGGATCTGGAAAAACAATGTCGGGCTTTTTATCAATAATTAGCAGGCTATTTGATTATTCCATATCAGGAACGCTTGAAAATAGGGTATATTGCATATATGTATCGCCATTAAGATCGCTTAACAATGATATATATAAAAATCTCTTGGGCCCATTAGAGCAGGTATATAATATAATAATAAAGAAAATGGGAATTGATATAATAAGATCTAATATAAAAAAAGTTAGCGTGGGAGTAAGAACAGGTGATACGTCACAACAGGAGAGGAGGCAACAGCTTTTAAAGCCACCAAATATACTTGTTACTACCCCTGAAAGCCTTGCAATATTGATAAACTCCAAAAAGTTTCTGGAAAATTTAAAAACAGTTGAATATGTTATTATAGATGAGATGCATGAACTTGCAAATAACAAACGCGGAGTGCACCTTACACTTACAATAGAAAGACTCACAGCCTTAGTAAATAAGGATATAACGCGCATAGGCCTTGGTGCAACAATACATCCGCTTGATGAAGCGGCGAAGTTTCTTGTAGGATATAAAAATGATAGCCACGAACCACAGGATTGTAAAATTGTTGATGCATCATGGAGTAAAAAATTAGATGTTATTGCAATAAGCCCTGTTAATGACCTAATATACACAGATAACAACATAATAGAGAATGAATTATATATAGAAATTAATAGAATAATTAAAAACAGCAAATCAACGCTCATATTTACGAATACGCGAAGTGGAACTGAGCGTGTTGTATTTAATCTTAAAAAAAGATTCAATTATGGTGAGGATATTGCAGCGCATCACAGCTCATTATCCAGAGATTTTAGATTTGAAGTAGAGGAACTCCTTAAAAAAGGCTCACTTAAATGCGCAGTAACATCCACAAGTTTAGAACTTGGAGTTGATATAGGCGCTATAGAAAATGTAATACAATTAGGATCACCAAAGAGCGTCAGTAGGGCAATGCAGCGAATTGGAAGGGCGGGGCACACATTTAAGGCAATTGCACATGGTGAAATAATAGCATTGGATAGAGATGACCTTGTAGAATGTGCGGTCATATTAGATGCTGCATTAAAAAAGCATTTAGATTCGTTTAGCACGCCAAAAAATGCGCTTGATGTGCTTGCACAACACATTATAGGCATGTCATTAAATACAAAATGGAATGTTGATAAGGCATTTGAGTTAGTAAAGAGGTCTTATCCGTATAATACATTAGAAAAAAATGATTTTATTGCTCTAATAAACTACCTTGCAGGAAAATATGTGGGGTTGGAGAGCAGAAATGTTTATGGCAAAATATGGTATGATGAGAAAGATAATACCTTTGGAAAGCGTGGGAAGCTAGCTCAAGCTATATACATGCTTAATTTAGGTACAATACCCGAGGAGGTGGCAATAAATGTATTTACATTAGATAAAAAATGGGTTGGAAGTATAGAAGAGGAATTTTTATCCAAGATGAAACAGGGGGATGTTTTTACACTTGGTGGCAGATTATATGAATTTCAATACGCAAAGGGCATGAAATGTTATGTTGCAATTGCAAATAGTAACTCTCCTACAATACCGCCGTGGTTTTCCGAACAATTGCCCTTAAGTTTTGAACTTGCCAATGAAATAGGCGTATTTAGGGAAAAGTTAGGAACTGCAATTTTAAATGATTCAAAGCACTCTAGCAAAGAACCATCTAAAAAAGTAGATAGTATTCTAAAAAATATGCCAATGGATGATAAAGCAAGGCAGGTTGTTTATGACTACTTTATTGAACAGTACAAATATATCAAAATTATACCAAACAACAAAATGATACTAATAGAGGATACTATCGAAGCTGATTCTAGTGAAGGGAATAAAAAACATTATTTGATATTTCATGCGCTTTATGGTAAAAGGGTTAATGATGCGTTATCTAGAGTATTTGCAATACAGCTTGGAGAACGTTTAGATATGGATATTGGAATAACTGTTAGTGATAATGGATTTATATTGAACATTGGTGCGATTAAAATAAATAATGACATAATTAAAGAAGTTATTGAAGACTTAATCTCCTCTGATATATTTACGATGCTCAAACATAATATAAGAACTACAGAAATAATGAAGCGACGATTTAGACAGGTTGCAACGCGTGGATTTATGATACTTAAAAATTATATGGGTTTAAAAATTGGTGTTGGGAAACAACAATTTAACTCCCAGATACTTTTGAAAGCAATTGAACAGATAGATAAAAATTTTCCATTGTTAAAGGAAACATATAGAGAAATATTAGATGACCTGATGGATACGCCACGCGCACAGGAGCTGCTATATGGAATAAGAGACGGAAGAATAAATTACAAGTTAATAAAAACAAACGCCCCATCACCATTTGCGCATAATATGATGGCATTTGGGCATGTTGATTTCATAATGATGGAAAACAAACACCAATACCTTCAGAAATTACACAAATCTGTTATGAAAAAGATAGATGCAAATAATTAATCAACTGCCAAGCTCTTTTTTAAACAATGCGTAATTAAAATTTCTATCTAACTGGCTTGTTATGTATTTTATATCCTCCAATGCGCTACCTATACATGAGCTTGCACCAGGAGATGGTGTTATATTAAATATTAAATGCTCCTCTTTTAATTTTGCTTCGCCTAAAATTAACGAATGTGTCTTTTCATTAATTATTTGAGGTCTAATACCTCCTGTGTTTTTAACAGTCCATAGATCTGAATATTTTAGCTTTGGAACTATCTTCTGCGCCTCGTTTTTAAGGAAATTATATTTTCCAACTATAGGAATTGGGTATATAGCGTTCTTTGACATTATCCGATATATATCTCTATTAAATAATATATTTTTTAATGATATTAACGTATCTATATCCAGATCGAATATTTTCAAATTATCAAAAGCAGTATCTAAATGACCTTTCTCAAGCAATGGACCTAAAATCACCGTAGGCCCATATCTAGTAACATTTGGGTCCTTTATGTCAGGATCAGCATGTATCGCAGCAAATGGTATATTCCCCTGTTGCACCCGGTACACTTTTCCATTTAAAACTTTTTTTGAATAATAATATCCACCACCAACCGGTAGTATTGATATATTTTTATCATACCCCATACTCTTGGCAAAATAAAGTGAGTATATACCAGATGCAAACACCACAAAGCGTGCTTTATAAACACCATCATTAGTTTCCAATACGTAATTATCATTTTCCCTTGATATTTTTTTCACTTTTGAATTGAATTTAATTTTATAATCCTTTTTCTTTTTTCCATTGTTAGCAAATGATTTTGAAAGGGCCCCGAAATCAACCATATAACCGTTATTTGACAACAATGCAAGAAGCGCTTCATCTTTCTGGCGACCTTTAACAAGATTTGGTTCTATTCTTTCCAACTCTTTAGATCTTAATTTTTTTAATCCTGGAAATAGTGTATGCATTTTTGATGCATACGTATTCTCTAACTGCTGTGATTCCATATCCCCCACACCTAAAACCATTTTTTGACATTTCTGTATTATGTGTTTATTATATCTGCCATTTTTTATTCCTGTATAATTTAAAATATATTCGGCAGATTGTTTTACGTCCTTTGCTTTTTCATAACTGTAATTCGTTTCAACATCACCAAAATGCAGTGTCTGTGAATTACTCCTACTACTTGAATTAAGTGTTGAGATATCAGAATATTTTTCCAGTAATAATACATTTTTCAAATCAGAATACCTACTCGAAATATAAAAAAGTGCTGATCCGGTTATTCCTGCGCCTACAATTATCAAATCATATATATCAGACATCGTTACACACTCTATAAAAGTTGATAAAATCTATAAATGTTGCCAAAGATAAATCATTTTTGAAACTGTTTTATAGCTTTGTTATATATTATTTAGCTTTTCATATATTTTTAATGATATTATGAAAAGCGTTGTAAAAATAGAGAAGGGATTAGAAGGAGTATACTTTACCGAAAGTAAGATATGCAAAGTTGATGGTACGTTAGGACGCTTATGTTATAGGGGATATTCTATAGAGGATCTTGCTGAAAATTCAACATTTGAAGAGGTATCATATCCTCTTTTATTTGGAGTGCTTCCAAAAAAAGGCGAGTTAAATACATTTAAAAAAGATTTATCTGACAAGAGAGCTTTACCAAAAGAGATAATAAAAATTATAGAGGAGAGCGTAAACAAATGCGATACAATGCATATACTAAGAACTGCAGTTTCGGCCCTTCCGTTATATGATAAAAATTTAGATAGTAAAACTTCAGACAAATTACAAGACAGCATTAATTTGATATCAAAAGTTGCGAGCATAACCGCCACAATAGGAAGATATTTATATGGGAAAAAATATGTAGCTCCTAATAAAAATTTGGGGCATGCAGAAAATTTCCTTTACATGTTAAATGGCGTTCTACCAAGCAAAAAGGATTCTAGAATACTCGACAAGATGATGATACTACATGCAGAACATAGCTCAAATGCATCTACATTTTCAGCCCTAGTAACAGCTTCAACACTATCAGACATATATTCAGCATTTACTTCCGCTATAGGCACATTAAAAGGGCCATTGCATGGGGAAGCTGATGAAAACGCACTACGCATGATGTATGCAATTAAAGATGCAAATAATACAGAAAATTACATAAATAATGCATTAAATAAAAAAGAGAGAATAATGGGTTTTGGGCATAGAATATATAAGACATATGACCCAAGAGCGCGTATTATACGCAGTCTACTAACGGAAATGCAGAAAAGCAACAATACTGAAATAAAAAATATAACAGAAATTGCACTTGCTGCAGAAAAGATGATGATAGAAAAATTAGGAAAAAGTCATGGGATATGGCCAAATGTGGACTTTTTCGCCGGACCAGTTTACAGATACATAAATATACCAATAGATATATTCACCCCATTATTTGCTACTGGCAGATCGCCAGGATGGTGCGCACATATAATAGAGTATTTGGAAAACAATAGATTAATACGCCCATTAGAATTATATGAAGGAAAAACTAACTTACACTATAAGAAAATTTCCTCTAGATAAGCCTCACACAGAAGCTATTTATTTGTTTTATACCATCTATATTAATGTAGGCGAATAAATGGCGATCTTTAAACAGCCTGATAATAGCGTTCGTAGTGAACTTTTAAAGAGCGTCGGTATAAATAACATTGATAAAATAATTGAGAATGGTCCTGCTCTAATTGATATAGGATTGCCAGAAATTGCCGCACGTACCTTATTTTATAAAAAGTTGGGAATTGATAATACGCAATCCTTAGTAGAACGCTACCCAAACATATTATTAGTACCCTTAATTGAAGCTGAAAAACGCATAATATTTTTTGAACGGATAGGATTTAAGAATGTGGCAACGTTGCTCTTTAATAACCCCGCAATAATGACAAAAACCGATAAAGAAATAAAATCCTTTTTCGATTTTTTAAATTATATGGATTTGAATAAACCGATAGAATTATTTGAGTCTATACCGGATTTGATAAATTATAACAAGGAAAAAATTAGCGAAAATATTAGCTATTTAAAAAAAATGGGTTTTGTTAATATACAAAAAATTGTTTTGCTTGTGCCGGACATATTAGAATGCAAAACAGAAATAATATCAGAAAGGCTTAATTCTTTTTATGATGCAGGATTTCAAGATCCAGTAAAGATGCTAGATATGGAACCAATGCTATTTGGTTGTAGTAATATATTACTAGATAAAATATTATTTTTCATAAATATGGGATTAAAAGAACCAATACCGATAATCGAAATGGCCCCACGCGCACTATTAGACTCAGAGATTGATATTTCTGAAGCGATGCAGCCATTTCTAGATAAAAATATAGATATGACGTTAATACTTTCCAAAATACCTAAAATTTTGTACCTTAAAAAAGAACGTACATATGAACAAGTATACATATTAAAAGAACTTGATTTATACAACAAAGAGGATATTGAAAAACATCCAGAAATATTATTTCTTGACAAAGAAAATATACTTGATATTTGCAAAAAAAACAGATGAATTTTGTGGATTACAATTTAGTATGCAATATTTGCAAAAAAAAATATAATAGCAATTACAATAGCCAAATATGCACATCGTGTGATGGAATATTGGAAGTTGTATACCCAAAGGGCGCCAGTTTTCCAGAGAAAATGAAAACATTATGGGATTTTGAATCAAATATGCCAAGATCGCATTATATACATTATGAACTAGGGAATACAAAGGTAATTAATTACGATAAAAATACTTTTCTTAAGTTAGAATTTTATAATCCGACAAAATCATTTAAAGATAGAGGTTCTGTAATAGAAATAGCAAAGGCACTGGAGTATAGATATGGCGAAATTGTCTGCGCTTCTACAGGGAATATGGCATATTCTTTGGCATATTATGCAAAACTTGCGAATCTAAAAGTTAGGGTTTTTATAAGCAAAAATGCCAACAAAGATAAAATAAGATATATTAAAGAAGTGCATGATGCCACAATAACCAAAGTTGATGGGGATTTTACACTTGCCCAATCAGAAGCATTAAAATATTCTTATAAAAATGGGGCATTCTTAACTGGGGATTACTGTTATAGGAAAGAGGGGCAAAGAAGTGTTGCATATGAAATTGCATACCAAATTAATAATGTTGAACGTATTATATCCCCTATAGGAAACGCAACGCTATTTAGCGCGCTTTACAAAGCATTTGTAGAACTAAAAAACGCAAATAAAATAAAAAATATACCTAAAATGATAGGTATTGAGGCGCAAAAATGCGCCCCCATAGCTAGATCATTCAATAAAAAGACGTTAACTTATGTAAAACCCAACACAGATGCGGATGCAATAGCAGTTGGAATGCCAACTTATGGGATGGAAGCTATAGAAGCAATAAAAAATAGCAACGGAGATATATTAACAGTAAGCGAATCTGAACTCTATTCAGAGCAAAATAATTTCTATAAAAAATATGGAATTATTGTTGAACTTGGTGGAATAGCAAGCCTTGCAGGATATAAAAAAATTATAACAAAGGATAAAAATACAGTTATTTTACTAACAGGCGGCAATGTATGACATTTATGAATTTATCCATAAAGATAGAAAATAGATTTTATATCCCAAAGCTAGTGAAAAATTATGAAAAAATTATTTTACTTATTACTAATTACAATAATAACTGCGCTTATTGTAGTATTATTTTTTAACTTATCCCAAAATAACAATAGATATGTTAAAACCGTTGACTCTAGACCAAATTACACTGTAAATAACACATCTAAAAATTTTTCTATAATGCTAAGATATATGAACGCACTTAAACCAAATAGTGTCATAATAGTTAATTATTCTAATATTTTCTTATATTCTGGCAAAAAATTAATTTATACTACAGGTCCAATAAAAATTAAATTTAACACTACGCCGTCATATAAAAAAATCGGCAGTTTTACCGCAAATGAAGACAATATAACAAATGTAAGATTTAATTTAAATAGTGCAGAACTCTATTTGAATAACAAAAATTATACACTGAATATTTTTGATAAAAATATTTCTGTAATTCCATGCTGTTACAATAAAGATAATAATGGAATTCTTATTGACATAACGCCATTATTTATACAGCTCTATGGAGGCATAAAAAATAATTTTTATTATTATCAAACTTTGAACTCAAGCTTTGAATATAATAATACACATTATAATTACAGTAATTTAAATATAACAAAATTTAGGGATAGTATCGGTATAGATAATAGTATATTTGAATATAAAAATAATAGTTTAATTTTCTCATTTAACCTGATTAATAAATTAGGTATGCAAATCAATATAACCGAAATACGCATCTTTGGCGCTATTTATTTTATTCAAAGCCCAACACATTTAAACAGCACAATGACTTATTATAATATATCTAACAATAAACAAAATAATACATATGTAAAAATTAAACATGGTGAAAATTTATTAATGCCTATTGTTTTTGGAGGGCAAATATTAGGCATAGGCCCGAATAATACGATTAACAATTATAACAGTACTATTATTAATTCAAAAACTACAAACGGTTCAAGTTTCAATAGATATTATATGGGTATGTTAAACTTTATAGTGGAGAAAAATGGAACAATTTCTTTACCCACATATCAAAATAATTTATATAATATAGGGTATTTAAGCGCAAATAGAACATTACATTTTGATTATAACAAAATAATAATATTAGATAATTTCACGTGTAAAATCTATAACGTCTTAAATTGCTCTTTAATCGAACCTGAAACGCTTGGGTTTATTATAAACAGTAATTATACACTATCAATTTATAGCAACTATGGTTTTATAGGAAATATCACAAATAAATTAAACTAATTTGCATTTTTGTATTTTAATCAGACTTAAATATTTTATCTGATAACTATTAATATCAAATTTGGTTGGTTTTCACTTGGTTGATGACATTTTTATATCTAAATTTATTACAGAACTGTTACCTATGGCTTCAAGCGCTATGGATGAACAAAATCTTTCGAACGCTTTTGTTGACATGATTAAGAAAGAATTTGGATTAGATAATGTAGAATTGGCTGATATCCATTCTGGTAATAAAAACATAGAACAGCTTGATGATTATATATCAAATACAAGAAAAATATACATAGATAACCAACTAAGTGAATTTTCGGCCTTCCCAGAGTTAATAAATTATAAAATGAAAGGTTTTTCCAGCTGTGCTATTATTCCAGTCATAGGTAATGGAAGGGTTATATCTTCTTTGAGGCTTTTATCCAAACAAGAAAATAGGTTTACTCAAAAAATGATAAGCACTTTAGAAATTGCTTCTTCATTTTTTGCATTTTCATACATATACAAGTCAGAGATAAATAAGAACAATAGACTTGCAGAATATTTTGACATCGCTTTTAATGCACAATACCCACAAATGCTGATTTCAAAAGATAATAAGATAGTTAAATTTAATAAAGAAGCAATAAAAGAATTTGATTTAAATAATGATATTAATCAGAATATAAAAAATGTATTAACATTCGATTTTGATTATTTAAAAGAATTAAAACGGGATATTGAGCTTCCGTTAAATACAACCAGAGGTTTAAAAATTTATAACATATCGATAAAAAAAATAGGGGATACACTAATTTATTTAACGGTAAAAGACTTAACACATAAAAACAACACTGGTTTGATATTGGACTCTTTACTTGAAAACAATGACATTTTTTTACTTATAACAGATGATAAATTTAAAATAGTTAAAATGAGCCAAAATTTTGAAAAACTACTTGGTAGCGGCAGCATAATGGGTAATACTAAAAGTTTTCTTGATATATCAAAATTAGAGCAATCATTTTTTAAAGAAATAGATCCAAAAAAAAATAAGTTAATAATTGCCGAATTTACAATGAATACGTTGAATGGGGTTATACCAGTAAAGGCATATATAAACAAAGGCGCCTTTGGATACGGAATTGTAATAATAAATAAAATTGCTGAAAAATATGTTATAGAAACACAGGAAAATATTAATGATTTTGTTAACGGAAGCTCTGATATAATTGTAATTGTTGACAAATCTGGTTATATACAAAAATATAATATGGCGTTAGAGAGGGTTTTGGGTTTTGATCGTACTGAAATAATTGGTAGTACGATTAATAGAATTTATAAAGAGGGAGATTCTGAATTAGTTTATAGAGACATTAATTATGTAAAAAAAGGGAGTAAAGTAGATAATACGTATATAAATCTTGTTGCTAAAAATTCTGAAATTATACCAGGCACGCAATCAGTAAGAAAATTAAGGGGCATAAACGAGGATGATAAATTTATTATCTTTATAAAAGAGTTGGTAACAAAGCAACAACTTGATTTGTTAAAGGATGAAATAAAATTAAAAGAATTAGAGATTAAAAAATATAAGGCTATAAATGAACTTAAAACCGAGTTTATACATAGTATGGGACACGAATTGAGAACGCCATTGACCAGCATTAAAGGCTATTCGTATTTACTTGCAAATGAAAGTGTTGGAAAATTAAATGACACGCAAAAAGAATATATTAATATAATAAGCGCGGAATCTGACCGGTTTAAATTAATGATAGAACAGATATTAGAAGCATCAAAAATAGATTCTGATAAAATAAAATTAGAATTTAAAGAAGTTGATTTAAAATCTTTATATAATAACGCAAGCATAAAAGGATTGGAAGAAAAAGCCAAGCAGAAAGGTCTAGCATTTTATTGGAATGTTGATTATGATGTGCCAATAATTAATGCAGACCCTAACAGATTGATACAGGTATTTGTAAACCTCATAGGAAATGCTATAAAATTTACCGAATCTGGGAGCATAACTATACATGTTAAAAGGCAAAAACGAAAGTATGTAGAATGCACGGTTAATGATACAGGAATGGGCCTTTCTGAAGATGATAAAAAGAAGGTTTTCAAAAAATTTTACCAAGTCAAAAGAACGGATATGACCAAAAAAGAAAATGAGGGTACTGGATTAGGATTACCAATTACAAAAGGCATAATATCCTTACATGGCGGAAAGATGTTTATAGAATCACAAATTGGCAAAGGCAGCACATTTGGTTTCATTATACCAATTAATAAAAAACAGAGAAAAAAGCAGAAAGAAAAAGAGCCTGAAAATAACAACCAAGCTTAACTTATCAGTTTATAAGTATACCGCAATTCCCTAACGCTATAGAACCCTGATAATCAGTATATAATTGCGAATAACTCATACCTGAAAATATGCCACTAAATGATAAAGATACCGTAGATGTTGCAGTATTAACATTAAATGTGGCTACTTTACCTGTGGCAACTGGATTATACGAATGCGTTGTAAATATAACGGTATATTCAGTTGGAGAACTATTTGTTGTGCTTATTGTCATATTATAGGGAGTCACATTAGTAGCATTTTTATATGTCTCCGGACCTGTTGGAAGACTGCTTTTATAGGAATCATATGTTGAATTATATTCAGTAGGGCTACAGGATACATGTGCATTGTTATATGCTATACTATAATTTAACATTAATGCGTAGGTCTGATTATTAGATAAAATAGATATTGCATTTAATAAATTTGTATTCTTAATAGTCGTGGTTGTTGGAATTGTTGTTGATGAAATTGTAGTTGTGGTTTTAATTGTTGAATTTTGAGCGATAGTTGTTGTAGGTGTAGTATTATTTACATTGTTATAAAATATATCAGAATTATTTACTGGGACCATTATTGAGGTGTTTATTATTTCCATACTTATGGATGCTGTGGTATTTGACAGGCTATTTAATTTTATCTCTAAATCAGAATAACTTGAATTGGCATTTATATTAATCGGAGTTACTATTCCATTTTTCACTTTTATTATAGTGCCTTTATTAAACATTGATGGTGGTTGCTGCATATAAATATATGCCATACCGCCAGCCACATCGCTTTTATATAGCGATACAAAATAATCATTACTCCCTATTCTAATTAACAATGGATTTTTAGTTACTAATATATTTGAAAGTGATTGTTGGTATTGGTTATTACCCATGGCAAAAATTATAACAATAATCAAAAACACAACAATAGAGGCTATTAAAGCATAACTCCAAAAATCCAATTTTTTACTAAATTTCATTATACCACAATAGCATTAATATTAATACTAAACCTTATTGAGAAAAGAAAGTATTAAAACGTTCCTTATTGGATGTGGAAGGTTTATTATTTTAACATTAATTCAAGATCTTCTGCTATTTTCTTACTTGGGTTTATAATAGTTATCTCTTTTATTTTCATTATACTTTTAAGTCTTGATTCAGTCTCGTCAGTTTCTACCACAACAATAGTTTTTACATCTTTTGCAATATCAGATAGTATAAGGGTAGTATATATTATGTCCTCTTTATGCCTCATATTTACTATAATAGTTACGGCTTTTTTTGGATTGAATTTATTAATATTTTCTTCTGATGTCAAGTTTCCATATACCGCATGGTAGCCTTTTGATATGAGTACATCTACATCCTCTTTATTTTGTACTACAATAAGATATTTTTCTTTCTTTGCTTTAAGTTTTTCAATATATGCCATATTAATTGCCCCTCCACCAAGAAGAAGCACATGATTCTTTGTCATTCTACCTTCTATAGAGGTAATTTTTGAGGTTAATTTATTTATTCGGCTATCCATTATCTCACCAGATATAAGGCTTATGGTCGTAAGAAACGCACCGAGACCTAATATTATAAGTATTATAACAAATACTTTTGCTGCCGGAGTTATTGGAGTTATATCCCCATACCCAACAGTTGATATTGTTATTATTGTAAAGTATATAGCATTTAGTAAATCAATATGCTGACTAAAATTATTACCTTGCCCTAATATATAAGTTTCAACTACACCGAAAACTATTATTAACATTAAAAAAATTATAGCTGCAATGCTTTTCGGAGTTAATATTAAGCGCATATAAATACTAGTTTTATTTTAGAACAAATATAGTATAGCACAATATAATTTAAATATGCGTTTGAAAATCGAATTTTAATCAAAAATTAATTATATTTGAGTATTGTAATCTCTAAATACTAGTTTAAATTTTAAATGGTAATTTTATGAAAACTAAAAAAATGGAACAATTATTAAATAAACAAAGAAAACAGCTTGTTAGGTATCTAGATGATGCCATAACTATCAATTCCGACAAAACACGCAAAATGTTAAGAGAATTGAAGGCTGCTAAAACCATTCCAGATTGTAAAAAAAATGAAACATTGCCAAAAAATACCACAAATCAAAAAAACAGGACAATTGCTAAAATGATACGTGAGCTTTATTTTATATCTGGCACATCCAGTGGTAGCGAAGAGTATTTACATATGGTTGGTGAAGACGCAATTTTATTAAAATTAGTAAAGGATAATTTATCTAATAATATACCAATATCAAATAGCGATATCAATGAATTATATAAAATATATTGTAAATTTTTTCCCGATGGCACTATGAAGATTAAAGAGGAGCTCGGGCTTATATAATACATTTAAACAGTAATAGTTACATAAATATTAAAAAAATAAAATTCGCCAGGGTAGGGATTTGAACCCTAAAGCCCGTAAGGGCACCGGTTGCCCTGTTTTGCATCACTAATCAGCTCTTGATGATTTAAAATCTCAAGACCGGCGCAATACCGGATTCTGCCACCCTGGCATTGACCTAATATATTTTGAGCGAACTAAATAAAATACTTTCTTTATTTATTGTTATTCTGCGCTCTTCCTTCAACGTATATTTCATTTGACAGTTTATACCTAGATATACTATGGGCCATTACCTTTCCTTTGCCTTCAAATTTTGCAAGAAACATACCTACTCCGCCAAATACCATGCTCCTTAAATTATCTACAAAAGTTATTTTATACTCCAACCCTGGAGTAAATCCAGCTACATGCCCCGGATCAATTTCAAATGGTTTACTGCCATCGACATCATACTGTATAATACCTCCAGCAAAATGCAAAAATAACGTGCCTGGCCCGATAAACTTTTGCAATAAAAATCCTGCGCCTCCGAAAAGTGCAGCGCTTATTTTTATTGGCTGCATACTAAATGACACAGTATCAGTAGCTCCTAAAAAAGCATAATGCTCTGCGTAAAACTCTTCACCGGCTCCAAGCTCTATCCCTAATATTTTTCCTGGAAGCGTGGCAGCAAGCATTACAGACCCCTTATCATTTTGAGCTTCATATTCTGTTAAAAATGCCGATGCACCTACAATATCGCGTGATATTGCTCCGATTATACCACCTTTCATTCTTGGCGTCATTTTAACATTATAATCTTTACTAACAAGTTTACCAGCATCAGAATAAATTCTTTCCCCACTTTCAAGGTTTATTTGTAATACTTGCATATTTTCTCCTATTATCTGATATTTCATTCAAAAACCAAATAATAATAAGAATTAAATAATAAATTACTTCTCTTTTATTATCTCTTTTTTATTGTATATGTATATTAGATAACTAATAGATATTGATAAAAATAGCATTCCAAAAGTTGTTATATATATTATAGGAACTTGATTGATGCTTTGTGTAAGATAAACATTAATGTATAATTGATTTCCATAAACATAAGGATATTGGGATATCGATATAATTAAAATAATAAAGAATGTTACTGGCAGTATTAATTTATTTGAAATGTGTACTTTTTTAATATATAAGGCTAAAGTAAATAAAGTTATTAATAAAATTATTATAAGAGCGTATAAAATCCATATGTCTCCAAATATATTATTCAATAAATATTTAGTATAAGTGCTTGTACCTATTAAACCTATAAAAATAGATGTAAATAATGCGGCTGATGTGTATACCCTCATTTTATCTATGGATAATACTATAGCAGTTATACAAAACCCTAATAAAATCAATGATATAAATATGAGTATATTAAATGGATTGAACAAAAATTCTAATAAATAAAGAGTATTTGTATTTATGTTAATACCTATACCAGACATTGCTGAGCTAAATATAGATATTACCAGAAATCCAATTATCAGTGTTGATATACCATATACCATAAAGTAATTCTTCTCAGAAGCCACGTTATTAGCATATTCACTATATGATATAAATGCATTCCTTAGTATAAATAAAAGAGCGGCAATCATCACAGGCACTAAATAAAGAATACCAACACTTACTAATAATTTTGGGTATATAGCTTCAAATGATACGATATAAAATATGGCAAATGTTCCATTTATCTCCCACATAGGTATAAGATATTTTTTGATTTTTGCATATGATTTATAGAATAACATTCCAGTAAAAGCCATTCCAATCTCGACAAGAAATAGTGTAATAAATAATGAAAATACAACATGATTAATTATATATAAAATATCCATATTATTCACTAAGCTCTTTTGAAAGATCTCTGTTTTTGTATGTTTTTTGTATAATATAAATAGTTGCGGGAATTACACATATATAAAATAATATTATTCCAATTGCTATTGGTATTATACTGCTTGAATAATTTGCAGCCTGCGTAACAGTCATTATGTTATATATTATCCATGGTTGCCTACCAAATTCCGCCATTAACCAACCGATCTCCAAAAGTATTATAGACAACACACCAGCTACAATTGAAAGCATTAGTACAATTTTATTACCCAAAATGTCAACTTTTAATAGTTTTAAAAGTATTAACAGTGCAAAAAATATGCCCAGCGCGAATCCAAATAATACCATAAAATCAAAAAAATTATGTACGATTAGTGGAGGCCAGCTATTTTTTGGAAATTGGGATAGTCCAGGAACGGTTCCATTCGGACTTCCAGTTGCAAGAATACTCTGTAAATTCGGTATTATTGTTAGATAACCATTCAAACTTCCATTTGTATACGTTCCAAATATTATCTCTGGTGCATTTGATATTGGATGCATATCAAGCTCTAATGCTGCATATTTTTCAGGTTGTAATGAATAAAGCATAGGTATTGAAAGTAGGCCGCTTATTATTGCAAATATTACTGAAATAAAAGCAACAAAAAGCATAAGGCGCAGTGCATATTTATAATATATTATAGTATTTTTATTCTCTTTTGTTTTCAACAATTTATATGCAAACACTATTATAAGTATAAAAGTACCGACAAGATAAGATGTTGATACCACATGAAATATCTCTATTAGTGTTGATGGTGTCGAAAATATTGCGTACGGATTTATATTTGTTATATTTCCAGTTGTAAGATAATTAGATATATTAAAACCTACAGGAGTATTCATAAAAGCATTTAACATTGTTATGAATACCGCAGACAGTGCAGCAAATAAGGATACAATTCCCATTATAAATGCATGTGCGTATACGCCTATTTTTTTCCTAGAATATATGTATATTGCTATAAAAATTGATTCTCCAAAAAAAGCAAATACCTCCAAATATACAGGTAATATTGCGACCTGACCTATAAACGACATAAAATTAGGCCATAAAAATAATAAATTTACAGCAACAAGCGTTCCAGATGCTGTACCTATGGCAAATAATATTATAAATGCCGGAAACAATCGTTTTGATAATGTTTTATAATAGATATTATTGTATTTTTGACCTAAAATTTCCGCGAGCATTATTATAAGCGGTATTGCAATCCCCATTACCGCTAAAATTATATGGATACTTAATGAGAACCCCATATCAAATCTATTAAATATAACGCCTAATCCCATATTGAGCCACTTACCAAATTAATATAGATAAATTATTTATAATATCTTTTGATAGCTTATTGATTGCATGGTAGTTAAAAAAAGTTGGAATCTTGCCATATTAAAAGGAGATGGTGTAGGACCTGAGGTAATAGATGCCGCACTCCCTACTTTAAATGTAATAAAAAATCATTTTAACATAAAAATTAATATTAAGTATGGGGATGCTGGCTATTACTGCATAAAAAAATACAATACAAATCTTCCTGATAAAACAATAGCACTATTAAAAGAATCAGATATGGTATTGAAAGGACCAATGACTACACCAGAGGTTGCTGGTTCTCCTGAGAGTGCAGCAGTAAAGATAAGAAAGATATTTGATTTATATGCCAATGTAAGGCCCGCAAAATCTATAAGGGGAATAAAATCGCTTAAAGATAATGTGGATCTTATTATAGTTCGTGAAAATACAGAGGGTATGTACTCTGGTAAGGAATTTATGGTAGGAGATGATACCGCTATAAGCATGCGCATAATAACAAAAAAAGCAACAGAGCGCGCTGCAATTTTTGCATTTGAATTAGCAAGAAAAAGAAAAAAACATTTAACATATGTACATAAACAGAACATACTTAAAATTGGTGATGGACTTTTTAATAATACAATAATGGAGGTTTATAAAAAATACAAAAATGTAAAAATTGATTCTGCACATATAGACGCTATGGCACAATGGCTAATAAAACAGCCTGAAATTTATGATGTTATATTTACTGAAAATCTTTTTGGGGATATAATATCTGATGAGAGTGCAATGGTTGTTGGTGGAATGGGTATAGCACCTGCTGCAAATATAGGTTATAATTATGCAATGTTTGAACCAGTACATGGATCCGCTCCAAAGTATACAAATAAAGATATTGTAAACCCCATAGCAACTATTTTCTCCATTAAGATGATGTTTGAATGGATGGGTTATACAAACGCTTCAAAACTCATAGATGATGCCGTAAATACTCTAATAAAAGATGGAACGGTATTAACATATGACCTTGGAGGTAAAGCTAAATGCTCTGAAGTCGGACAGAAAATTGCTGGTATAATAGAGCATAATATTTAGTTCAATTACCACTATTTATAATCCTTTTTAGCACATGCTTTAAAACTCCGCCATTTAAATAATAGTTAAGCTCATTCTCGCTATTGAGCAGTATATCTAGACTTGTATTAGCTTTTTTATTATTTATATCAGTATATTTCAACAGGGCTTTTGAACGTGGCTTTAGATCTTTTAATATTATGTCAACACTTTTAGTATAATCTATTTTCAATGAAGCAAAATTATCATTTTTAGCGAATTGTAGAGGTAACACACCCATTCCAACAAGATTGCTTCTATGTATGCGTTCAAAACTACTTGCTATTATGGCCTTAACGCCTAAAAGCGATGGTCCTTTAGCTGCCCAATCTCTCGAACTCCCAGAGCCATATTCAGCCCCACCAAATACAACCATAGGCCTGCCATCTTTTTTATAGGCCATAGCTGCATCATATATACTCATAGTAGTATTTGATGGAAAATATTTTGTTACACCACCCTCTTTTCCATCCATCATCAAATTTTTTATTCTATTATTCGCAAATGTTCCACGCATCATTACCTCATGATTACCGCGCCTTGAACCGTAAGTATTGAAATCCTGCTGCCTTACGCCATTTGAAATTAAATACTTGCCAGCTGGGCTATCAAGCCCTATCTCGCCAGCGGGTGATATATGATCTGTAGATAGCGAATCTCCAAATACTGATAATATTGCAGCGTTTAATATGCTAGCTTGTGTGGATTTTTCAAAATTAGCGCCTAAATCTTCAAAGAAAGGGGGATTTTTTATATAAGTACTTCTCTGACTCCATTTAAACATCTTATCTTTTGTCTCATGAATATTATTCCAAAAAGGATTTACTTTGTATATATTATCTCCATATGCATCCTCAAACATGTCCCTTGAAACGTCCTTTGATATCACTTGAGCTATTTCTTCGTCTGTTGGCCATATGTCCCTTAAATATACCTTGTTCATATTTGAATCAATACCTATTGGGTCTTTTGTTATATCGGTTAATATTGTGCCAGCAATACCAAAAGCCACAACTAAGGGAGGCGACATTAAATAATTTGCACGTATGTCTCTGTGTATACGGGATTCATAGTTTCTATTTCCAGATAATACAGAAACTACAGAAAGATTTTCTTTATTTATTATTTCACTCTGACCGCTTATAAGAGGCCCACTATTTCCTATACAGGTTATACAACCATAACCTACGATTGAATAACCAAGCTTATCTAAATATTGAAGAAGATTGGCTTTTTCAAGATATTTTGTAACTACCCTAGAGCCTGGCGCAAAACTAGTCTTTACTTTTTGAATATTTACCTTTAATCCACGCATGACAGCTTTTTTTGCAAGCAATCCTGCGGCAACCATTAAATAAGGATTGCTGGTATTTGTACAACTTGTTATCGAAGATATAACAATATCGCCATCAAACAGATCTATTTTATTATTTGTAAGTATTTTTTTATTCATTTCTTTTTTAATATTTATGTTATTATTTATTCTAAAATGATTATGCATACTCTCTGAACTCCAACGCGTTATATCTTTTATAGACGCTTCCTCTTTATCGTTTCCAAACATATGTTCAAAACTTTTTTTTGTATCTTCAAGATATACATGCTGTTTTGGCAACGAGGGTCCTGAAACACTAGCACGAATTTCTGAAAGATCAACTTTAAACGTATCACTATATTTTATTTTTTTGTAGTCCATATTAAGCATATCCTGATGCTCTAAATATTTTGTAACCAAATCAATTTGTTCATCACTTCTACCAGTCAATTTTAAATAATCAATAGTTTGATTATCTATATAAAAAATTGCAACAGTAGCACCGTATTCTGGACACATGTTAGAGAGAGTTGCCCTATCAGGTATTGTAAGATTAGTTACCCCATTGCCGAAAAATTCAATAAACATATTTACGACATTTTTCTCCCTAAGCATTTTAGTTAATGTTAGCGCTAAATCCGTTGCCGTTACTCCAGGATTCAATTTATTATATAATTCAACACCTACAACCTTTGGAGTTGATATATATACAGGCTCATTTAGCAATGCTGCTTCTGCTTCTATACCGCCAACACCAAAACCTATTACCCCCAAAGCATTTATCATTGTCGTATGCGAATCGGTTCCAACAAGAGTGTCTGGTATTGCTTGATAAATATTGCCATTCTTTTTTAATATAATACATTTACCCAAATATTCAAGATTTATTTGATGGCAAATCCCTGCTGACGGAGGGTATACATTAAAATTTTTTACTGAAGAACTCGCCCATTTCAGCAATTCATACCTCTCTTTATTTCTAGATATTTCAAATTTCTGATTTGTGCGTATAGAATCACTTGAATTAAATGAATCTACCTGAACGGAATGATCTATTATAAGATCAACTGGAATATTAGGATTTATATTTTCTGGATTTGCTCCAAACTTAAACAGATAATCACGCATTGATGCTAAATCAACCACTGCTGGAACTCCAGTAAAATCCTGCATAAGCACTCTTGCAACTTTAAAAGGAATATCATCCTCTGAAGGATTTTTAGGATCCCAATTTGCTAAAACGCGCACATCATTCTCTTTTATTGAACTATTATCCATATTTCTTAAAAGAGACTCTAACATTATCCTTATTGAAAATGGAAGCACTGACACGTTTCCAATCCCTAGCTTCTCAATTTTTGGCAATGATATATACTCTACAATCTTGCCGTTAGATAATGTAAATTTATCTTTAAATGCATCCTTGTTTAAAGGCATTATATCATTCTATATTCAAAGATAATCTTTATATTTTAACGCTATAAAATTAGTTTATACAACATTGACGCTTGAATACGCTATACCATAATTTGTTATAATTAATATAGTATAGCTATCATTTTTGTTTATATTTAGATTATCATTTATAGAAAAATTAAATTGCTTAGACATATTAACGTTTAATGCATATCCTGCATTCTGAAATGGATTGTTATTATAACGCATAAAAGGTAGTGGCAGCGCCAAGCTGCCGTTTTTCATTACAAGCATGTCAAAATAATTAGTATGTTCAACTAATAATTCCATGTTGGCATATTCTGGCGATGGCACATTATTCATGTTAGACCTTATAATTAATATTCTCTTTACTGTACCATTAACAATTATACTATAATTTTCACTACGGTATGGTAATGATTCATTTATTAATATTGTAGAATTCTTGTGCATAATAGGATAACCGCCAGTTGAATTCTCTGTTTCATTAAGATTGATTGAATTTTTAAAATACATTGAGTTGTTATTTTTATCTATAATACGTATACACATTATAGTAAGATTTTTGCCTAAAGTATTTTTAACCAGTATATTGAATTTAGCACTGCCTTTGCTGACTGACGCGTTTGATGTTATAGATAAATTCAAAAATTTATTTTGAGTGTATATAGCGTTCATTCTACCGTAAGGTTTAAATCTAGATTTTATATCACTGCCATTATATGTATATCTAGTTGCATAAATAGACGGAACTAAAAGAAATGATGCGGAATTATTTGTATATATAGGTACAACAGTAGGGTAGAAATCCAGCAATATTCCAGAATGATTTAATGGAGTATAATTTGATATTCTCGCATCAATATTATTATTTAGAATTTTCACATTGTATGATATATTATTTATTATTATTCGAGCGGCAGTTATGTTAAACTTAATACCTTTGATAAACGAATTCTCAGGAAGCGTTATACCGCCTATTACCGCACTCGTATTTATTATCCCCATGAGATTTATACTTCCGCTGGAATTCACATATATCCATTTTGAGACATTACCATTTGCTACATTTACATAAAAGGAGCTATAATTGATGTATAAGGATTGTGTGCCTAAAGGAACTTGTGGAGGGTCTGTTATACTTATAGGGACATAAACGCTACTAGCACTGCTGCCATAATAAAAGTATAAAAGCGTAAAAACTATCACAAACAATATTACAGCTCCCACTATAACATTTTTCATTGGGGTTATTATATTTCTATCCTGTTTTGGAGTAAATTCTTTATTTATAACATAATTTTTCCATTTTCTAAAATGCGGATTTTCATCGTATATTATTGCACCACTCTCCTCTAAATCATGAAGATGTTTACTAACAGTTGATGGCGCCAAGTTCAATCGTTTACTTATAGCACTGAGATTATTAACACCGTCACGTATAAGTTCTAGTATTATACGCTTTGTCTTACCTTGACTGCTCATTTTTATCAACTATAATTAGTTATTGACTTTTATATATCTTTTTGGTTATTTCGTTTTTTAATAAAAATATGCGAAATGAATAAACGAAATAAAATATTGAATACCTTACACAATTAATAATATTGGTACTAAATATATTATGATTTTATGAAAATATTAAATAGCCACGTAGGGCGCATGTATATCATTACCATATTACTTTTATTAATTACAACAGTTATCTCTAGCTATATACTAAATTATATCCCGTATAATCTAATTATTTCGGTTACGACCTGCGCAGTTGCTGAATTGTTTTTGAAAAAATATTATATAAAACAAAAAGATTCTAAAATACCTTTTTCCGGTATTATAACAGGTTTTATAATAGGCCTTGTTGCGCCAGTATCTGGATTTATAATTTCTATATTAATTGCGTCAATAGCAGCAGTGATATCAAAATTATTTATCAAAATAAAGAATGTTAATATATTCAACCCTGCCGCATTTGGGTTGCTAGTAGGTTTAGGTGTAATGCTTATTGGAGATCAATGGTGGGGATCTATTAGCTATAGTATAGGTGCATTTACATTACCTATAGCACTTATATTTATAGTATCAGCATATGAATCTAAAAGGGTACCAACAGCGTTATCTTTTGCTATTATATTTATAATAATCAGTTTTATTTTTAACGCAGATCATTCAATCGATAATTTATTTACCTCTATAATCAGCATAAATTACCTTTTTGCTTTTCTTATGATAACAGAACCAAAAACATCCCCATATAAGATATACCCACAAATATTATACGGCGCATTTATAGCACTGCTCTCTTACGCAATAGCATATATTGGAATATTATACCCATATTTAATAGCACTGTTAGTGGCAAACGTAATATATGCAGTTTATAGAAGAAATGGGAACAGGTTAATGCCAAAAAAAACAATTTTACACAACACCCATACAACAATTACCTAATTATTTTTGTAATCTATTTATTAAACTCTATATCTTTTAACATAATTTTATATTTTTAAATAACTTGAAGAAAAATTAACTTATAGTAATTTGATTTAAACAATGACGCTTATATGCAGTATTTAATATATATTTGATTATATATTTTTGTGATAGTTTGGCGTGTATATGGCTAATTTAACAAAAAATACACGAATTAAAAAGAAGAAAAAAGATTTAATTAATATGTTACCTAATTCTTCAATTAATACGTATATTAGTTATAACATTATGCTACTCCCACCAAAGAAACTCAGCGACGACATATCAGTTATGTCCTCTTTTGTACGTAAAACTTACTCTATGCATAAAGACCCAATGCCATGGATTGCGCACATATCATTAGCATATAGTGATGATATGATAAAAATGGATGAATTAATAGAAATAATTTCTAAGCTCAAAATCAAATGTAAAAAGATACTGCCATTTGAAGCAAAAATAAACAATTTTGGTAGCTTCAATAAAAATAGGCTTGGTTACCCCGTCTATCTTAGAGTAGAAAACCATAATTCATTACGTAGATTACATAAAATTGCTTCGAGCGCATCCAAACAGAAATATAAAAAATATCCTAATTTTATACCACACATAACCATAGCATACTATAAAAAACCATTTAAAGACTTAGATAATAAAATAAAAGAGCTAAACATCGCGGGTTTTGTGAAAAAATTCAGAGTAAACTCAATATTTATTGGTGTAAAAATAAAGGATTCTGACCAATGGAAGTTAACTACAATAAAGCTTAAAAGAGAACTGCGTAACACATAATCTCATCAAAAATAAAGTAATCGCCTGCGGTAAACAAATTTAATAGGATTAGTTTATTTTAGGAATAATTTGTATGTGTTTTTATTTTATAATAAATTTTGAATAAAATGGGCCTGGAGAGATTTGAACTCTCGACATCTGGCTTATAAGACCAGCGCTCTAACCAGGCTGAGCTACAAGCCCACTTCGCATTAAGATTTTAGCGAAAAGAGATTTATTAGTTACTATCCAGGGAATGTATAATTATTCACCACATAACTTGGCTTTGCTGTTGGTGTTGGTAGAGTCCCAGTAAAGTTATTCAATGAGAATATTCTTATTGGGTATGTACCATTTACAAAGTTTATACCAGTGGCATTAGATGGATATACCTGCGTAAACCCATTTAGATTACCAAGGAAGAATCCTTTGTAGAAATTTGAATCATAAAAGCCAGATGGTGCGTTCGTTATAGTATTATTTGGGCCATTTGGCGTATATATCACAAGATATTCTAAGTAAATACTCCCAGCCTGACCTACGCTTGTCTCACCCATTGGAGATAATGTCTCAAGCTGAACCATCGCATTCATCTTAGTACCATTGCTCGTGTATAATGGCACGTCACCATTCACTGTTGGATTTGTTCCAACACATACACTCTGATTCTCTACAGTATCTCCGACTACAAGATATCCCTTTGCATATTGCACGCTATTATTTGATATTGAACAGTAATCACTAATTGAAGGACTGCTAACAGTTGGGGCGAGTACGGATAATGGAATTAATACAAGCTCAGGATCATGCGTTAGTTCACATTGTGATTGACCTAATAGATATGGAGCTGGAGGAGTCTGTTGCTGTCCCTGCGCTATTGCAAACGCCTTTGATGTTGCATTCACATTTATACATGCAAGGAAGTCCAGCGCACCCCACTTCTGTATGAGAGCTTCATCAAACACCACATATTTTGTTTGGTTTGTGTTCATGAAATTGGCAAGATTCTTTGATGAATAATTATCATTCTTTCCAAGTACATAATTTGCTGCTGTTGCAAAATCCTGTTTATCTACAGAGTTATCTCCACGTATTACAGCAGGACTCTGGCCAAACCAATTTATCCAATCGCCATAATCCCACCATGAGAGTATTCTTGGACCATTTGGACCTACATTTTGGCGCATCCAGCTCGCAGCGTTTATCCAATATTGAGGTACTATATTACAGTATAAGTCATAACCTACAGCATTATTCTGATTTGATATTGTAGTACATGCGGTAGATGGATTTGCTGAATAAACTGTCGCAGCGCTAAATGAATCTACTATAGAACCCATCTCCCCATTGACTGGACCCTTTATTGCGTATAGAATTATAATTGATATAAAAAACAGCGCTATAAGCCCATACATATAATTATTGTTATTTGCGCTCTTTGTGAGTATTATTATTAATAAAAATACTACTGCTATTATAGGCATTACAAAAAAGAGAGCTATTGAAAATATTGCATATACCAAATCCTTATTATTTTGATAGGCATTCTTTATATACAATTTCATATTGTCTCTATTTTCATACATATGAAAATCAAATTTATTACCTATAATCGCAAGTAATTCGCCTATTATTATGCCTATTAATAAAATGTATGCAACACCAAAATGTGGCAGATATTTTACTTCAGAGAAAGCGGCAACGGCAAGCGGAAGCGTAATCCATAAGTATAGGATACCGATATTGCTTTTTCTAAATATTATGCTCAAAATTATTAGCACATATGCAATTATCATCACTATATAGATGTATAATGGAATCCCAAAAAGGCTTGATCCTATTACACCAAATCCCGCTGAACCAAAATCATATGTAAGACCCGTAGGCATAAACTCTTGTACAGTCATAAAAAGAGGAGTCGATGGTGTTGTGAATTTTGTACTCAGGCTTAAATATGATTTTACAGTATCTCCAAGTGGTGTGAGAGCTATTGCAGATATTGCGATTATTATTATTGCTGCGGTCCATATCATTCTAGTCATATTTGTATCATTCTTAAATGCAATCTTGCGTTTATGCAGCTCTTTTGGCAAATAATTGAGTATGGCGATAAAAATCAATGCGAACAATGGGCCGCTTACAGTTATTGGTATACCAAGTATTGCCGGTATTCTTCCATTAAGCGTTGCATTGTATGGCTGATAGAAAACTAAAAACACTGCTATTACTATTATAACTATTGCATTCATCTTGTAGAAATCGATGTTTAAATCCTTTCTTAAATAGCTTATAATGCCCTGGAATATTATGTATAATGTTAAAACTCCCGCATCAACAGTAAAGTAATGGGCACCCAAAAACGTTGATGCAAATGCTATACCTGCAAGTATTGCAAGCCGCTTATTCTTCATATCTTTAACAGCAAGCATATACATTGCAAAGAAGAAGAAAAGGCTGAATATTCCCCATGGCTCTAATAATTGCTCACCAGATATAAAGGTTGTTAACAAAACAGGCATTGCTGCTGCAAGCGCGGCGCCTATTAAACCGACATATTCATCATATTCGGTGTATAATAACATGAATACTACAAATACTAAAAGTGCTGCGGTTATGGGAGGATATACGCCAGAAACAAAACTCATTAATGTGGTATTAAATGGGGCAGAAGCGCCATTCATAAGGGAGTACCAATATGCCTCAAGATAGGGTATTAATGGCTGGATTCTCATTACACTTCCGCTTGCAAGCGCAGGCCACGCGGATGTTGATAATAATGGCATATAACCATATGTTAATAACTGCTGAGTACTTAACATGTCAAA
>JAJZDG010000053.1 GCA_021828705.1 Microcaldota archaeon | reverse complement strand
AAAATTTATAAAGATGAGAGTCGGATTTCAAACGTTAAACAGTACTATTTTTCTTCAAAAATAAGTGTTTGTATAAGCCTTTTGGCTAATCAAACTGTCGTCCGAATTGTTCTTAGTTGGTCGTTACAAAATGTATTTCATCAGATAACCGAAAATACAATTATTTACGTGTATCGTAACTCTTCGGGGTCCATTCACCCTGACGTTCAGGGGATTTAATCTCCTTTTCAATGAGGAGAAGAACCTCTCTATTGCACCCCTTTTTTTGTAATCATGACCCTTTGGCGTTTCTGATGAATAATGACCTCTTTCATTCACTGCTATCACTGGAGTTATCTTACTTTCCAGCAGTATAAATCTGACATCAGAGGAATCGTATGCCGAATCCACAAAGAATTTCGCGTTGTACGCAAACGTAAAGTGCGCCTTAACATAATAGAAAAGGGTTTGAAGGCGTCCTTATAGTGGACATTCGCAGGAAAAACTATCCAGTAAAGAAGAATTTTTGTCTCCACATCATAAATAACGTGCAGTTTGTATCCCTTCTTCAGTATTTTCTTTTTCTCTTTCTCTTCGTATTTTTTTAAGATCTCCTTTTCTTTCTTCGGAAGAATCATGTGGTGGAACCTCCAAAAATAAAAGCCCATGCGCTTACGTTTTAATCTGTTCAATTTCACCAAAATTAAATCTACTTAGTTTTTAAGGCTTAGTTTTCATATTCTGCTTGGAATTTCTAGTTAATTGAGGATGTAGGAAAAGTGGTTATATTATAATTGTTAACAATTTGGGATTTTGATCTAAAATCGTAAAATCCGTTAGATATATATAAGCATTTTCCATATAAATTTCCATGTATAAAATATTTTTGTGATTTTATGGCAGAAAAACAAGTCGTAGATGGGAGCAGAGTAAAGGTTGAGTACATAGCACGATTAGCTGATGGAACAATTGTTGATAAGAGCGAAAAAAATGAGCCGCTTGAGTTCACTGTTGGATCTGGAGATATGATAGAGGGCTTTGACGAAGCGGTGCGTGGGATGAAATTAAATGAGGAGAAAATAGTGAGGGTTCCACCGGAAAAAGCGTATGGCACAACAGGCAATCACCCGCTTGCAGGAAAGACAATGGTATTTTGGATAAAATTAGTTTATTTAAAATGAGTATGTTTATTTCTTCTCATTATTTTCATTCTTTTTATTTTCTATTGCATTTTTTCCCAATTCTGCGCGATTCTTTAGCTGCTTTTTGACAATTTCAATCTCCTCAGGTTTTAATACATGCTCCATTATGTATTTTGAATATGTTATAGAGACATTTGATAGGTCTAAAAGTATTCTCTGAACATCAAATGTACTTATATTAAATTCGCGCTCTGGCTTTATTATTTCTATGCCAGCTGGCGCATAATTGAATGCAACATTTATAATGGAGCTTAAGCTCTCAAATAACATTGTGACGGTAGCACTGGTTACAAAAATATCATCGCTCTTTATAGGATCATTTATTGTTCCTGCGCCATAGACTACGCCGCGCTCTTTCAATAACCTGTTGTTTATTAAATCTGTTAATAATGGCTGCAGGCGCTCCTTATCCTTATCCTGTATGTCAAAATAGATCTTAGCTAGTATGCCACCGTTCTTAATCTTCTCATCAGTAAGCAGTTCAAGCTCATTTTTCTTTGCCATAAAAACACGCTGCTAATTTTCAAAAAAATAAAAAAATAAATATTATTTCATATTGCTTTCTATCCATTTCTTTAGTGTCTCTTTTGGAACCGCCCCAACCATTGATGCCTTAAGATTTCCTTTAATTATTAATAAAGTAGTTGGTATGCTCATAACGCCATATTTCTCGGCAATTTTTTGGTTATCATCAGCGTTAACCTTTACAAACTTTACTTTATTTGTATAATCTTTTGACAATTCATCTACTATTGGGGAGTACATTCTGCATGGACCACACCATTCTGCCCAAATGTCAACAAGAACTGGCTTATCAGATTTCAATACTTCGCTATCAAAATTGCTATCCTTCACATCTACGACTGACATATTAACACCTATACTTAAACGTAAAAAGATTATATAAATGTTAGGGATTGATAGCAATAGACAAATAAATTTTACAACAATATATTTATCAATCGCAAATTAGCGGAAGAATTGCAAAAGATATTTAAAGGTTTTAAATGCTTTAACTATACAGTGATGATTTTAGCGCTCTGAGCTATGCTATGATGAGGATCTTGAGTGCTGAATTTGGTGTTTTTATATGGCTAATATCTCAAAAGATGTATTGAAGGAGATTATAGCGAAGAATTCCAGCCTAATTCTTGAGGAAAAGGCAATGGATGCCATACTTGAAATACTTCAAAATAAGGCGGTTGAGATAGCCGCCTTTGCCGTAGGCGCTGCGGAGAGAAAGAAGAGAAGCACAGTATTAAAAGAGGATATTGAGGAATATATATTAACAAGCGGTGAGTAGATAGCTTTAGCGTATCTATCAAGTTCTAAGAATAAGCATAGAATTGACTATGAGATAGATAATGTAAAATATACAGATATATTTAGCGTTATCAATGAGCATTTGCTCCATGAGCATCTTGATTTTAATGGAGCGCTATTAGACCAAAATTTATTTAGTGATAGCACTGCCAAAATGCACATAGATGCCTTTCTAAATAAGACAAAATTTGAGATAAAGGTTTGCGAGTATTCTGATCCGGTGCTTAAAAAGAGCTGCCCTAAATGCAGCAATATGCCACTAAAGAGGCATTTTGATGGTAAAGACATATCAATAATACCTATATATGAATGCCCAGCGTGCACCAGCCGCGCTATTTTCTTAACTGATAAATATTTATCAAAATTAATTAATAACAACAAAGAGCTCTTTGACCAAAAAGAAATTGATGAGTTATCCAAGAATAGTGATTATTTTATGTCGGAATTAAAAGAGTACATAATAAGAATATTTGCATCGAAAAAGATATTTAGTATTAGATAGCGTGATTATATGATGATATCAGATCTATATGGAAAGCAAATAATAACCAATTCAGGAAGGAAAATAGGCTTTGTTGAGGATGTTATAGTTGATTTTGAAAGCGGCTCTGTTGCAAGTCTTCTATTAGTAAAATTAGATGAGCTCTCGCGTGGAGAGAATGTTGCAATGAAGGTTGCAAAAAACAGCGTACGATACGAACGCGTCAAAAACATAACTGAAAGCATAATAGTAAGCGAAAAGTGAAAATGCATTTTGGCATTGTGAATGCCAAGCATGGAATTTTTAAATTTTGTAGTGCACTGGTTATAAAAACCACAACTCTAAAAAATTAGAGTTGGTAGGCATTTATACATGTTATTTAACCTTAGAGTATGAACGAATTACTTTTCTATTTATTGCGTCCAATTTTTTAAAGTCTAAAAACGAATCATTTTTACCTATACCTGAATTAATTATGTATTCTCTTATTGCTTCAGGCGTTATACCTTTATTTCTAAATCCGTTTACAGTTGGAGCACGTGGATCATCCCACCCTGTAAGCCTGCCTTCTTTTATTGCTTTGTTTATATCAGATTTGTGTGCAAATTCCCCATTTATTTTAAGTATGCCTACTTCAATTGAATGTGGATGCGCCCAACCTAAAGCGTTATATAAATAGATCTGCTTCATCATATTAATTTCATGTTCTTTGCCTCTTATAACAAGAGTTATCTCCATATCGTGATCGTCAATAACTGCGGCAAAGTTATATAATGGCCATACTTTATATTTATCTTTTTGCAGTGTATGTTCATTTTTTATTATTCTAAACATAACCCAATCCCTAACTGAGATATTTTGATGATTTAAATCAGTTTTAAGCCGCAGCACCGCATCTTTTTCATTAAATGTTGTAAACATTTTTTCCCAATTTGATAAATTTATAGGAACATTAAAATTCCGACAGTTGCATGCTATGCCTTCATCTCTATTTTTTTGCATTGTAATATAGTCGCAAACGCATACATATGCCAACCCAGCTTCTATTAACTTGCGTGCATATTCGTAATATAAGCCTAAGCGCTCACTCTGTTTAAATACTCCACTAATGTTACATCCCAACCATTTCAAATCATTAATAATTGAATCATATGCTTCAAGCAGAGGCACTTTTGTTTTAGGATCCGTGTCTTCAAATCTAACGATGAATTTTCCATTATATTTTTTAGCGTATTCATCACATAATATTGCAATTTTAGCATGCCCAATATGTAAAAAACCGCTAGGATTTGGAGCAAATCTCGTATTAACGCTTACATTAGGCGTAACCCAATTTAAATCAGAAAGCCCTAGTCTTTGCTTTTTTTCAGAAAATATATAATTCTTTGATTCATTTACAACTGTTTCTAGAGGTAGAGAATTTACCTCTTTTACAACATTATTTACAATTTCCTTTAATTTATTTATATCAAATCCTCTAACGTCAGGATCCTCAAAAAGTTTATTTAGAACTATACCGACATCAGCTTTGCCATAATCTAATGCATTTTTAATAGCAAATTTTCTTGCGATTGTCCGTATATTAGTTATATCCT
>JAJZDG010000052.1 GCA_021828705.1 Microcaldota archaeon | reverse complement strand
TGTATTTGAATAGTTCACTAGGTTTAAGATTCAAATAATCGTTCATATTTGGATATTTTTTAAATAATTCAACAGTAGCCTTATTCACTTGTTTATCTTGTGCTTGCGCGGATAAAATTGTTGCAACCAAAAGCTGCCAGGGACTGGAAAAATTTAAGGAGCTCTTCAAATTATTTTTATAACGTAATTTAAGTTTTGTCATTACTTTTTTTAAAAATATACGTTTATTATTTGGCATATGGTATTTTATAAACATTAATATTTAATAAATACTGATTTGTATGCAGGCAAAATTACTAGAGTCAAATAAAGCGAATGGGATTATAGAGGCGTTATTTGAATTATATCCAAACGCAAAATACTATCTTAATTTTAATACACCCATAGAATTGGTTGTTGCATCAATTCTCTCAGCACAGACGCGCGATGAGATCGTCAATAAATTAACTGTGGAATTATTTTCTAAATACAAAGATTGCGATGCATTTTCAAATGCGACTAAAGAGGATATGCTTAAATATATAAAGTCTGTTAGTTTTGCCGATAAAAAGGCTGAGAATATAACAAAGACATGCAACGAGATAAAATCGCGTTATAATGGAGTTGTCCCAAGAAATATGGATAAGCTTCTTATGCTGCCTGGCATTGGGCGCAAGACCGCAAATACTATACTCATAAATGCTTATGGTGTTGTTGAGGGAATACCAGTTGATACATGGGTGATAAAATTATCTAATAGAATTGGTCTATCACAAAGTAATAATGCAAATACGATAGAGGAAGATTTAAAATCTAAAGTAAATAAAAAGTATTGGAAAAACCTTGCATATGTCTTAAAAGCGCATGGCAAGACAATCTGTGGAAATGTGCCAAAGTGTGATGTGTGCAAAGTCAGTAAACTATGTATGAAAAATGGTGTTTAATTTTATATTAAATTTACCAGAAAACCTATTATAAATCCTATAAATATGCCTAGATAAATTAGGTTTTGCCTTTGCGGCTCTATATTTTTGAATTGGTGTTTTATCATAGGCAGTATGACATATAGTATTGCGCCTATTGCAAGTCCATCAAAAATTAAGTTTAACATGGTGGAGTTGTAAAAGAACCCTACAACACCGCCAATGACTGTAGGTAATCCTCCTATTAGAAAGAGCATGGCAAGTACGCCTAATTTTTTATCACTACTATTTATAAATGGCGCCGCAATAGGAAATCCTTCAGTTAAATTTTGCATAATAAATCCTATAAGCACCACAAGGGCAACTCCCGAAAAAAGCCCCACGCTCACAGAAAGGGATCCAAATACTAATCCTTCAGTTAAATTTTGCAGACCTATGCCTATCGCTATCATGAGCGATGTTTTGCTAGGCGTAAGACCATGTGGGGATTTGCCCTCAAATCTATATAGCATAAAGAATCCTACTGTCAATGAGATGGCAAATATCGCGCTTAAAAATGGGTCGGCGCCATACCCATAAAGGGAATTCGTTTTATATAATATCGGTGCAACATCCGAGAATATGTCCATTATAAGAAATATGAGTATACCAATAGCTCCTGCATTGAGCATCGTTATCGTCCTTGAACTTGAATGTTTTTTAAGTATTATAGGGAGAGCTAGATATATTGAGAATCCCATTATCGCCGAGAACAAAACTACTGCTAAAAAATCTGCCATACAATCAATTGGTTTTATAACTGAGTTATATTTAAATACAATAACGTTGTGATAGAAGTCTTAAATAACTAGTTGTATTGGAGATTTACTATGATAAATTTTATGCATCAAATCCTTAATCTAACGCACATTATGGCCTTTAACGCGTGCTTGTAAATAAAATAGATTACTGCGCTTTTATTTTCATAGCTGAAGTATTTTTCATGCGGTTTATGCTTGTTATAGCTTTATATGCGGCCATTAACATATTATATCTCGAACGTGTTCTTCCCTTTGAGAAGCTCCATATATCTTTTAGACCTGCAAGCTCAAGCATCTTTTTTATGGGCTTGTTTGCAACTACTCCAAGACCTCTAGGGCCTGGTTTTAATAAGACCTCTACGCTGCCGCATTTGCCCTTTACTATTACTGGAAGACTATGTGTCGTTCCGCATTGGCACTGCCATGATCCACAGCCAAATATTATTGGTGTTATATTTTTCTTTGCATCATTCATTGCATTATCTATTGCGGCCTTTATCTCAACATCCTTTCCAGCTCCTATTCCTATATGCCCTCTTTTATCTCCTGCAATTGCGATTACCCTATACTTTGCCTTTCTATTATTTTTTGTCATTCTCTGAACATTCATTATTTCAATAACCTCTGTCTTTATTTCAGGCAGAAGTGCATCCACTATTTCACGCTCCTCTATTCGTCTTCCCATGTGGAATATCTGCTCAATGGATGTTATCTCCTTTGCCTTAACCATCCTCCCAATCTCAGTAAGCGGTTTCCAGGATTCTACATCAAATACTTTTTCTTCCTCTTTATACCTATCATTTCTACGGAATGCCAATACATCATACCCTCTTTATCTGCTCTTTTGCTTTTTCGAAAAGCTCCTCAATTTTTTCAACATTAAATTTCTCTTTATCATACCCTGCAAAATTATCTTTTGACTGTGAATAATAATTCTTAATATGTGTGCCTTTTATACGCGATTCATCAAATTTTATATTTGCACGCAATTTTATCCCATTATCCATCGCTCCTTTTGCGGCTGCAAAAAGAACTGCGCTTTCTGCTGGTTTATATAAACCTATGTCTAATATGCATTCACGGCCGTTGAGTTTTTCAGATTTCTTTGTCAAAAGCATTCCGGTCAAATATGCGGTCGGTGTATTGCTTCTCGGACTCCATCCAAATTTCTTCAATTCGTTTGATGTTACCATTGCAATTACGATATCACCATCGCTATGATATTCAACGATCTGCATTATTATCTGTTTGTTTGATCTTCTTACTACAATGCGCGGCATATCTCCCTTTACGAGTGCCACTCTTTTTTTATAATCTGTTAAATTTTGCAAGCGCCTTCTTTTTCTTATTATCATAAAAATACCTTTATATATGTTTTAATTTTTCCATTAACTCATCATTTATCTTTATGCCGCTATCTTTTATGTGATTTATCAAAGATATCTTTGTTGGGAAGCTTCCTCCCTTTGTTAGTTTGTAATACTTTTTGAATACAATATTATCTATTATCTTATCATTCTTTAAACTCTTTAATATGCGCCTCTGACCACGTATTTTTTTAGGATATAATGATGTGCCGCTTCTGGCGTTCTTTGTACCCTTTCTTCTTCCATATCCTCTTTTTCTACCTGCAATTCTCTTCTTTTTGAGCTCCTTTCCATGCAAGCTAAGGTTCTTTTTCTCTTTTATTGCATATACACTGCCGTTTTTTATAAGTGCCCTAACGTCTTCTCTGGTTATTGCTTTTTTTGCTTCGGCTATTGCTGTAGGATTTATCCTTATGCTGCTCTCTCCTCTATCCATTACTATTGCAGCAATCCTTTTTGTAAGCTTAATACTCATATTTTGACACCGCTATCTGATTTTATATCCTTTTTGTTATTGTTATCAATCTTTTTTGCTTCTGTTTTTATATTAACTACTTTAAATTTATTGTTGTTTGCAAGAATCGCAATTTCATGTCTTGAGCGCTTTGAGAGTGAATGTGGTACAATAAAATCATATAAATTGCTTGATATGTCAGGATTTTTCAACACGTTTTTCATCTCTTCTATATTATTTATTCTATATAAACGTTTTCCGTTTGCTCTAATACCGCGTACAGATTCACTATTTTTGTAACCGATTGTAGGCTCTGCTCCCATCATGGCCATTTTTATTCTTTTTTTATTATCAATGCCTCGTTGTTTTCTCCAGCGTTCTTTAACACCCTTTCTTTTTTTTATGCCAAAATTTGGCACATTGAATTTCGGGTGCGTTTTCTTTTTTATCTTTATTGTCATAAAAATCACTCTATTGCGTAATAAACTCCGTCTTGGAAGACGCGTTCATCACGTTTTCTTACTTTGCATGCCATTCTTATGTTTGCAGCAGTTTGTGAAACATCCTCCTTATTAGTGCCATATATTCTAACATTCTGTCCTTTTATTTCAATTTTTGTATCTCCAACAATTTCTGTGTATATAGCCGCACGTGCTCCTAATATATTTTTTATAATAATGGTGTTGTTTTTAACCTCTATTGTGATTGGAAAGTGTGCAAAGACTGCAAGCATCTTTATTTCAAAGTGTTTGTTAACGCCATCCATGTCATTTTTTAATTCTTTTAATAGCGTATTTACTGTATTGTTTGCGACCTTTGCAAGTTTTTTATTTTTTGTGCATTCAATATGTATCTGATTATCCTTTATCAAGACATTCATGAGCTTGTCATTATATACGCGTTTATTCTTGCCTAGGCTACCACTTATTGTGATTAAATTATCTTTTACATCAACGTTGATGCCATTTGGTATTTCTAACATTATAATTACCTAATATAAATTCAATATACATACGCGAGTAATCGTCCTCCTGTATTTTTGTCCTTTATCTCTCTACTTGTCATTATACCTTGGGGAGTTG
>JAJZDG010000051.1 GCA_021828705.1 Microcaldota archaeon | reverse complement strand
ATTACTTATCAGGATAAGTTGTAGTTCTATGCAAAAGATCACACCATTTTTATGGTTTGTAAACAATGCGGATGAAGCCGCAAAATTCTATGCATCTATTTTTAAAGGCAAAGTAATTAGCAACACAAAACTAAACGATACACCAAGCGGCCCGAATACATATCTTGTGACCATTAAACTTGCAAATACCATCTTCACTTTAATCAACGGAGGAAATGCTCCAGGATTTACAACATTCTCAGCGGCAACTTCTTTTGTAATCAATTGTAAGAATCAAAAAGAGGTTAATTACTATTGGAACAGCTTGTTAAAAGGCGGTGGAAAACCAAGTCAATGTGGATGGCTAACAGATAAGTATGGCGTGACATGGCAGGTAGTTCCAGAACAGATACCAAAATACCTTGCAGGCCCAGATAAACAAGGAAGAGATAGGGCAATGAAAGCTATGCTTAAGATGGTAAAGCTAGATATTAACAAGATCAAGAACGCATATATAAAGAAATAGATAATTTATGATAATTGTGGATTTTATGGTCGAAAAAAAGAAAGGATTGAGCAAGGAAGAGACATATGCGATGAAAGAATATCTCAAAGAGAAGAATGCAAAAGATAATGGAGAAAAAAATGTTCTTGCTGCAATCGCAAAGATGAAAGATCCCGACCGTTCAATGGCGATGCGCATTCATAAAATAGTTAAAGCTGCCGCACCAGAACTTTCTCCTAAAACATGGTATGGCATGCCGGCGTATGCTAAAGGTGATAAAATTATCTGTTTCTTCCAAAATGCAGGGAAGTTCAAAGCAAGATACTCTACATTTGGATTCAGCGATAAAGCAAATCTAGATGAGGGAAAAATGTGGCCAACAGGATTTGCATTGACTGGACTAACCAATATAGAAGAGGCAAAAATTGCCGCTCTTGTGAAAAAGGCCATAAATTAATGTGATTGGTCTTTTTATTTATCCGCATAAAAACGAATAATTTTATAGCGAGGCAATTATTATAAATAAACCAAATCCCAACAACGTAATTATTGGATAAGTATACTTTCCTTTTGCAAATAAATTCTTTTTTGTTAAACCTAAAAAGGAATTTGCATTTAATATATGAAAAATTGTACCTAAGATAAAAAGCAAAAATATCAAGCTACTGGGAGCAAACAAAATAGTAAATGTTACGTAAAAAACATATTCCAATATAAATGCTGCTCGCCCATGATTCCAAAGACCCAACCCCACCTTAAAATCTTTTTTGGAAAACCCAAGTACTGGAAGATCTTTACGATGAACTATTATATCTAAAACCCAATGAGATGCTGAAAGAATGGGGAATAAAATTAATATTGCCCAATTGTTTAATAAAAACGATAAAACCCCTCCAAAAACAAATGCTATTATTGTTGAAATTACAAGAGAGTGTGAGTATGGATAATGAGTAAATTTTAGATCTTTTTGTAGAGGAGAATTTGATTTTATTTTCACCTGCTCTATGCCCAAAATTACAAATATCGGCCACAATAGATCAGGGAAACTAACGCCCAGAAGAGCTACCCAAAAAGGGATGTTAGGGTACAAATAATAAACAAGATATGCTATTGCAAAATGACCTATGAACATATATTATACACCAGATTTAATTTTAAATATTTTAAGATAAATTTTATTTTATATAGATAAACGTGTTTATTTTCCTCCCCTGATAAAAAGTGATCTGCTTATTTAAAGTGATATTACTTGACGTAAAGAGTTTTTATTATTCCATATCAACTAATGTTCATAAATGAATTTAAATTCTTCCACTATATTTTTTATATTAAAATATTGCAACCGATAGTTTATACTTATTTTATATTTTATATAAAAATTTGTGCAATAAATTAATTTCGTAAAAAGTAATGCCTACATTTTTAATTATATAGAGTTACTATATAATGATTTAATGGTAATAGACGCGCACGCACATATGTTTACCATGAGCATGTCTGAAGGAATGCTGCCAAAAAATTTTGACATAAAAAATATCCCAAAAGAATTTATCAATGCATCTAAACATACAATTAAGGAAAACACAGATGCTTGGATTAATGCAATGGATAAGAATGGTATAGAAAAAACCATCTTCATGGCAAATGTAAATTTTAATAAAGATTTTACAGCATTCATAAATTCTAGCAGTAGATTTGTAGGATTTGCCAAAATAAATCCGACTAAACCTGATGCGATCGATACATTAAAAAAGGAGATTGAAAACGGAATGTCTGGCGTTAAATTATACCCGACAAATGAAGGATTTAATGTAGGTTCAAAAGAGGCTTATCAATTCTATGATTATTGCGAGAAGAAACATATACCAATAGTAATACATTTTGGAGTGACAATAGGGTTTAGAGCAGATTTGATAAATGGAAATCCTTTAACGCTATCTACAGTACTTACAGATTTTCCAGGAATTAATTTTGTTATAGCACATTTCGGCGCAGGATTTTTTAGAGAGACACTAATGCTTAGATACAAACGCCAGAATCTTTATGTGGACACATCAGGAACAAATAACTGGATGCAAAATCAGGATAATTTCTTGACTTTAAAAGAGGTATTTAAAAAAAGCATAGAGGTATTTGATGACCAGCACATAATATATGGCTCAGATACGCGCATATTTCCAGCTGGTTATAGAGAGAATATATTAAAAGAACAGACAAATATACTAAAGGAGTTGGGCCTTAAAATGGAGGCAGTAGAAAATATAATGCATAATAATGCCAAAAATATTCTACTTACGCATTTTTGACAGTTGTCTAACTATGTAGGAAAGCCTTTTATTGCTTTAAATTACACGTAAATTGTGTTTTTATGACATTAGATACAAAGTGGATATCTGATAATTACAAAGATAATCACATAAATGATGGTATTTATGTTAATTTAAGCGATGCGCCAATGCCTGAAAGCCTGCTTTCTAATCCTAGAATACTTAGGCACTTATACAAAATAAGAAAACATCTAGAAAGTTCTAAAAAAAGACCTGAAGATTACAGGCAATTTAGAAGGTAATACTCAAAAGATAGTGGAGGCATAATAAGTAATATATTGTTTAGCATTGTATCTCTTTTTATTAGATATTGGTGCTACCAATGAATTATGAAACATATAATGTTGATGTTCTTGTTATAGGATCTGGAGGTGCTGGCATGCGCGCAGCGCTCGCCGCACTTGATCAAAAAAAGTCTGTTATTATATTATCAAAATCTGTTTTAGGTAAAGCGCATACCGTTATGGCAGAAGGAGGCATTGCAGCGGCTGTAGCGAATGTAGACTCAAAAGATAATTGGAAGGTTCATTTTTCTGACACAGTAATAGAAGGTGATTATATAGGAAGCTGGCGGATGGCAGAGATACTTGCTAAAGAAGCGCCAAATGCCGTTTATGAACTTGAAAAATTTGGGGCATTATTTGATAGAACGCCAGATGGTAAAATAATGCAGCGTGCTTTTGGTGCACATACATACAGAAGATTATGCCACGTTGGAGATAAGACAGGCCTTGAAATTATAAGGACTTTAGAGGATAGAATATTACATAAAAATGTCAAGGTATTTGACGAGATTGTTGTAACAAAACTATTTAAAAATGAGGATAGGATTTCTGGCGCATTTGGAATACACATGCGAACGGGAAAGTTTTCTTTATTTAAAGCTAAAAGCATAATCATCGCAACAGGAGGTCTTGGGCGCATATACAAAATAACATCCAACTCGTGGGAGAGTACAGGAGATGGTATCGCGCTTGCATTAAGAGTTGGCGCAGAACTAAGAGATATGGAAATGGTGCAGTTTCACCCAACAGGTATGGTATGGCCACATGGCGTTAGAGGTTTATTGGTAACGGAAGGAGTCCGAGGAGAAGGAGGCATCTTATATAATAATAAAAATGAGCGTTTTATGCTTAAATATTCTCCAACAAAAAAAGAGCTTGATGCACGAGATGTTGTTGCACGTTCAATATACTACGAAATACAAAAGGGCAATGGCACAGAACACGGAGGTGTATATTTAGATATAACACATAAAGGGGCAGATTTTATAAAAAAGAAACTCCCTGGGATGTATACGCAATTTCTTGAGTTTGCAGGAGTTGATATAACAAAAGAGAGGATGGAAGTTGCACCAACAGTACATTATTTTATGGGAGGTATCTATGTAGACCCAGAAAATTGCAGCACCAGTATAAAAGGTCTTTATGCTGCGGGGGAATGTACAGGTGGATTACATGGAGCAAACAGATTGGGAGGAAATTCACTGGCTGATATATTAGTTTTTGGAAAACGTGCTGGAGAGGCAGCAGCAATGTATACTAACAATAATAAAACTGTAGATATTGACATTAATGAAGTAAATGAAGAAATTAAAAGAATTAATGGCTATCTAAATGATAAAAATAATGTCAACCCTTATGAGATAGTTGATAATTTAAGGACGGCGTTGCAAGATAAACTTGGTATTATAAGAAATGAAAAGGATATGAAAGAATGTTTATCTGAAATTCTTAAAATAAAAAAAGCATGCCAAAAAGTCTCAGTTAAAGGTGGGCTTGCATTCAACCAGGGATTAATAGAATGCATAGAA
>JAJZDG010000050.1 GCA_021828705.1 Microcaldota archaeon | reverse complement strand
AATAAATATAGGGATAAAAGACTATTTGTTCTATCTTCCAATAATCTCTGCGCTTCCAATAATTATTTTTAGCAAAAAACGGTTAAAAATAATAAAAAGTGTGGATTGGGGCACTATAATGTTTTTTATATCGATGTTTGTCATAATAGGCGGCATATGGCAATCTGGCATATTGCAATCAATAACATCAATAAAAAGTGCATTAACATCACCGTTAAACATCATGGTATCTAGCATGCTAGGAAGCCAGCTTATATCAAATGTGCCGCTGGTTTTATTGTATATAAATATACTAAATAGTACCAATTCAAACATAACACAATTAATGGCACTTGCATCTGGGAGTACGATAGCTGGTAATATGCTTATTTTAGGTGCTGCAAGCAATGTTATAATAATAAGCATTGCAGAGAAGCGCAACAGTAATATAACATTTGCCGAATTTGCCAAAATAGGGCTTCCACTTGCCTTAATAAATATGTTTATATACCTTGCATTTTTCTATCTCTGATTGCAATAACTTTTAATATGCTACAATAGAATATAAGATTGTGATAGTATGGAAGCATATTGTATGAAATGTAAAGAAAAACGTGAAATGAAGGATGTAAAACCGGTTGTAATGAAGAATGGCAAGAAAGCATCATCTGGCACATGTCCAAAATGTGGAACTAAGATGTTTAAGATAGGGGGTTAATGTAATCTATAAACCTATAAAATCCATTGCCCCTGTGCCTTCGGGAAATGCCCTACCATTTTCAGCTTCAACGGGCAACCCGAACTCTTTTGCTAATCTTGTAAGTTCATTTAAGTCTATCATGCGTTTTACGTACAGTTCAGGGAATGATATGTTTCCCTGCGTTACCCGTCGTATTTCAAATGTTAGTACCTGTAGCATTCCTGCACGTTTTACCCGGGCTTTTATTTTACCATCTTTTAATATTTGCTTTGCCATTTCTGATAACATAAGATTATAATAAAAAGCAAAAGATAAATACCTTAAATGTGAGCGCTTTACTATGTCATACTCAAATAGTATTATAAGTGGTGTACTCTCTTACATATATTATACTCTTTCAAACGCATCAAGCAGCGTTTCTATAATATCCTTGATAATAGCAATAATCGCATTCACCATAATGCTTATGGTTTTAGTAGTGCTATTTGTTTATTTATTTGGTTGGTTAGAACGAAAAATAATTGCAAGGATTCAGTCAAGACATGGTCCTACATATGTGGGTAAATTCGGTCTATTACAGAATTTTGCGGATGTAACTAAGCTACTGTCAAAAGAGAATATAATGCCAAAAAATGCCGATATGCCATTATTTAACATAATAATGCCAGTTATTTATGCACTTCTCATATTGGCATTATTTTTCATTCCAATATCCGGATCTTTTGTAGGAATAAACGCAACTATAAGCCTACTAGTTGTATTTACAATACTTTCATTTTCACCACTGCTGCTCTTTTTGGTTGCATGGACTAGTGGCAACAAATTTGCATCAATAAGTGCCCAAAGATCGGTAATGGTTATGATAAGTTATGAAATCCCTATGTTATTAGTTGTTGTTGCATCAGCAATGTTATCACGCGGCTTTAGTTTATATAATATAGTTCAGACACAGAGCAATGTGTGGTTTGCTCTTATAATGCCAATAGGGTTTATAATATTTTTTATAGTTATGCTTGCAGAAATGGAGCGACCACCGTTTGATGTGCGCGAGGCTGATAATGAATTGATAGCTGGATGGCTCACAGATATAAGCGCCCCCTATTATGCGCTCGCCCTATTTACTGATTACACCAGAGTATTTGTAGGGTCACTTCTTATATCATTAATATTTTTAGGCGGCTGGCTTGGCCCATCTTTTCTTCCTGCAATATTCTGGATTGCAATAAAGGTAATAATAGTTAGTATTGCTATAATACTTGTTAGGGCTACAACAGTACGTATGAAGATAAATAATATAATTCGGAATGGATGGCTTTATCTAACTCCGCTTGCCATAATAAATATTATAGTGACATTTTTGATTTTTGTAAGATAATTTAGGGGTATACGCATTTTAAAAGCTCAATCCTCCCAAAATTTATTGTTTCATTATATCCTATAGCTATGGCATTCGCACTATCAATATTTATTTCATTAAGTATGGGAGATATGAAATCAATTCTTTTTGGGTCATTTATTATTGTACCTAAGGCAAAATAGCTAATTGCCGGAAGCACTAACAATTTTTTATTGTGGTATTTACTATAAAGAAAGCATTTTAATCGTTCAATTCTTCCATTATCATTTGTTATTTTAATTGAAGGATGTTCATGACCCACAATTAGAAAATCTACTTCATTAATATTACCAATAGGCATAAACTCTCCATGGAAAAAAAGGTATTTGCCGCTTATGAATTCATTCTCATATATTTCAATATTAAATTGATGTTTATATCTGTTTATATAATTATCATGATTGCCTTTTATTAATATTATTTTAATATTATTTTTTTTAATATTCTTAAAAAAATCAAAAAGTTCATTAAATTCATGCGTTTTGGTTGAAGAAAACTCATTTTTTATATCTCCATTTATTATAAGCAATTTAGGCTTAAGTATCTCTATTGCATAACATAATTGTTCTAAGATATTTTTTAAATTCACATGTGGTATAAAAATTCCTTTTGCGGCCATCATGTCTTCATAACCAAGGTGCAAATCAGAACATACTAATGCGGACAAGCTTTTAATATAAACTATAGGTCTGCCTTCAATTAATTCTATGTCAGAATTTAGCATCATAATATCATTTTTTTATTTCTGCAATTATAAGTGAATCTTTGTGTCTAATCTTAATTTTTTTACCTATCTGAACAGAAATATCCTCAAATTCTTTTTCTGTCATTGCATGACTACCTACAAGTATTCTAGTTAAATAGCTCATTTTATCCCTATCGCTTTCATATATAATAAAAGTGCCGCCAGGTTTCAATGAATTTAATATGTATGTTATAGCTGTTTCTTTGTCTGGCCAGTGATGGAATGATAATGATGAAAATATTATGTCAAATTTTTTATTTTTAGGCAGCTTTCTATTAGAACCAAGGATAAACGTAACATTGAAATTATTCTTATTTGCTATGTTTATCATAGACGGTGAGGGATCAATCCCATAATATACTCTGTCGTACTTTTTTGCTATGCTCTTTATTACAACTCCTGTACCACAACCAATATCTAATAAACTATTAAATTTTTTAATAGCGATATCAGATATTATCGTATTGTAAATATTTTTACTAGTATTTGTCATAGTAAAAAAATTATACATTTTAGACATTATAAATCCAAAACGTTCGTCTTTTTTTTCATATAAATTCCGATTTTTTATCATATTGAAATACCAAAGATATATCGATGGGAAACTCTTTTAGCCCTTCTATAGAATCTTTGATTTCGGTTGGTACGTAATTGTATTTTTTAACAAATTCTTTAGCTAAATCATAGCTGCCAGATGCTTGTATATTTAGAAACTCTTCTAATAGTGAAGTTATTCCTTTACGCATGCAATCAGAATTGAAGCAGAATTTATTGTTTTCAAACTTTATACCGCCTTTTAATTTAAGATAGTTATATTCCATCATCATAGCCATTCCATGCGCCTCGCTTATACCGAATCTTATGGCTCTGAATATATTTATTAGATATGTGGCATATATTTCATCAATGTCATTTTGTATTACTTTTTTACTTATAAGATATTCAGCAATATAAATTCCGCAAATATCGGCTTTTGCTTCTTCGATCCCAGAACTATATTCCATCATCCCATCTGAAATTGGTGATTTAATACCATTTTTTATTATAAAAGCTGGTCCTAAACCATGTGATAGTTCGTGGAATAGAACGAATTTAAAATGGGCATCAAAATTTATGTATTTTTTCTGTGATTCAAGTATTAACCTATCTACCATTGGTAGTACGAGCGTTGTGAATTTTTCACTCATTATATTTTTGATTAATACCTTTTTGCTACCTTTAATTTCCCTTACTTTATCATCATTGGGTAAATTATATGCTTGAGCTCTATAACCTCCGTTTGCTCCTCCACCAGAATATATAAGATCTGTGACCAATGTATGTGATTCTTGGCTTTTTTTGGTAAAAACATATTTTTTGTCAACAGGTAGAATATTATCTATTTCGCTTAAATATTTTGAATATAACTCTAATTTTTTACTCTCATCATGATTTTTTATATGTATAAATGATTCAAATGAGGCTTTATATCCAAATAGCATATCGTCGTAAACCTCATAAGGTCCTATGGTAGCCTCTATTTTGCTATCTAAGTCTATGTATAAAATTTCGGAATTAAAATAATCATTTCTTAAGAATGCTTTTGCCCTCTCATGTAAAAATTTTTTAAGCGACTGGTTTGTAGTTATCTGCGCTGCATCCTCGATAATAGCTGAAAGGGGCTCTAATATTTCCGCATATTCCTCAGAATACGGAACCGCAATAAGTTCGTTGTTTCTTCTTTTTATTACTGTATAAAAACTTGTAAATGCATCTTTATCTTTAGAATTATTTATACGATCTAAAAATTCTTTTTTGCTAATATCTTTTGGATAAAACTCCACTCCTAGTGGGCGCTTAAAATCAACTGCAAATGGTGCATCATCATTTAGCCTATCCCATGGTCCCATATTCCACATAAAATATTTTAATAGGCTTTGATTTTCAGATGATAGTTTCTTAATTATTTCATCATTTTTTTTATATATTTGTGAAAGATATAATTTATCAATTAATTTAGAAGCATCCACTAGTTTTTCTATTACTTTAAGCTCCTCAGTTGAAAAAAGAGAAGCATTAAATGGTATATTTACTTCAACGATTTTACTAAGTTTATAATTTATGTCAAAACTATTGTTCATACCAATAAATAAGAAGGAAAATTTAATATGCTATCTCTCTAAATTTTCCACAGTGTCTATTAAATTTTGTAAAATAGTTTCAATAGATC
>JAJZDG010000049.1 GCA_021828705.1 Microcaldota archaeon | reverse complement strand
ATATATGTTGTTGCAGCAGTAGGACATGTTTTTACAATAAAACAATCTGAAAAAAATAGGGATTACCCAGTATTAAAAGTTGAATGGGCACCATCTTACCAAGTTAATAAATCCTCGGATTTTACCAAAAAATATCTTGATGTGATAGAAAAAATTGCGCCAAAATGCGAGATGTTTATAAATGCATGCGACTACGACATAGAGGGAACGGTTATAGGCACAAATATCATAAGATTTTATGGGAACTTGAGTTTAGAGAGCGCAAAACGCATGAAATTCTCAACTACAACAAACATAGACCTAGTTAAATCATATAAGAATCTTTTAGAGATAGACATGAATAATTTTTACGCCGGAGAAGCGCGCCATATATTGGATTGGATATGGGGCATAAACCTCAGCAGAGCGTTGACACGTGCATTACATGGATGGCAGATAAACAGAGGTAGTACATTAAGCATTGGTAGAGTTCAAGGACCTACTTTAGGCATTCTTGCAAAAAAAGAGTTAGAGATATCCGCTTTTATACCAAAGGATTTTTGGAGAGTGGCATTAAAAATAAAAGAGGCAGAATTTCTTAACAAACGTGGAGATATATTTGATAAGAATGATGCAACTAGTGCATATAATATTACATTAAATGCATTAAAAAACGGGATTATAGAGAGTATTGATGCGGAAGAACGCAGCATAAATCCATATCCACCATTTGATTTAACCGCATTACAAATAGAAGCAAGTAGAGTATGTAGATATGATCCTACAAGAACCCTTGCTATTGCCCAATCATTATATGAGCGTTCATATATATCATATCCTAGAACATCATCCCAAAAGCTTCCAGAATCTATAGGACTTAAAAATATAATTGAATTATTGTCAAAAAATAATACTTATAAAAAATATACAGAACAGATTATAGCTAATGGCAACTTTAAGCCTATTGAGGGTAAAAAAAGCGATGACGCACACCCTGCAATATATCCTACAGGCATTGAACCAAACAGCTTGTCCGATGAGGAGAAAAAGTTATATGATATTATTGTAAGGCGTTTTATTTCCTGTTTTTGCGAACCTGCAAAAGTGGATAGATTAAAAATTACGGCTAGATTTGATAGTGAGGTATATGTGGCAAATGGGGCGCGCATTAAAAGCAAAGGATGGCTTGAGGTATATCCTTTTGTTGAAATTGGAGAGCGCGAACTGCCAAAATTTGTAAAAAATGAAAAGATTTTAGGGACGGATGTAGAGATGCGCAGCCTTGTAACACAGCCGCCTAAAAGATATACAAAAGCGGGTCTTATTGCAGAACTTGAAAGACATGAACTTGGAACAAAGGCAACACGTGCAGCAATAATTGATACGCTCACAAAACGCGGCTATATATCCACAGTAAGTGGCAGCAGCCTTGGTGTAACCAAATTTGGTATGAGCGTTTATGATGCACTTAAAACAAACAGCAGTATGATAGTTGAGGAAACAACAACAAGAAGGCTTGAAGAGGATATGGAAGGTATAAGCAAAGGCAGCAAGCGCGAAGACGAGGTAATTGATGAAGGCAAAGCGATGCTACTAGATGCGCTTAAAGCATTTGACGCGAATAGAGACAAAATATCTGAGGCAATGCGCATTGCAGTAAAAGATAGCAGTAATATAGGAGTCTGTCCTAAGGATAATGGCTCACTTGTTATTAGGCGCTCAAAGGCTGGAAAAACATTTGTAGGATGTTCTAATTACCCCAATTGCACTAATACATATTCATTGCCGCAGAATGCGAAAATAGAGCCTACTGGAGAGACATGTGAACATTGTAAAACGCCAATTATAAAAGTAATAAGAAAGGGCAGGCGCCCATTTAAAATGGATCTAGACCCAAGTTGCATAACTAAAAAGGAATGGGGCAATATGTATCAAAAAAATGACGCTCCGACAATAACTACAGCTGATAAACTTGCAGTTAGTAAAAATACAACTGTGGATAATACCCAAAAAATTGATATAGAAGCAAATGATTTAGCAAATAAAAAACAAAAAGATATAACCCAAAAGAAATCCACCCAAATTAAAAAAACAAAGAAAGGGAAAAAAATACAAAAGAAAAAATTGCAGAAAAAAAATAAGTCCGAGTGATATTATGGATATTTACCTACCAAAACATTATAAGCGATTAAAGAGATCCCCACAGGTCATATTGCCAAAGGATATTGGAATTATAATATCGTATTCGGGAATAAATAAAAAAAGCAGGTGCATTGATGCTGGAACTGGAAGTGGATGGCTTGCAATATCCCTAGCAAGGATAGCAGATAAGGTAGTGAGCTATGAGATACGTGAGGATTTTGCAAATCTTGCCGAAAAGAATAGAGTAAATGAAAACTTAGATAATCTGCAGATTAAAAATATGGATTTTACCAAAAAAGTTTCTGAAAGAGATTTTGACCTTGTTGTAATAGATATGCCTATGGCTGAAAAAGCTATAAAGAATGCGAAACTCGCTTTGCGCGAAAATGGTATTTTAGTAGGTTATTTGCCACAAATGGAGCAGGTAAAACGCTTTGTTTCAAAAATGAATACAATGAAATTCAAGGATATAATCACATTTGAGGTAATACTAAGAGATTTATATGTTAGAAAAGAGGGCATGCGCCCTTCAACAAAAGGCATATGGCATACTGCGTATTTAGTTTTTGGCGAAAAATAATTTTTCACTTTTTTATACTTTTGCTTGTTTTTAAAATAATTCGCAGTTCATATAGTATAAATAAAATAAGCCATATTATAATTATATCGTATACGTAATCTAGCGTTTGATTTGCGCCGCTATTGCTATTTGTTTTTAAATGTACACTTTGATTTCCACTTTGATTTATTTGAATCGGATTCGTATTATTCAGGTTATTTAATTTAGGCGATATAAAGATGCCAGATAATGACCCGTTATATGGAAAGTTTATATTACAAACGTTATTTTTTTCTGTTTTGGTATAATTTGATATTTCAAACCATATACCATATTGATATTGAAATATGGCGGAATTATTTAACAGACCGCAACTTATGCTCTTATTAATCATAATTGCCATTGAACCGTTATATTTGGAAAATGATAAGTTTATTACGAATAATTTTGAGTATCCCACAGGTGTATTATTAAGCACACCGGTTTTGTTTTCCAACAGCAGATTCAAACTATAATTTTGAAGCAAATTTTTAGGATATACGTTTATGTACACGCCATCAATATTAATTCTGCCTATAGTATTATGTTTAATTAATGCATTAACTAATATTGTAGAATTATTTGTTATTGTAGCATTTGAATTTATTATTGTTAAATTATTCTCATTTTGAATTGAACTATTTGCATTTGAAGTAGAGTTTAAATTTATTTTCTTTTTATTCCAATTACTAACCGCAGTGGCATTATTTGTTATTGTCAGAATTAATGTTCTTTTATTTCCAGAAACGGATATTGCAGTTATATTATATCTGCCTACCTTTTTCTTCATTGTATAATTTACCGCAGTAAATCCAAACGACAATCCACCAGAATAGTTTTCCAATGTTTGATTTACAAGCAATTCTATTATTCCATCAGGATTTGAACTGTTATATGCCGAAATAAAAACATTGCTTGAATTATAAATTAAAGTTACATTCATGTTTTTATATCCTAAAATATCGATATTTGGTATAACTTTTTTTGTGATGCTGCCGCCTCCGCCACCGCCACCAAATCCCCCACCGCCTCCGCCGATAGTAGTAGTTGGAACTGTAGAATTAATTGATACTGTTTGATTTACAGGGATTGTCGAAGTTGATGGCGTAGATGTTGTAGGGATTATAGACGTCGTAGGTATTGTAGATGTCGTAGGTATTGTAGATGTAGTTGTAGTAAGAGTATTATGATTTATAGAAAATGCCTGTATCCACAATGATGATTCGCCGAAATTTCCAGCATACTGTCCGGCGGAGTATATAACATCCCCATTAGGACTTGTTGAACTGCCACTCCAATCACCATATCTACCTCCAACATTCTCAATACCTTCTTTTAGAGGTATAAAATAACTTATAGTATTAGGTTGGGCATTTGAGAGCTGTACTGCTGCCCCTAAACTACCGTATGCGGTTGCATTACCATATTCAAATGTTATTATTATATCCCCATTACTATCTGCCGAAAATGATGGATTTACAAAATTCATATTAGTATTATTTTCTATGTTAAATGTTTGTAGTATACTCCCAGTTGAAATGTTTACTTCCATCACATGTATGCATTGAGTCGAATGTGTATTACAAGTAGTATCGAAACCATACCAAATATTTCCTTTATAAACTATGCCGCCCTGCCCGCCAGTAGCCTGAATAGTGTTTGAGCCTGTTGGCCCATCACTAAAATTACGACTAAATACTTCAAGTGAATGCCTATTATCATTAATATAATATGTTTTTACAATAGGTGATTCTGCAGGCCCAGATATATTAAATATGCCAAGGGATGTATATGTTGCATAAGAGCTTACTACATATGCTGAATTTGGCACACTCCCAACAGGAGTTAAAGGCTGAGGGAATAAAAATTGAGGATATACTAATTTTGAAAATGACAGCTCATTATTGTTTATAAGTTTTGTTTTATTTACTACGAAAATAGTACTATTGACAAAATAACCGCCTCCTATAGTAAAAATATCTGCAGTTATTATTAGATCATTTTGGCTTACAGCCATTTGGGTATAATCCGAATCACCATTTTCTGGTATACTATAATTATACCACTGCCCTAAAATATTCCCCGTTTTAGATACGCCAATATCTACATTTGGATCGGCATCTGTAATTATAATCCACCTATTTGTTAGATGGTCATAGTAAAATTGTGGGTTTATTCCATATCCATTCCACCCTAAGCTTTTTGATGGTAACAAACCTATATAACTTCCAGAATCTGTATATACGCTAACCGCATAATTTGTTAATACTGCAGTTATTGTACCATTTGAATAGACTTGGGGACCTACAGGGACAGGAGAAGGAAATGTAAAACTACCGCCAGACCATCCAGATAATAAAGAGATGTTACTTAATGCAATTGCAGGAGAAGTTGCAATTTTATAAGTAGGCATTACACCATTTGGAGGATAAT
>JAJZDG010000006.1 GCA_021828705.1 Microcaldota archaeon | reverse complement strand
AACGGGTCAGACTGGTGTATCACAGGTTTTGGATAGGACTAATCTTGTAAGCGCGCTATCACATTTAAGAAGGGTGAAATCCCCACTGGCAAAGAAGCACTCGCATCTTGCTGCAAGAGAGATACACGGTTCTCATTTGGGAAAAATCTGCCCGAGCGAAACACCTGAGGGTACAGAGGTAGGTTTGACTAGATATCTGGCATTGATGTCACGTATAACCGTCGGAGCTGATGAGGCAATGACACGAAAGAGAGTTGAAGAGATAATAGCGGGAATGAATAGCGCAAAGAAGTGATTTTTATGGTAGAACAACAATGTACTATATATATAAACGGAAGGCAGGTTGGCTTTGTAAAAGATGGCGCCGCATTTGCAAATGAGATAAGAAAGAATAGACGCCAGGGTTTATTGTCTGGAGAAATAAACGTTTCATATGTGCGTAAATTAAATGAGGTGCGCGTATTAACAGATAGGGGTAGGGCAAGAAAGCCGTATTTAGTGGTAGAGGACGGCAAGAGCAAATTTACAGAGGAATTAAGAAAGAAATTGCAGGCAAAAGAGATAGACTTTAATTATCTTGTAAGGCGTGGTATAATAGAGTATTTAGATTCTGAAGAGGAGGAGGATATACTTGCAGCAATATCCGAAGATAAAATAACAGAAAAGACAACGCATCTTGAGATAGATCCCGCATCAAATTTAAGTATCGTAATAAATTCTGCAGTTTTTCCAGAATATAACAGCATAGGAAGGCACTCACTTATATCAAACCAGTCAAAGCAGAGTCAAGGGCTGTATACGATAAATTTCAAGAATAGGTATGATGCCCGTGCATATTTATTGTATTATCCACAGCAGCCGTTAGTGAATAGTTCAGCATATAGGCAGTTAAAGGTAAAGCGGCACGCAGCAGGGCAGAATTTTGTAGTTGCACTTACAACATACTATGGATATAACATGAAGGATGCTGTAGTTATAAATAGGTCTGCAATAGATAGAGGCCTTGCAAGAAGCGTTTATTATAAATCTTATAGCGATGAGGAGCGAAGATACCCTGGAGGCCAGCAGGATAAGTTTAGTATACCAACGCCTAACGCTGATGGATATAAAGGAGAACATGCATATTCAAAATTAAATGAGGACGGTATAATAGAGCCGGATACTGCAGTTACTGAAGGAGATGTGCTTATAGGGAAGGTGTCTCCACCACGATTTTTAGAAGAGCAGACAAGTTTTGGTATAACCGAAGAGAAAACGCGCGATAACTCCGTATCCGTACGAACAGGGGAGGAGGGCATTGTGGATAGCATAGCAATAAGTGAAACATTGGGAGCAACAAAGATTGTAAAGGTTAGATTAAGAAGCATTAAGATACCTGAAAACGGCGACAAGTTCGCAAGTAGGCATGCACAGAAGGGTGTAGTCGGATTAATTGAGAATCAGGAGGATATGCCATTTAGTGAATCTGGTATCGTTCCAGATCTTCTGTTAAATCCGCATAGCTTGCCAGGAAGAATGACTGCAGGTCATATGTTAGAGATGTTAATAGGAAAGTCCGTTTCTATACATGGTGATCTTGCTGATGGAACTCCATTTGGAACTAATGGAAAGGAATTGATGGATAATTATGGCAAGATATTAGAGGAGAATGGATTTGACAAATTTGGCGATGAGGTATTGTATGATGGCAGGACAGGTGAAGCATTCAAAGCAAAGATATTCACAGGTGTTGTATATTACAACAGATTGACAAAGATGGTCAGTTTGCAGTTGCAGGTTAGAGGTAGAGGTCCTGTGCAGATATTGACGCATCAGCCTACTGAGGGTAAGCCTAGAAGGGGAGGACTCAGATTCGGTGAGATGGAACGTGATGCTCTAGTCGGTCATGGCGCAAGTTTATTATTAAAGGAGCGTCTATTAGATCAGAGCGATAAGACGAGCGTATGGATATGCAAGGACTGCGGTGACACGGGCTATTATGATTATATAAAGAATAGGGCAACATGTTTGACCTGTGGCAGCAGTGCATTGCGCGAAGTTGATATAAGCTACGCATTCAAAGTTCTCTTAGATGAGATAAAATCCCTACATATAATGCCTAGGGTAAAGTTTAGGGAGGAATAATTGGTGATACTATGCAAGCTGAAATGATATCTAATATACGATTTACGACAATCTCTCCGGAGATGATAAAAAAAATGAGTGTTGCAAAGATAATAGTGCCAGATACATGCAACGATGAAGGTTATCCAATAGATGGAGGGCTGCTTGATCAAAGATTGGGTGTTATAGATCCAGGACTTAAGTGTAAAACCTGCGGTGGTAGAGTCAAGTCCTGTCCAGGCCATTTTGGCCATATAGAGCTTGTGCGTTATACAATACATCCTGAATTCGCAAAGGCTATTTATCTTTTACTCGATGCCACATGTGAGAGCTGTCATAGAATATTATTAAATCAAAAGCAAATAGATGACATAAGACCAGAGATAGTTGAATTTGTAAATGCAGAGGATGTGCTTCCAGATGTATCTCAAATGCAGCCATCATCAGTGCAGCCGGCAGCGCAGCAGCCATCTAATATACAAGCAGCTCCGGAGCAGCAATCAAAACAATCAACAGATTCAAGAGATAAAATGGCCATAATAAAGAAATTAAAGAATGTTAAAAAATGCCCTTATTGTGGAACAGAGCAGCATAAATTGAAGTTTGAACGTCCAACATTCTTTTATATGAATGGCAATAAGATGAAGCCTGATGAGATTCGTGACTGGCTTACAAAAATAAGCAATGAGGATCTTGCCTTAATAGGTATTGATGGCACTGTTACAAGGCCCGAATGGTTTATAATAACAGATCTTCTTGTACCGCCTGTGAATATAAGACCATCAATAACATTAGAATCTGGTGAGAGAAGCGAGGATGATTTAACTCATAAGCTGCTTGATATAATACGAACTAATCAGAGATTAGAGCAGGATATAGATGCAGGCGCGCCGCAGATAATTATAGATGATTTATGGGAGCTACTACAATATCAGGTTACTACATACTTTAACAATGAGACTCCTGGAGTCCCTGTTGCAAGGCATAGAAGTACAAGGCCACTAAAGACACTTGCCCAGAGGCTTAAGGGAAAGGAGGGACGTTTAAGATATTATCTTAGCGGAAAGAGAGTAAATTTTTCTGCCAGAACTGTAGTAAGTCCTGATAATAATATAAGTATAAATGAGATAGGAATGCCACAGAAGATAGCTGAGAATTTAACAATACCACTATATGTTACAAAATGGAATATTGAGACGGCACGCGGTTTTATGAAACGCGCAGAATATCCAACAATAACAAATTACATATCAAAAGATGGTATGAAAAAGCGTATGTCCGAAATAAATAGAGAGGAGCTCGCAGCCGCAATACAACCTGGTGATATATTAGAGCGCCAATTAGTTGATGGAGATTATGTATTATTCAACAGGCAGCCCACGCTTCACCGTGCATCAATAATGGCGCATAGGGTCAGAGTGCTTCCTGGAAAGACATTTAGGTTACACGTATGTGCGTCAGAGCCATACAACGCTGATTTTGATGGGGACGAGATGAACGTTCATGTGCCTCAGACAATAGAGGCGCAGGCGGAAGCGCGATATCTTGTGGATGCAGAACAGCAGATACTTTCAGCAAAGGATGGATCTCCGGTAATACATGCAACTGAGGATATTATAACAGGAGTATATATGCTAACAAATGATGAGGCATTCTTCACAAAAGAGTCCGCTACAAAGTTATTATCTAGTGTTGGTATAACTGATCTGCCAAAGCCAAATAAGAATGGTATGTATAAAGGTACAGATATATTCTCAAAAATAATACCCGAAGAGATAACTATAGAGTCAAAATCAGGATCAAATGTGCTAGAAATTAAGAATGGCAAGATAATAAAGGGTTATGTTGACAAATCCGCAATTTCCGGAAAGGGCTCATTAATTCTTGAGATATTTAGCACTTCAGGGCCTAGGGCTGCAAGATTGTTTATAGATAATATGACAAAGCTTGCAATGGTATCGACATATATGTGCGGTGTTACAATAAGCTTAAGAGATTACTATATGCCTGAATCCGTCGACAAAAGCAGAAATGATATAATATCAGAGACTGTAAAGAATGTGAATGATATATATACAAAATATAAGGAGAAGAAATTGGAATTGCTGCCTGGATATAGCAGAAAGAAGACATATGAGGTTGAGACATTCGCAATGCTTGATATTGCAAGAGAGAAGGCGGAGCGTTTATTGCAAAAAAGTATTAGCGTAGATAATAATGCAATGCGTATGGCTGTTATAGGCGCAAGAGGTAACATATTCTCATTTGTCCAGACAAGTATGCTTTTAGGACAGCAGGCAGTATCTGGAAGCAGACCAGCTCGTGGTTATACTGGAAGAGTACTACCATATTTCCCAAGAAATGATAAGGATCCAAAATCTCGTGGATTTATAGAATCAGGTTTTGTAGAAGGGCTTGATTTCATAGATTATTATATGCACGCAATGGGGGCTAGATATTCCTCAATGAACAAGTCGCTTACAACTGCAGTATCTGGTTATCTATATAGGAGACTTAGCAATGCTATGCAAGATTTCTATGTGGGGGATGATGGTTCTGTAAGAGATGCAAGCAATGCGCTTGTGCAGACAATATATGGAGGGGATGGTATAGATCCAATAAAGGAGAAGATGTCAAAGAAAAAGTAGGTGTTTATTATGTCAGAAAATAAAAATAATTTTAGAGTTGCACCAGGAGAAGCTGTCGGTACAATAGCAGCGCAGTCAATAGGTGAGCCAGGAACGCAAATGGTGCTTAAGGCATTCCACCAGGCGGGAGTAAAGTCAAATCTTACAGTTGTAGGTCTTCCAAGAATAATAGAGCTTGTGGATGCAAGAAAGAGTCCAAAAGAGCCTCTTATGCGCATATGGCCGCAGAAGAGCGATCTTAAAAAATTTGAGAAGGTAGTAGAGCTGAAGCGAAAATTAGAGGAGGTAAAATTGCGCGATGTTTTAGAGAAGAGCGAAGAGAATTTCAAAAATGCATCGATGTCAATAACATTAAAAAAGGAGAAATTGGAAAATTATAGCCTGACCGAGCGCGAGGTCTATAGCAGACTCTCAAAATTGGAGGGTGTTGAAATATCTAATGAAAATCATATAATAACTATAAAGATAACAAAATTAAGGGGCGTTGAGAGAAGTATTAGAGATATGCGTGTTCGTTTTATAAATATACGAAATATGGCAATCTCTGGGATAGAGGGCATAGGAAAGGTAACTATTGATCAAACCGAGGATGGTTCATTTTATCTTGTTGCAACAAGCAATAATATTTCTGGTATAATAGATATTGATGGGATTGATAAGGATAGAATATATTGTAATGATCCATTTGAGGTAATGCGCGTCTTTGGTATAGAGGCCGCAAGAAATACCATACTACGTGAACTTGACGATACCATACGCACAAATGGAATAACTGTTAGTGTTAGGCATTCGGGTATGGTCGCAGATACAATGACATTTTATGGTAATATAAAGAGTATAGGAAGGCATGGTGTCATAGGAAGCAAGAATTCCGTATTTGCGCGCGCTGCATATGAGGAAACAGTTAAGCATTTTATAAATGCGTGTGTATTCGGAGAGACTGATCCACTTTCTGGTGTTGCTGAAAATATATTAATAGGCAAACAGATAAATGTGGGTACTGGCGTAGTGCGTTTGGGGATAAAAAAAGAGGAGCTTAAGAAGATAAGTGCAAAGAGCAGTAAAAAAGAATGATTATTTGGTGTATAAATGCAACAAGAGAGACCTTTTGACCTTTTGAACAAGGTAATCGGACAGAAAGTTTTCATAAGACTAAAGAATGGACTTAGCATACGCGGCAAGATGTCATCATTTGATGCCCATATGAATATAGTTCTCGAAGAGGCTGAGGAGCTTAGTGATGGAGAATTAAAATCAAAGCTCGGAACAATACTTTTAAGAGGAGGCAATATTATATTTATATCCCCCGCATAAGTGCATTGGAAGAATGCATTTTCAGCAAAGTAATAAAAGAGAATAATACATAACTACTTCTGATGGGCTTCTGGCGCAACGGTAGCGCGCCTGCATGGCATGCAGGAGGTTGCGGGTTCAAATCATAATCCCAAAATTGGGTATATGTGAAAATCCCGCGAAGTCCATATATTATTTATTGTTCGTAGTTGGTATTTATCTGAGTTGTTTGTAATTTATTTTTTAATAATATGAATTTAATCTCTTTAAGCGAGCTCTGTTTTTTATAGATTTTGCCTATTTCCATAATGAAGTCTCTTGTAAAGAAATGCTCTGGTCCAAGTCCATACATACGTTGCGTAAGTTCTTCAGCATAATTTTGCAAAACTGCGACATGCAATATTTTTAACGCATCAGGTATCAAAGAACTTGTTTTATCTAAACGTTCAAGTAATCTACTATCATCCATGCTCCTTTTCATTTTAATGTATAACTCTCTGACAAATCTATCTGTAAAAATCATATGTGCTGTAGCATTTTTCAATATAGTTCTTAATTGTCCTGTGGTTGTTGTTTTTGCATTTTCATCAAATCCAAATAAGCTATCAAAATTAAATACTGAATAATACATTATAAAATCATCGCGGCTTATTGCGTTTTGCAGTAAAATTGAGCTATTATACACTTTTCTCATAAAAGAAATATCGCTATTATACACCTTTATCCCAAGTGTTTTTAATTCATCATAGTCTAAACCATTTCTGCTTGTATGCTGTATAAATTTAAAAAAAAGCTCAAAATACTTATTGTCATTTCCTATGCGTACCCATGGTGCATAATGGTTTGGGCCAATTTCTCTACCCGTTCCATATTCCATTAAAAGTATGTCCATGCTTCGTTTTGCAATTAAATTGCATTCTTCAAGAGGGAGAATTTGAGGGTCTATATTATAAAATTTGCATCCATTAATTGAACTCCATTTTTTAATGGTTTCGATTTTTTCATCAAAGAATTTAAACGCCAAATCCCCAAGCATCGGAATCATTTCAATAAATATATTTTTTCTTTCAAGCATAGCTCTTGATATCTCCTCTTCTCTCCCAATTCCACTATAAGCATTTAATATTATAGATTTTTTTTCTACATCGCTAGAGGAATAACCAATAATTCTTTTAGGCGTTTGAGATTCTAAGTGATTATTATTGTCCTCTATTCTTGTGGCGCTTTCAGTTTCTATTGGTGTTATACTAACAATTTTTACAGGTTCTACAAATTCACTAAATTCTTTATCATAATGCGATCGTATTAATTGCATTAACTCTTTTATATTGGCAATTTTTGCATTACCATTATTTAATCGATCTGTTTCCACATTATAATCTGCAAGCGGTCTATCTTTATTGTTTTCAGGCGTTGCTATGGCATTCATTATACCGCTATGTACTGCACGTATGCGCCTTATACTTTCTGGATTTTCTGCTAACGATTTACTCCATACATATAAATCTAGCATCTGAAAGTGTTCAGAAATAACTTCTAATACTAATGGCTTTAATGGGAACATTGTCTTATTGTCAAACCAGCTCTTTATTGTAGATCTATGGTATGTCAATCCAGCTAATCTACTATCTGTATACAAAATATTGTAAATAAGATCTATCGCATTTTTGTGCTCGTTATTTGATATATTAACTAAAGGCTCTAAATAACAGGATAATTTTGTTCTATGCTCCCCAATGGGTGTTCCATTATAAATTATAGACCAATCTTTTCTATATAAATCAGAGGTCACCCAAAGTGTTGGTTTTATATGTTTATTTAAGTCCAAATCGGCAATGGTTCTACTCATATAAACCACATCACCTATATCAAGCTCATCAACGAATCTATACTGTGTTATTGGTCCTCTGGAAGCAACAGCTATAATTTGATTTGGTGGGTATATCAAATTACCCGAATCTGTTTTTAATAAAAGGCTTTTATTCATAAGGCTCTTATACCCCTCCAAATATAAATATATTGTTATCGAGACTTCCATATCTATTGTGTGTTTTATGATTAATCAAATAACTATAAATGGCATAAGTATCCCTGTCAATATAATAAGATGCAATGTAAGAAATTGCTATCTTAAATTTAATGAAGGTATAATAACAATAAAAATACCAAAACGCCTGCCTGAAAATGATGCGAAGGAAATAACAAATAAGTTATGTGCTAGATTCAGTGCGCGTGTATTAAAAGACCCTAAATTAATTACGCAGAATACAGTTTACTTTAAGGATGGGGATATAACCTCGCCACTTGGTATTAATTTAAACGTCTCTATACTGAACTCAGAAAATAAGAATCCATCCGCAATAGTAAAAAAGCACTGCAACAGTATATTAGTAAAGTTGCCTAAAAGCCTCAATGAGACTGATATAAAATCAACATCAAACAGAATGGTTTTTTTGGGTATTTCAAAATATCTCCTTCCTACGATAAAATCCCGTATAAATGTGATTAATAATACATATTTCAGATCTGAAATAAATGATATACGATTAAGATACAAGGAGACAAGCTGGGGGTCTTATTCCAAAATGACAAAGCGCATAACGATAAATACAAAGCTACTTTATCTGCCAAATGATGTTATTAACTATGTTCTTGTGCATGAGTTGGCACATACAAAAGTGAGCAATCACTCGAAAAGGTTTTGGGATATTGTTTATAATATAATACCAGAATATAAAATACATAGACGATATCTTAGAAATAATGGCAGCAGTATAAATTTTATTTCAAATAGTACAAAGAATACAAATACGAATTAATCTGCACTATGTGCTGTTGCAATGTTTTTAATTTGAATTTTAACATAGATTTATTTTAATATAATCAATATCAAATTTCAGGATAAAGTTATAATGGTATCTGGTCAAAATAGTAAATGGATAATAAACAATTAATAGGTATACAAGTGGTTTGGATGGATTTTGATATAAAAAAGATTAAGAGCAATACATATGAGATAGGGATTGATGAAAATAAGGGTATGCGTGTTCCTGTGCGCATTTATTCTAATGACAATTTAATAGTCAATGTAAAGAAGGATAGGACGCTGATGCAGGCAATCAATGCGTCAAAGTTACCATCAATAGTAAAGAATATGCTTGTTATGCCCGATGGGCACGAGGGATATGGATTTCCAGTAGGTGGCGTTGCCGCATTTGATGCGGATAATGGGATTGTGTCTCCAGGGGCGATAGGGTTTGACATAAATTGCGGAGTAAGGCTTATAAAGACAAATCTTACTTTTAAGGAGGTACATCCAAAAATAAATATGTTAATGGACTCGTTATTTAAGAATGTGCCAAGCGGAGTAGGTAGCAAATTAAGCATAGGATTTTCACAAAAGGATTTAGAGCGCATTGCTCTTGAGGGGGTTCCATATGTAATAGATAAAGGATATGGATTTAATAATGATGTAGAAAGAATAGAAGAGAATGGCTGTATAGCTGGCGCAAATCCATCAAAAGTAAGCAAACAGGCAATGGATAGAGGTAAAAACCAGTTAGGTACACTTGGCGCCGGGAATCATTTTCTTGAGGTACAGCGGGTAGAGGAAACATTTGACGATGCGCTTGCAAAGGCATTTGGCCTTGAGAAAGATCAAATTGTAATAATGTTGCATAGTGGGTCTAGGGGATTTGGTCATCAGATCTGCAGTGATTATTTAGAAAAATTATCTGATTATCAAAAAAAAGAGCATATAGATCTACCAGATCCTGAATTGGCATATGCTAAGCTTGGTTCAAAGGAAGCGGATGAATATCTATCCTCAATGTTATCCGCAGTAAACTTTGCATTTGCCAATAGGCAGATAATGACTAATTCAATAAGAAAGAGTTTTAGTTCTGTATTCGGAAAAAGCGCAGATTTGCTCGGAATGGAACTATTGTATGATGTTGCACATAATATAGCAAAAAAAGAGGAGCATATAGTGGATGGCAAGCGCATGAACTTAATGGTGCACAGAAAAGGTGCCACAAGGGCATTTGGCCCAGGTTCGATGCATATACCTAAGATATATAGGCCATATGGCCAGCCTGTCATAATCCCTGGAAGTATGGGAACTTCAAGTTATGTGCTTGCTGGAAGATCTGAAGCTATGGATGAAACCTTTGGATCATCATGCCATGGTTCTGGAAGATTAATGTCTAGGCACCAGGCCATACGTGAGATACCGATGTCAAAAACATTTAAGCAATTAGAGGAGAAGGACATTACAATAAGAGTAAGGAGCAGGAAATTAATAAGCGAGGAGGCAATGGAAGCGTATAAGAACGTGGATGATGTGGTGGCAAGCATTGCTGGGGCAAAAATATCAAATATAGTGGCAAAAATGATTCCTATAGGTGTTGCGAAGGGCTAATGCCAATATCAATATTTTCTAAGTAAATCTAGCAAATGCTCGGAGTTTTCCATATCATGTACTTTCAATTTTATCTTATGTGCAATCATATGTTCATCAATTGCGCCAGTGGATTCTCTCCATCTGGGTGTCATAAAGATGTCTGTTATATAACCGTTTTCTATTACAGCTCTCCAGAATAATCGCCATTCTTCTTGCGGCACACAAATAAACTTTAACATTAATTTTTTATTGAATATATCCGTTAAAGAGAAAATGTTAAAATCAGATGTTTCTCTTATAAATGCGGTATAACTTTCAAGCCTTAAAAAGTTTGTTTCTATCATATCTCTGCCATCTGTTGTGAGTATGCCAGATACATAACCGCGTCTTATGTTTGGTTTTGGTTCAATACAATCTATTCTATCAAGTGCTCTAAATATGCCTAATTTAACCTCGTCTAATGTTCTTGCGTTTTCTGTATAACTATTAAATACGTTTTTAATCAATGAGCTCATATAATCAAATAGTGCTTTATAATTATAAAATATAAATAAATTTCTACATACTACGCTTAGTAAAAAAATCGAAATATTGAGCAATGTTAAAAACAGAAAACCTGCAAACTCTTTTTATACTTTTTCTATCAATACGTAATGTGATAATGTGCGTTCCTATTACTTGTTATATACGTTGCTGTTTGCTGTTATTTTAATGCCCTCAATTACATTGGCGCAAGTCTCCAATGCTGTTATTGGCAGTGCGCAGATTCATGCGCCAGCTGTAATACTTCAATACAATAAGGGTACACTTACAATAATAAGTTTGAATATAACAAAGGGCAATGGCAGTGTTATGATAAGCGGACCAAATGCTACTGGAAATTCAACAATATTTTCAGCAAATACTGCTGTCGCTGCCGCATCAAAATATCTCAAGATAAATATGAACGATTACAATTTTAACTATCACATATATAATGTTACTAACGTTTCTGGCCCGAGCGCTGGAACTGCAATGGCGCTTCTTGTTATATCCGCATATACTCATAAACCAATACCAAATAACGTCACAGTCACCGGAACGATATCGTATAATGGGACAGTGGGTGAAATAGGTGGCGTTTACGATAAGATTAATGCTGCAGCACTAAATGGCATAACTTATGCTGTAGTTCCATATGCGCAGAATGGCTCTTTTGAAAATATGTTATATTATATAACTCAGCAAAAATTTGGAATTCCGTTAGATCAGGTTTCAAATCTTTCTCAAGCTGCAAGCTTTATTTTTAATTATAGTGGGCCTATGATACGTGCGCATAAGACTGTATATAATCCTTTTACATATTATGATTTGACTAATCTGCCAAATGCCAATATCTCATGCAGCAATAATTGCAGCTCATCTGCTATTGGGCAATTAGCTAACTTTACTTTAGGAATGGTTGAGAATCAGACAATAAATATCTCAAATATAAATTATTTTAGAAATATATCTTCATTAATGGAGGAAAATTTGAATCAGAGCAGGAATATATCAAAAAAAGGATATAACTATCTTGCAGCTGATCTCGCATTTTTGCAATATATAGATGGATATGTCTTCCAAAATAGCGCAACGTCGCGATATGGGGCACTCGCCAAGATGCAGAATATATCAAATTACTGTGCCACATTAAATGCCCCCCAAATGACTAATAGCAATTATGAGTATGTTATCGGTGGCAATTTAAGAGCGTTATGGGGCAGCTATATGATAAATTCTGATATTTCTGCATACAACGCTACAAATTCTGATACAGATACTGTATTATATGCGCTAATGAATGCGGCTGAAGCTAAGGCTTGGTGCAATTCTGCATCATTTATGTATAATTTTTCAAGTAATATGGGAGGTAATCCTGTAAATGTCTCATCAAAGATAAAGGAATTGGCGTATTTGAGTATAATAAACGCGTCTAATTTCAACTATATCAAATCCAATTCAACAATAAATCCTATCCTGGCATATAAAAATAACAAATATATTTGCATAATGCCTGGGGATGGTTGTTTATATCTTAATACCGCAATACAGGCTTATTTAAACAATAGTTATGCGACCGCGTTGGTCGATGCAAATTACGTACCTGCTTTATATAGTACTACAATCACCACATCTAACGCTACTGCATATCAGATTTCAAGGGCTCAATTTATATCTAAAAATGCAACGTTTGGCATATGGGCAACACAGTTTGCTGATGAATCACAATTCTATGTGCATCAATCAGCATTGTCTAATTCTTCTGAATTAAAGGGGGAATATGCATCGCAAGCCTATTCTACAGCACTACTATCATTTGAAATGAGCAATTCAATGCAACTAATATCAAATAATTTTATACCAGAGCAATCTAAAGTTGGTGGCACAAATATGGATTATTCCTTGCTTATAAACATACTATTTATTATATTTATTCTGATGATAATTAGCATTATCATAGAGGTAGTAGTGTTAGTTCTTTTGGTATCGCTTTTAAAGCGTACGCAGAAAGGACAAAAGATTACTAAAAAAATTAAAAAATAGGTGTTATAATATGGTAGAAGTTATTCCTGGAAAGGTATGCGTTTCATGCGGCAGGCTATCCGATAGCTATACAGAGTTTAAATGCCCAAAATGCGGAAAGAGCACTATAATACGGTGCAAGCATTGCAGAGAGATATCTAACATATACAAATGCAAAGAATGCAATTTTGAGGGACCATAATGTCAAAAGTTAGTGTTATATTTAAGGTATACCCTGAAGAGAGTTCGTTGGAAGCTGTATCTAATAGTATAAAAGTTATGAATCCAAAGGATTTGAAAACGGAGGATTTGGCATTTGGGATAAAAGTGGTCCGCGCTATGTTTATTTTTGATGACACTCAAATGCGTTCTTCAACATTAGAGGATTCGTTGAGAAAGATAAAAGGCGTCAGCGAAGTTGAAGTGGAACAGGAGACGCTTATATAATTTTTATCTAATTTGCTATTTGCTTCCCAACACTCTTTTTATGTGGTGGGTTGATGATAAAGTCTATAGATCTTATAAACTGGAAGACGCATAGGCATAGCCATATGGACTTTCAAAAAGGCGTGAATGTACTAATAGGTATAATGGGCGCCGGGAAGAGTTCTGTAATGGATGCAATCTCCTATGCTCTTTTTGGTACGTTCCCAATATTAAATCAAAAACGTATAACCACAAATAATATAATAATGAATAGACCATCCTTGGCTGAGTTTTCTGAGGTTAAATTGACATTTGAGATTGATGGAAATATTTATTTGGTAACAAGAAAATTAAATATGAACGCGTCTAGCGAGGCTAGGATAGAAAAGAATGGCGCATATTTGCAAACACAGCCCGAGCGTGTAACAGAAGTGATAGAACAACTATTGAAATTGGATTATGATACATTTTCAAGGGCAGTATATGCGCATCAAAACCAATTGGAATATTTTTTAGATCTACCTAAAAGTGAGCGGAAGAGAAGTATAGATCAGATGCTTGGTCTTGATAACTTTTCTATAGCTGAAGAGAATGCAACTTCATTTATAAATAATACACGCTCGCTCATATCCGCAGAGGAACAGACTATTGCTAAGATTGATATAAATGCGCTTAAGCTTCAAATATCAAATTTGGGCGAGGAGCATCTTACATATTCCAAAAATCAATCGGAATTATATGAAAAGAAAGTAAAAATTGAAAGCGAAATAAAATCACTGCAACAAAAATTGCAAAAACTAAAAGATGAGAATGAAAGAAAAAAGAGTATAGATCGCGAGATTATTACGATAAAGGCTAAAGTTAATTCAATTGAAGAGGAACTGAAAAAAATCAATATAAGTGGTTTAAACGCAACTGAAATTAAGGACAGTTTAAAAGAGGTTGAAAATATTGAGAGAAACGAAGAGTCAAATATAATTAAATTACGGGAGATTGAGAAAAACTTAACAAAAGAGATAACGACACTTGAATCAGACATACGACACTTATCAGAAGATGTTAAAAAATCAGAAATCCTTAAGGCGAGCGTTGCAAACAAAGATCTTAAGTCCTTGGAGAATGAACTTAAATTATTAGACGAAACACATAATCTAAAAAAAGCTGATTTGATATCAAAACGTAATGAGAAAAAAGAAACTGAGAAATGGCTTGTTGAAATAGAAAAACATACGGGTAGTTGTCCATTATGCGAACAGGCATTAGATCAGAAAGCTCGTAGTACTATAATTGAGATGAGGCATGCGTTAAAGGATCAATTGGGCGCACAGATAATAGCTGTTGAAAAGGAAATCTTACTCGCAGAGCAGCGAATATTAAAAATGCGTATTGATATAGAGCAGATTCGAAAAGTAGTGGATCGGATCAAAGAGTATGAAGGAGTAGAAAAAAAATTGATAGTTCTAGAAGAGAAAAAACCACAGTTGATTGCAAGCAATGAGGAAGTTTTAGAAAAAATAAATAAAACCGAGAGCGTGTTAAAAACTACACGAGCAAAAAAAGAGCAATTAAAATCAATAATCGAAAAAATAGAGCGTTCAAACGCATATAGTGAAAAATTAGAAGAATATAAAAAATTACTATTAAAAAAAGAGACGGAGTTTAAATTAATTTTAGTTGATGAACGGGCGATATATTTAAATCAAGAGGATATAACAAAAAACAGCACAATTTTTGCTGAGATAAATTCAAAAATAAATAGCAATGCCACTTATATAAAAAATATAGATGCGCAGCTAAAAGAGAAGAATTTGGAATATAAAAGAATAAAGGATATATCTTCTAGGATAGAATCACGGCAGAATATATTAAATAATATGAATCGATTTAAGCAGGCTCTTATTGAGACTGAAGCTTCACTGAGGAATAATTTGGTAAGTGCGGTAAATAACATAATGTATTCATTATGGCCACAGTTATACCCATATTCAGATTATAAAGGTCTAAGGCTCTATGCCAAATCAGATGATTATTCATTAGAGGCGAATATAATAGATGGGAGCAATGATACGTGGGTATCTATTGATTCAATAGCAAGCGGTGGCGAAAGAAGTTTATCCTGTCTTACAATGCGTATTGCGCTTTCTATGGTAATAGTACCAAATCTTAAATGGATAATACTCGATGAACCTACACATAACATAGATTCAAATGGTATAGAAAAAATAGTTAATGTATTTGGAAATAATCTGCCAAAAATAGTTGATCAGATATTTGTCATAACACATGATGAGGCAATGCGTCAAATAGGGGGCGCAGCCATATACCAGTTGGAGCGAAATAAAGCATTAAATGGTGCAACGGAGGTATCCACTATATAAAAACCCTATTAACTTCAAAGTAAATGTTTGTTTGTATGTGTATATTTTATTACCGATTCTAGAATCCGAACCTATCAACACTGCTTTTTTGATCTTCATCATCTGATATGCCAAGTATAGACGGACTCTTTACTCCTGTGAATATTGCAACGACCTCAACTTTTTGGTTATATCTTGGGTCAATGCGTGCTCCCCATATAACTTCTGCGTTCGGAGATGCACTTGCGGTTATACCTGTTGCGATTTCATTTGCTTCTCCTAACGTAAGATCCTCTCCGCCAATCACATTTAAAAGTATGCCCTTAACCCCCTCATAATTAACATCTAGTAATTTATTATTTAATGTGCTCTTAATCACATCCTCTACTTTGTTTTGTCCGCTGCCCTCACCTACACTTATCATTGCAAGTCCTGAATTTTTCATTATTGATCTAAAATCGGCAAAATCCAGATTTATTAGGCTTGGAGTAGCTATAGTTTCTGATATCCCTATTACCGCATGTGATGTGACTTCATCAGCAACTTTAAATGCTTGATCGAGCTGCAAATTTGGATACATCGTTACAAGCCTTTGGTTATCTATTATTATCAGTGTGTCCGAGTTCTTTTTTAATTCATTTATCGCTTTTTTTGCAGTTTCTATACGTATTCTTTCAAGTGCGAATGGGAATGTTACAATACTAACAACAACTGCACCAAGTTCTTTTGCTATTTCTGCAACTACAGGAGCTGCGCCGCTGCCTGTTCCACCTCCCATACCAGCTGCTATAAAAATAAGATTAGAATCTTTAATTTCATTTTCAATATCCATTTTTGAATACTGTGCACATTTTGCACCAATATCTGGGAATCCACCAGCACCAAGCCCGCGTGTTAATTGTGCTCCTATTAATATGCGTTTTATTGAGGTATCAAGTGTTTTAAGATGCTTATTATCCGTATTAAGAGCTATTAGATTTGCTCCCCTAACTCCAATTTTGGCTATTCTATTAACTGTATTGCTGCCACCGCCTCCAACGCCAAAAACACTTATTCTAGGTTTAAATAAATCGCTCTCATAATTAGCATTCTGACTATTATACTCCAGAGCCTCGTCAACCAGATCCATAAAGTCACCAATTAGATTATGCTGTCATATCATAAATATCTTGCTATATATTTAATGTACTATTAAAATCGCATAATAAAATGATTATTATATAAATCTTTCAATTTAGTGTTATTTGTGTTTTAATGATAACATTTTTTGACGAAATAAAAGTATCGACAACAAAACCCATAGAATTTATCGACATAACTGACGACGTTACATCTATTATTAAAAACAGTAAAGTATCAACGGGCTACGCAATAATTTTTAGCCAACATACAACCGGCGCAATACGCATAAGTGAGTTTGAATCAAGTTTAATGACTGATTTAGCAGCATTTTTTGAAAAGTTAGCCCCAGAATCTGGAAATTATCTACATAATACTACTAATGTGGATAATAGAAGAAATGCGCATTCACATTTACAATCAATATTGTTAAATTCATCTGAAACCGTTCCTATAAAAGATGGAAAGTTAATGCTTGGTAAATGGCAGAAAATATTTTTTATAGAAGTGGACGGAAGCAGAACAGAACGTAAAATTACTATAGAGGTTGTTGGAAATGAAAGATGAAAATAAATCTTTTTTTGCAAATAGTTCAGATATAGATATGGAAAAATACTGTGTATTCAAATATTATTTTGAAACTCCATTTAATGTAGAAGAGACTGCTGCACACTTATGTAGAGAACAGAGTACCGCGTTATGGAAACGCGTTAATTATGATGAGGATTTTCGGCCAGAGCATGGGGCAAAAGTAATAGATTTGAAGATTATAGGAACTACAAAAACTCCAAGTCTAATTGCATTGCACGCGAAAGGCGATGTATATAATAAGGCGATAGTAAAAATAGCACACCCAACAATAAATTTTGGTACAAAATTGCCAAATTTAATGACTGCAGCATGTGGCGAGGGCGCATTTTTTACTCCTGGTATAAATTCAATAAAATTGCTAGACATTGAATTTCCGAAAAGCTATACAAACGAATTTAATGGTCCGCGATTTGGCCTTGGCGGAATAAGGAAAATACTTAACGTTTATGATAGACCTTTGGTTTGTGGCGTCGTGAAACCTAATATTGGTTTAAAACCTAAAGACTTTGCAGAGCTTGCGTATAAAGCGTATTTGGGTGGGATAGATGCAACAAAGGATGATGAGATGTTATCTGATGTTAAATATAGCCCAACAAAGGAGCGTGTTGCTGCTGTTATAAATCTAATGCATAAAGCTGAAGATAAAACTGGCGAGAAAAAGATATTTATAGCAAATATAACTGATGAGGTTGATAAAATATTAGAGCTCCACGACATGGTCGTAGAATTGGGCGGAAATAGTGTGATGCTTAATGCAATGACTATTGGTCTTTCAGCCGCAAGAATGTTATCGAAGCATTCGAAAGTACCAATATTTTCACATTTTGATTTTATAGCTCCTTATACAAGGCATCCAAATTTTGGGCTTACAACTCAGGTAATGACTAAATTGCAGCGCCTTAGTGGATTTGATGGTATAATAATGCCGGGTCTTGGAGATAGGATGAATACAACAACCGAAGAAGTAAAAGATAATGTCAATATATGTCTGTCAAAATGGGGTAATATAAAAAGTTCACTTCCAGTTCCTGGAGGCAGTGATTGGGCAGGAAGCCTTCAAAATATGTATAATACATTTAACACAAAGGACTTTTCGATGGTTCCTGGAAGAGGTGTATTTGGTCATCCTGATGGCCCAGAGTCTGGCGCAAGAAGTATAAGGCAGGCTTGGGAGGCTATAGAGAAAAATGTTGGCATTAATGAGTATGCACAGTCACATAAGGAATTGGCAAACGCCATAGCTGCGTTTGGCAGCAAATAACTTTTGGTTTTTGAACGAGTGCTATAATTAAAGATTAATGTGCTCTTCAATTCTTATTAATTCATTATGCTTTGCAGTTCTCTCTCCACCTATTGTCCCCGTTTTAATATATTTTATGCCAAGGCCAACAGCAAGGTGCGCAATAGTGGAATCTTCCGTTTCTCCGCTTCTGTGCGATATTACACATTCATAATTATGTTTCTTTGCAAGTGTAACAGTTTCTATCATATCAGTTAATGTACCTATCTGATTTGGTTTTATTAAAATAGCATTTGCAGCACCGATTTTTATTCCGCGCTCTAATCGTGCTTTATTTGTGACAAAAAGGTCATCTCCCACTATTAATGTTTTTTTACCTATTTTTTTTGTAAGCTTTGCGAATCCTTCAAAATCCTGTTCGTCTAATGGGTCTTCTATAATTCTTATATTAAATTTTTCAGCAAGCTCAGAAACAAAATCTATTTGTTCATCTACGGAACGGCGTTTATCCTTATAAATATATTTACCATCTTCAAAAAATTCAGATGCCGCCATGTCAACTGCCAGACTGATTTCTATTTTACTTTTAGCTGCAGAATCATTTATTGCACTTGATAATATTTCCAATGCTTGCATATCTGTTAGTGGGGCGACCCATGCTTTTTCATCACCTAGTCCGAGAGATAACTCCGGAAATTTATTTTTCAATAAGCTGCTTACATGTTTGTGCACTGATATATTACCAATTGCAGAGGCGATATAATTTTTTCCAAAAGATACTGAAAGAAATTCTTGCATTACTGTTCCATTAATTGCATGTTTTCCTCCACCTATTATGTTTCCCAATGGGAATGGCATAATGGGCTTGCCATTAGAACCAAATAATTTTCTATATAATTCAATGTTTTCTGATTTTGCTGAAAGCTTTGCAAAAGCCATTGATGCGGCTATTGCAATATTACCGCCGATATTAGAAAAATTCTCAGTTTTATCCATATCGTGCAATATCTTATCAAAATTTTTCTGATCTGATACGTCTATACCTACAAGTTTATTAGCTATATTCGCATTAAAATTTTTTATGCCAAAATCTATGTCATTTTTAGGATAGTCCTTAACCTCAAACATGCCTTTGCTAGCTCCGCTTGGCGCAGCTGCACGCCCAAACGCCTTATTATCTTCAATGTCTATTTCGACTGTTGGATTTCCCCTAGAATCTATTATTTTTCTTGCAATTATTTTTGTAATTTTAGACATAAAAACACCTTAAACAATTATAATACATATTTGTAAACTTTTCCCTGAACATGCTCGAAGCTGCACATTTCTTCAATACTCATCTTTTCAAAATATCTTCTTATTGGGCGCAGCGAATTTCCATGCGCGGATATAAAAACTATATCATTTTTATCTAATTTCAATAATATATCATTTATAAATTCAAGAACACGGTTTTCAACATCCTCTATACTTTCTCCGTTTGGTGGGCGCACATTATACGATCTATGCCATAATGGGTACTCTTTGGGGTATTTTTTTGCAATTTCCTCTTTGTTCTTTCCAGTCAAATCTCCATAACTCCTCTCTTTTATGCGTTTGTCTATGAATATTTGCGGTTTTTTGTCCCCGAGCACTAAATATAATGTTTTTTGCGAACGTTTTAAATCAGACGCATAAGCTTTTGTCGGTGTTACACTATCTAATTCCTTTCGTATACGTATGCATTCCGCAATGCCCTCTTCTGTAAGATCCGCATCAGACCATCCTGTAAATATGCCCTTTTTGTTGTATGTTGTCTGCCCATGTCTAAAAAGATATATTGTTGTCATATAACTACCTTTTAACGTATAAGCTATTGTTCAAATATTATAAGCGTCTTAAAAATAGAGTAGTATCTTAAATAAAATATAAAAAACGTTGCAATAAATAATAATTTAACTCTAGAATTTAATCTGTATTGTCCTTAAAGTCTACCATATTCTGTAGTTCAATTGCAAGTTTTATTATTCTCCTTCCTTTATCCGTAACTTTATACGTTATAACACCTCTTCTAAATTTAGATTTAGTTATTACCTGATCCATTGCCTTTATTGCTATAAGCTCATCAAGCCTTTTAGATACAGTTGCCGAGCTCAGTGCGGTTCTTTTAATTACTATTTTGGTAAAATCATTGAAACGTTTTGGGCCATCACTATTTGCCATCTGTAAAATTTCTATGAATCCTCTACTAATTGCCATAACATAGTATAAACAAATAAGTTTATAATACTTTACATTTTAAAGTCTACTTCTTTTAAAATTATATTAGTTTAATTTACTAAAGTATTATTTAAAATAGCAAAGTATTATATACTAAGGTATACATATATGTAGTGGTGAAAATATGAGCAACGAAATGAAAGAAAATAAAACATACATATGTCAAATCTGCGGTAAAGAAGCGAAAAATACTGTAGATACGATGGCACATTATCTAGACCATGGCTCAACAGCTTTAGAAGCAGTTACTGCTATGATAAAAGAACAAAGAACAGGAGGTGTAACTATTGAGGATAGAGCGCGTATAAAGGATGAAAGTAATATGGCTTCACAGAAGTTAAAACCGATAACAACAACATAAATCAATAACAACAAGGGGAAACCCTCGTTGTTTTTTATTAAACTTAGGTGTTTATTTTGGGTCAACAAAAATCATTGGCAATATTTTTTACTAGTATGGGATTTCTTATAAGTGGTCTTATATTCATACCTTTTACAATAGGCGCGTTTAGCACATATCATTCTGGCGCACTTAACTCAAGTAGCCTTGTACAATTGGGAGCTATAATGCTAATACTTGTGCTTGTTCCCCTATTTCTTGCTTATGGTATATGGAAAGGCTATAGGTTGGCATGGGGCGTTGCAATACTATTTGCTGCATTCGATATATTACTATATCTTATTACGTTTGCATCTATAAGCATAAAATTATCTAATGGTGTGTTGATAAGCAGTTCAATAATTGGGCCACTAGGTTATGCAATTGCATATGGGGTAGTATACATAGGTACATATATCGTGGTAATCGGTGATATAATTCTTAATATTGGTCTTATCTATTTTATGACTAGAAAAAAAACGAAAGCATATTTTGGTTTATAATTTATTTATATTGTCAATAAATTTAATTATAATCTATAACTATTCAAACATATTCTGTCATTTTAGTTGTTATATAATTTATTATTAATATTAACGCTTCTTTTGATAGTGTTATTTTTAGGTATTTACATTCTATAATATAACTTTTAAAATTAATTTAGTGTAAATTAATTATAAGTTATTAGATAATAAATACTACTATTATAGTATTCTAATTTTAACAAATTCATTACTTTTAAAAATTATTTACTTTTTAAAGTCTACTTCTTTTAAAATTATATTAGTTTAATTTACTAAAGTATTATTTAAAATAGCAAAGTATTATATACTACGGTATACATATATATAATGGTGAAAATATGACAAAAATAAATGAAATTACTCATTTTGAAATTCCTGCAAATGACTTGAATAAATTAAGACAATTTTATACTGAGGTATTTGGTTGGAGGTTTAAAAATTCAGCATTGAAGAATTTACAATACTGGACCATAGATACTGGAACAAAACATTCTCCAGGTGTTAGTGGCGGAATGTATAAACGAGGTAGCAAAGAGCAAAAACCGGTAAATTACTTTAGTACTACGGACATAGAAGAATCAATGGCAGAAATAGAGAATGCTGGTGGACATATAGCTGTTGGAAAGCAGGAAATTGAAAATCAAGGGTGGACTGCGATAGGTAAAGATCCAGAAGGTAATACTTTTGGTTTATTTGAATCTAAAAATAGAGGAATTTTTAGAAATCGGGGTAGACAGGGGCAGAGTGGTGCATCTAGAATAAAATCAAATAAAAGAAATAACCAGACTAAGAACAGCAAGTAATTGATAATCCCTTGGTATGTGGCAGTCAATTAATATTTTGACAAAGGGTTGTCCCATATCATTATTATAGAATACAGATATCTAGGATCAGTATAGTATTTATAATTAAAATAATTGGTTTATATGGAAATAAAAATAAAATATGGAACAGGATTATTAATAGTGGTAATTTTAGCAGTTTTAGTACTATTTGTGTTGCCTTATGGTGGCGGATTAGTATATTCAATTATGTTGAATACTATCCTCGGTTTTATAGCGATATTTCTTTTAAATGCAATTTTTGGTCTTGATATAAAATATGATTTACTTGTATTCATATTTGTTGCAATTTTTGGTCTATTTGCGGTTGCGGTGCTAGTAATATTAAATTTGCTTATGGTTTCAAAAAAACAAAAGAGATGATTATATGTTGCCCGTTATAAATTTAAATTTAATTGAATTTGGAATAATTGCTATATTGGTAATTTTGCTAATAATTTTTATAATATTTAAATTTGGCAAACTTATCATAGGTCTTATTTTAAATAGTATATTAGGGTTAATTGCCATATATCTAGTGAATACTATATTTGATTTAGGTATACTGTATAATTTGATTACCATAATTATCGTAGCAATATTTGGATTGCCTGCTGTATTGGTGATTATAATTTTGAAATTAATTGGCATATCTATATGATTTAAATAATCTATAAAAATAATGTGATTTTATGAAAAATATAAATGATCTATATCATGATGATAGGCACAAAAGCGACCATGCTTCTGGTAGCCCTAATGCCAAATCAGAATTATTGGAGAAATTGCCATTTAAACTTCATAATAATGAAGAAATAATACGTGAACTAAAACCACAATTTTTTGGTTTTATGGTAACGAGATCATTTAACAGTTATATGGCTATTTTAGCCTTTACAATCTTATCTATAATAATTCTTATTTTATTGCGCAGTATAATAACCAATTTTTTAATTTTGTTGTTATTATTGCCGCCATTTGTGCTTCTATTGGTGCTTATAATATCTCTTAAACCTATTATACAATATGGCAAGTCCTGGTATTGGATTACAAATCATAGAGTTATAGGAAAAAGAGGGTTCTTTGGCTATAGTATAAATTCGGTGCCATTAGAGAATGTTGCTGATGTAGTACTTACTAGAACCTTACTAGATAGGTTGTTGGGATTATCCTCACTGATAATTGTTTCTATGGGGAATGCGCCTATTACATCTAATGATAGCGAAGAAGATAAAGCTGAAAGCCCAAATTTCTTTCCTGCCCTAACCCAAGAGACCGCAAGAGAACTTCAAAGGGTGCTGTTTAATTTAAGAGATAAATTAAAAAATCCGGAGCAGATGAGGGTGAATACAACAGAAAGAAGAATTTCCTAAGTATCACTAAACGATTTTAAAATGGGCAAATATTTAATCAGATCAATAAACATATTGAAATAACTTGAGAAAAGATCGACAAGAAGAAAACATTTTCCCTATACTATTATATTATTTCTTTTCCAAGAAAATACCAGGTTAAATGGAATTTATTATTTTTTAGGTTTGCGATTGTTTTATATCCATGGTTTTTATAAAATTTTAATGCTTCTTTATGTTTTTCACTTGTTTCCAAATACGCGATATGGCATTTTTTATTTTTTGCAATAGCCTCAAATTTTTTTAATAGTAAATCTCCCATCCCCTTACCTCTCATTTCTTTTGAAACTATAATTTGGGATAGATATGCCGCCCCTCCGTTTATTTTTATGTTGCTATACCCAACAATGCGTTTATCCTCTAAAATCACAAATGTGTATTTTTTGGTGTTCCAACCATATGCAAGTTTCTTATTAAATCGTTTCCACTCATTATGGGCAAAATTATCAGCTATTTTTTTGTCATGATTATTTATAATTTGTTTTATTTGCATAGATAAATATTATATTAAAAGATTTAAATAGCAACATCATTTTACATAACTGTTTTGAAATTTTTTATGGGTTAATAAAAAGATGATTTTTATAAAACTATTTTAGTAAATTTGGTACATACCTTACTGTCCAAGTTATCGGAGATTTTCATTACACGGAGTAATTAATATAATAATATTTTAAACGCTGGTGTACGTGAATAAGGCGTTTTTTGTGGTTTTATGAAAACAGGGCAAAAATCTCCCTTTTTTCATCTTCTGTCAGAACCGTGAATATTTTTCCTTCAGTTATTTGGCATTTTTTATATAATTCATCTTCTAATTCTCTAGGTTGTAAATGTATATGTAAATGATTAACCTTAAGATTATTTTGTTTTTGGAATGGTCTATAATTTTGCCGTATGTCGCAACCTTTTGCAAACGTGTTTAATATTTTTTCTTGGAACTCAATTGTTTTATTAATTAGCTCCGTTATTTCTTCTTGGTTTAGTTCTGATAACTTTTCAACATGCCGTTTTGGTGTAATAAGAAGGTGACCCTTCATTAATCTAGGATTACTTAATATAACTCGAACATGATTACCATTATTCAATATTGTAGTTTTATCCTGTTGAATTTGGCAAAATGGGCAATCCATAGTTTAAACTAACTCCAAATAAATAAAAAGGTGACGTTTTTAGAGTTATATCTATAAATCTTTAGACATCATAATGCTAAATCTAACTCTAAGGTTTAAGCCCCAGGAGGGATTTGAACCCCCGGCTTCTTGTTATCCCTTAAAGATATACGGGACAAGCACTCTACCACTGAGTTACTGGGGCATAATAAAGAATATAAATAAGTTAGTTATATAGAATATACGTACAAATAATAATAAATACAGTGTTGCATATTAATATATTATTTTATTAATTTGATGTTAGGTATATTTGATGTATCCAGAGAATAATAATCCGAATAATGAGCAATCAGCGCCTGTGGATGGTTCTGGGCAGATCCCTCAATCTAATCCTCAGCAGCCTCAACAACCTAATCCAAATGTTAATCCAAATAATCCACTTCCACAAAATCAAATTCCAGTTAATGGTAATACAACAAATAACGCCGCTTCGGTTAGTGGGCCAAAACTTGAGGATATAAAATTTGGAGTACAACGCGATCCTGATAAAATAAATATTAAATTATTGATTTTACCAATAATAGTCGCTGCGGTAATCGTTGTTTTGTTATATGGATTTGTATTTCATACCACAAAGATTGTGACAACAACAACATCCACCTCAACAATTTCAACAACTACAACAATTAGTTATATGAAAGCATTAGATGCATGCAGCGTGATAAATTCAAGCGGGAGTTATTATCTATCCAAAAACATCAATACAAATATTAGTTCTGGCAGCTGTATACTAATAAAAGCAAGTAATGTGAATTTCATATGCAACCAAAATTTCATAAATGGTTCAGGTCCTTATATAAATAAGCCTCCGTACACTACTGGTGTATATATCAACGATGTTAATAACGTATCTGTCCAAAATTGTCAGATAAATCATTTCTCATTTGGTATTATTGAAAATAATACTAAGGGCGTTGCAGTAGAATACAATAATATTTCAACTAATTATATATCTAATTTGAGATTGGAGAATGGTACTTATGGTATTATACAGAATAATATATTTGCAAAGGCGGTTAGCAATAGCGGTTCTGTGAGTATAACAAATAATTCAACCGGCAATCATATATTAAATAATATACTCCAGTACAATCCAAGTTATGGCTTTTTAATAGATTCAATAAATAATATGTTTCTAAATAATTCTATTACAGATACCGAACAATCATTTTATTGTAGCCCGCTTGCTGGTCTTAAAGGCAATAATAGCGCGTTAGGCAATATATGTTACAATAGCACAAATTGTAATTTCTTAGAGTGCAGCCTAAATAATAATGAATATAATACGCTTGGTATAAAATTAAAGAAAATAGTTAATACTTGCGGTACAATATCAAGACCTGGATTTTATGTTCTTTCTGGTAATATTAATATGTCAGCGTCCGTTTTGGTGCAATATACTCAAACACCATGTATCTATGTCAATGCGAGCAATGTTATGTTAAATTGTAACAACTATAACGTTACACATGCAACTATAGGCATTGAGGTTAAAAATGCCTCAAATGTTACTATTACCAATTGTAATGTGTTGCATTCTAATACTGGTATTTACCTTTATAACGCAAGCCCATCAAATATAACAAATGCAAACCTTTCAAGAAACATAATAGCAGGACTTTCAATGTATACATCTGATGGTGGTTTGATATCAAATATAACAACGCGATTTAATAACTATGGTATTTACCTTACCAATTCGCCATCTTCTACTATAAATAAATTTAAATCATCAAATAACACATATGGAATATATCTATCCAATTCTTTGGATATATCGTTTGCAAATGGGTTTGCGTTTAATAATTCGCTAATAGACATATACGCAAATTCAAATAAGACAACAGGTGCATCATCCGATCTAATGCAACAATCCGCATGCGGCACAACAGATGCGCTCTGGGCAGTTTTAGGTGGCTGCCACCAGCAATTATCAGTAACACCACCATTTAAATATGATGAGAACTTATGCGCCCCAATAAAGACTTCTGGTATATATCTGCTTGGTTCTAATATCGTAAATGTAGGGGGTAATTGCTTTATAATATATAAAAATAATACAATTCTTAATTGCAATAACCATATAATTTCATCAACTCAAAATAATCTAAGAAATGGTATAATCATAGATGCTGAAAATAATGTTACGATAACAAATTGTACAATAAGCGGATTCAATTCTGGTATATATATAAACCAAATAGGGGCAAAGAATATAACAATTATTAATGATAAAATAAACGACTCTAGCGTTGCGCTTAATATAAGTAACATATATGCTCCGATAATAGAGAAAAATATATTGGGCAATCCAAGTACTTATGGTGCATATATAAACAATGTTATATATGCAAATATTACGAATAATCTTATAAAATATGGAAGGGGCAATGCGACTGCTATATATCTTAATAATTCAAAGTACAACGATGTAAGTTCCAACAAAGCAAATAATACATATGATGGCATATATCTTGAAGGGGCATCTGTAAATAATACGGTATACAACAATAGCGTTATAGCTCAGAACTTTGATTATATATGCAGCACGCAAGCTGGTGGCATAAACTCTCAAATCAATGGAATAGATTATGGCATAACAAAGCAGAATTGCTTATGGCTTGCAGCGCTCTCAAAATTATCGCCCAATGTGCCATGTTCGACATCTATATCCCCAAATACATACTCTTTGTTATCAGACTATATCTATCCTTTTGGAGGCACATGTTATACAATCGAATCCAATAACACTAATTTGAACTGTAATGGACATACAATAATAGCAACCAATGGTGGGACATTCATGGCTTTTGTTAGAGCCCAAAACGTTCAGTTAAGTAACTGTGTGCTTATAGGTTTCACCAATGCAATTAAGGCAATGCACTCGTCAGTTAAGATAACTAATAATACAATATTTGGCAATGATTCCACTCCATTAAATAGCGTTCTAATAAATGTAACAAATTCAAAGTATGTTTATATAGACAATAATAAATTAATGGGATTATATAATGGAATATCCGAGAGCAATGTGTCATCTGGTAGCATATCAAATAACAATGTTACTGCGTATATGACTGGTATATTATTGAATCATGTAATAGGCCAGCAGGTATTAAATAACAATGTTCCGTATTACGGTGTTACGGCAATGGAACTTGTAAATTCTTCAGGCAATAATTTCAATTACAATAAATTATATGGCGCAAGTGGCATTGTATGCTCTTATGGGTCAATGAATGCCAGCACTAATTCTGATTTGGGCGGCAATAGCTGTTCTTCAAATACATTCTGTAGTTGGATGGTTGATTCTTCTACGTCTTGTCCGGCGTATAAAAGTTAATGTTAATGTTGTGGTATGATGCTCTTTAGAACGCTCGCAGAGCACTATAGTGAACTTGAGTCTGTATCCTCAAGGCTTAAGATGATGGAGATATTGTCAAGTCTGTTTAAAATAACTGGTAAGGATGAGATAAAATTTGTCATATATATAACGCAGGGTATTTTGTTGCCACCATTTGAAGGTTTGGAGTTTGGCGTTGCGGAAAAAATAATGGAGGATGCTATAAGCCTAGCAACAGGATATGAAAAGGATATAATTGAAAGTAGCTATAACAAAAGCGGTGATTTAGGCATTGTCGCATTTGATTTTAAATCAAAAACAAAGCTAAAAAGGATGTCAGATAATGGATATAACGTATCTGATATATATCATAAAATGTATAAGATCGCAAATACTAATGGTCCGGGTAGCAAAGATCTTAAAATAAAAATGATTGCCGAATTGATTGCATCCTCAACAGACCTTGAGGCAAAATACATAACTAGATACGTGCTTGGAGAGTTAAGGCTCGGGGTGGGCGATTATACTATATTAGAAGCGTTATCTCTTGCGTATGTAGGGAATAGGGAGGAAAAGCAGAGCTTGGAGTATGCCTATAATCTATGCAGCGATATGGGGGAGGTAGGCGAATGCCTTGCAAAAAATGGCATAGAATCGATAAAAAAATTTGATGTTTCATTATTCAAACCACTAAGGCCAGAGCTTGCTGAAAGGCTTCCAACCGCAGAGGAGATAATAGAACGTATGGGTGGTGTATGTTCTGTTGAACAAAAATATGATGGATTTAGGTGCCAGATACACAAAAGTAATAATAAGGTAAAAATATACTCTAGAAATCTAGAGGAGACTACAGATATGTTTCCAGATTTAAAAGAAGCAGTAATAAATGATATAAAATCTGATACCATAATATTTGAAGGTGAGGCGCTTGCCTTTAATGATGTTACTAATGAATTTCTTCCATTTCAAGAGACCATACAGCGGAAAAGAAAGCACGGTATAAAGGAAAAATCAACAGAACTTCCATTGCATTTATTTGCTTTTGATATAATATATTTAAATGGCCGAAGCTTAATAAATGAGCCTTATTCAAAGAGGCGCTCAATAATTGAAAAAATGTTAAATACAAAAATAATAACACCAACAAAACGTATTTTAACTTCATCACCAAAAGAATTCGAGCTTTTTTTTGACAAGTCAATAGCGGATGGGCTTGAGGGTATTGTAGCAAAAGATCTTAAATCAACCTATGTGGCTGGGGCTAGAAAATTCAGCTGGATAAAAATGAAGCGGAGCTATAAAGGGATACTGTCGGACACGTTAGATCTAGTTATAATAGGTTATTTTCTTGGCAGAGGCAGTAGGGCCGAATTTAAATTTGGAGGGCTTCTATGTGCTGTATATAATAAAGAACGCGATATCTTTGAATCAATCTCTAAGATAGGTACAGGATTTACTGAAGATAATATGCGCATGTTTAGCGATCTGCTTGGAAAAATAAAATTGGCAAATAAGCCCGCACGTGTCGATTCAATAGTAATTCCAGATTTTTGGGTGGAGCCAAGATATGTTATAACTGTGAGGGCGGATGAGATAACAAAGTCTCCGACACATACCTGCGGGAAATCTAAAAATGAGAGTGGTTTAGATATTGGATATGCGCTAAGGTTTCCAAGAATAATAGAAAATAGCAACATACGTACTGATAAAAGTGCAGAAGACGCAACTACAACGTCAGAAG
>JAJZDG010000005.1 GCA_021828705.1 Microcaldota archaeon | reverse complement strand
AGAGGAGCAGACCAATGGCACTATTGCAAAGGAGGACTGGGCATCAGTTCCATATATTGGAGGCATAAATAAATTCATAGAGGCGCTCTCTGGCGAATTCAAATATGACCTATCAATACACTTTGCATGCGGCGCTGGAACATATCTCTTCCTTGATACTGATAATAAGGTAATACCAGTAGCAAGATTCTTGGATCTTGAGGGCATGATGGAGCATATCCAGAACTCTGTAAACGAGATGGACGGCAAGAGCAAACTTGAGAAGAGGTTAATAGCACTTAAGACTATTGTAGGATTCAGAAAGTTTATAGACAAGAAATATCAGCCAAAATCTGTAAATTTTGGAAAATTATTTATGTCTATAATAACAAAGCATAATTTCGAATCTATGGGTCAGTTCCAGATGAAATCATTGTTCTTAGGTATGATGCACTTCCAGGATGAGGCTACATATGATATAAAAAGAGTAGAAAAGTGCGATATACACTATGCACAACCTGATGGAGAGGTACTACCATTCTGTACATTCAATGTTTTCCCTGAAGTATATAGGGATAAAATACAAAGGCAGTATAGTATACCTGCAACAGAATGGGAGAAGAATCATAGCAATTGGAGCTATGCCTCAGATAAGTATGTGCGCGATATAAAATCACTCAAATCAACAGAGGCATATAAGAAAACATACGGGCGCATGATAGATTATTTTGCAATGCCAGTAAATGGAGGCAAACCTGTTGCAAATTTTGCAAATGAGGTTATCGCATAAGCGCGATAGCCATATTTTTATATAAACGTGATATAAATGGACCGAAGAGAGGAACAGGCAAATGTTAACAGATACCAAGAGGACTTGCAAAAGCTAAAGGACCAAAAGATAGACGATTCAAAAATGTATATAGAGGAGGATGGCCATAAATATAGGCTGCCTTATAAAATGATAAAAAAAGTTGAGTTCTACAATGTCAAACAGGAGGATATGATAGACCATCCGCATGCTGCAAGGCTGCAATATAGGCTTATGTTACTAGATCCTGTTATAAAAGCATTTGTTGAGTATACACGCGAAAAGATAACTGTTATATACAACCCCAGCACGGCAGAGAATATTCGCGAGAAGATGAGCCTTGAGGAATTGATAAAATTTTTGGAAAAAGAGGGGGTACATGTAGATAGAAGCGCTATGGTAGAATCTGACTATGATTACCACAAAGAATTTTACAATTATGCATTCAACCCAAAGGTCATAAGAGAACATCCACCGTATGGATACACAAAGGAGCAATGGAAGAAGATGAAGCCAGAATGGGAGAAGAAAATGGAGGAGTATAAGATAAAGAAATTCCAAAATCATAAGAATTTCCAGAAGGCATATGAGGAGCAGCATCCTGAGGTGTATGGAAATTTGGAGCAAAAGGCGCCTAATAACAATGCGAAGGTTGTGATGAATAAAGAGCAAAAGGATAGCACAGTAAAAAAGAAGGGAATATTTAAAAGACTACAAATATTTAACAATAAGAAGGACTAATTGCCCCTTCTTATACTTATTTTTTTATCGTTATTTCTTATATATTTTAAGCGCTCTATTAATTCTTTATGCAAACGCCTCTCAAAATATATATTAATGGCCCCATTTGCAATTGTGCTCACACCTATTGCTATGCCAATTAAGCCAAGTTCGTGTGAGGACATATCATGTGCTTTAAATATTTTATTTAATTCAAACATCTGATCAGCAAATGCAGGGGGCAATGACATACATATTATAAAAAGCCCAGGATATAACACATTTTTCTTGAAATGTTGAAAACTTGAAGCGTGCCTTTTAGTATAATGGTCTATTATATTTCTTTCTTGAATGTTTTGCCTTAGAATTTTTTTATTAATTTCTAGACTGCGCTTTCTTGCATATTCCAATGCCGCTTCCAGCCTTTTTGGTGTTTCATCCTTTGATGATGCATTGTCAAATGCAGCGCTAGCAACTAGTCTCATTTGTGCGACCATATATACACCCAATAATTATGGAGTTTTCATAATATTTAAAACATCCCAAAATAAGGCACAATAGCGGAACTGTATTGATTATATTAAATTTTTGCAATCTAAGCCTTTAGATGCCTTGAATCGTATTTTACATCATCAACTAAGCATATCTCGGCGCTAGCTGCAGGCTCCTCTAATGAAAAATTTAATAGCACGCTAGGGTGCAGCTCGCCAAACTTTCCTATCATTTTATTTCCGCTATATATTGCCGCGCATCTACCCTCTATAAATGTGGGGTCTAAAAGCATTTTTAATTCATATTTTATATTAAGCATATTTAAAATTGCCAGCACGTTCGACTTTATCTCAGAAAAATTTGATTTTGAGTGCTCCACTACAAAGGAGAGGTGCAGACTCTCTTTGAAATTTCTGCGCTGCGCCATGAATACGCTTCCAATTTCAAACATTCTCTGGGGCATAGCCTCATGCGCAGATATTGATAGATTTTGAAGCAGATTTGGCAATATATGCGTACGCAGCATATTTATTGATGGGCTCTTTGAATATTCGATGCTAACAACCGAGCTGCGCTCAATTTTTGTTATATTTACCATGTCAAAATTTACATTCTCAGATGTCAGATAGTTATTTGAGCACTCCATAAAACCCAACCCTACCATCAGCATCGCCACTTTATTTGTATATAGCGTCATATCATTAAACAGCCCCTGTTTTGGGCTCAATATTTTTAACGGTTCTATTTTGTTATAACCAAAACCTATTGCTATATCTTCTATAACATCCTGATCGTTTAACACATCTATGCGATAGGGAGGCACTTTTGCAATAAGCGATGTTCCGTATACCGCGCCATTATAGCCAAGCCGCTCTATAAAAGATATGGCCTCTCTCGTCTCAAATTTTACACCTATAGTCTCGTCTATTCTAAAGCGCTTTATTGTTATCTCGCGCATTTTCAGTGACGGCACAATAATATTTGACTTTTTATATACAATTTTACATTGTTCTATTATAGCACCCATATCAATAAACGAACATGAGAGTATATCAGCTATCGCATCTATTGCATCCTGAGACATTCCAGTAATATCTACAAAAAGATCTTTTGTTGACGAAGTAACCTTTGTATTATTTGAATTTAGTATTGGTATTATTGCAATAACATTCTTCTCATCAGATAGATATGGTATTAAGCCCTCCTTGTTCTTTATTATGTCCCCATATTTAATGCCCATATCAGAACTCTTTATTATGTCAGCAAAGCTTCTTTTTGCCTCCTCATTTAATGGGACCATAAAGCCGTTATCCGTTGCATCATATGCGAGATCCCCAGATATTTTATTTAGATCATGAAGGCCTATTGCAATCTTTTTTCGCTTTCTCCCGTAGGTATCGCATATTTTTTCTGTAAAATTTATTAAATACTTTAATATGTTGTCAGATAAATTTACATTTCTTGCAACTATTGCACTTATATAAGGGCGTATAGTTGATACACTCTCTGACACCGTTATGGTTTTTGCTACCTGCGAACTTGCAATATAGTGATTCTCCTTTGGATAGCGCTTTCTATGCATGTATTCTATTGCGCGCATAATTCCAATAAAATCCAGCATATCTGGCCTATTTGGAGTTATACTTATTTCAACCACGCCATCTTTTACAGATTCTAATTCCATGCCAAGATCTGTTAGCGTGCTATCTAACATTTTTACATCTATGCCCATTCGTTCAAAATCCTTAATATCAAATAGTACATTAGACATTAAGACCACCATTTATATCTGGCACACTTCTAAGCCATCCTAATTGATTTTTATATAACTCTGTTATCGAATCTAATTTAAGCTCATCCATTATAGCACGGTCAAGCCCCATCCCCCATGCCAACACGGGCTTTTTTATACCCATGCTATTGGTAATTTCCTTTCGTATTATGCCACCTCCACACAACTCTATATTTGTTTTATGGCGCTCGCTGTAAAAATACACCTCAAGTCCCGGTTCTACAAATGCGAATGAGGAAGGTCTTATTTTTATATCAATGCCTATATTTGTGGCAAATTCCTTTATTATCCATATAAGATGCGCAAGGCTTAAACTTGGTCCAACAACAAGGCCCTCAAGCTGATAAAATTCAGCTAGGTGCTTATAATCTATACTCTCATTTCTGAAAACCTTACCTATTGAAAAGAGCTTTATTGGATATTCATGATCTTTTGACTTGCCTATAATGCGCATCTGCCTAGCCGAAACACTCGTCGTCTGCGTCCTTAAAACCCCCATACCAGATATTTTTTCACTCATCTCATATTTCCAATAACGCTTATGCTCCTTTTTAAATTTTGACATTAATTCAATATCTGTTATATCAAGATCTTTTGGATTTGATAAAAAGAATGTATCCTGTGTATCGCGGGATGGATGATCCTGTGGTATGAATAATGTATCAAAATTCCAAAAAGCAGGCTCTATTATAGGACCTTTTACCTCAGTAAACCCCATAGACACCCATATTGATGCAATTCTATTTAAAAAAATTCGCATTGGGTGCATACGTGCTGGATATGTGATGTCAGAGCCTGCATTTATATCATAACGTTTAAATTGAGCCCCTTCCCACAAGCGTTCTTTTATCATTGAACGCGTAAGCTGACTTATTTCATTGATATTAGAATTAGATTTATCATTTATAGAAATTGTATCTGGCATTCTGCTCTTTTTTATCACTATAAGATTTCTGCTCTCTAATATCTTTAATATATCGGTAGGTAATTCTGATAACTCCTTAGTTGATATATCCTCCTTATTTAATTTTGTCAATACCTCTTTAAGTTTATACCCCTCCGATTCTACGTGTTCTCCTTTTTCTGTGATTTTTATATGGTTATCAATTATTGATATCCACCCATTTCTCTTTGCCCAACCAAGGGCTATACCATCAACATTTGATATATGAAGCTTAGATTTTTTTGCTTCATTTAAAAGTTTTTCTTCGGGAAATCCCTCGTGTATATCAATTTTACCCTCTTTTGTAATCTCCACTTTAAGCGCATCTATATAGGTTATATTTATCTGCTTTTCTACTTCCATATTTTTAAGCAGCTCTATTAAGGTATTTATCTTGATGTTTAAATTTTTTGCAATAGATTCTAGCGTAGAATCTCCACTGTGCTTCAAGAAATCCAAAATTCTAGTTTTATCAGACAAAAATTGCACCGTCTAGTGTACCTTATAATATGTATATAATATAAATATTATAACAGCAAAGATTATTATCAAATACGCAAAAACACCAAGAGCATTATATATATCCATAAAAAAATTGCTCACTTCTGATATAAGGCTTTCTTTTGAACTATATATTAGCTTAAAATTATATAACGGCTCTCCATCATACCATGATACTTCCGTAGTATTTGTAGAATTTAACACTAGATTCGATGGTACATCTGGCAGGGGGTATATAGATAGTATAGATGAGCCGCTTGGAATTACAATATTTAAGCGTGTATGCGGTCCCAAAACAACGCCGCCAGACCCATGCTGGAAGTTTAAAACACTTGAATTAAACTTATATAGATAGGTTCTTGGCCCTGTCTGATTTATTGATGTAACATTCTTCACATAATAATTCATATATATTGTAGCAACGCCGCCGTAGTAAGTCGTCACTACGGGACCTGGCAGCAGATTAAAATTATATATACCCATCTTCTGATTTATTATATGGGGAACTACATCAGGGCCCACGATATACTCCCAATTGCTCAATGTTAAATTAACCCCAGATCTATCCAAATTATAATTTGATATGGAGTCGTTATTCATTACGAATGTTATCATTTCTGTAACATGCGCTGATGCATTAGCATTTATATATACAGTGGTATTTATGTTCGTTATGGTATATGTTGCGCTGCTAACCCCAGCTAATAGTAGCATAGATAGAATAGATGCCAATACGAATAATTGCAAACGCATTATAACACAGCATTAACTTATCTATTAAAATGAATAAATAGTTTTGTTTTTTATCATAAAAATGATTATATGATTATTTTTGTCCCAAAAAAGCCCAACAGGTATATATAACTATTTTTTAAATATTAATATCGTTAAAACTGTGATTTATATGATAACAGGATTTACCATACAGAGTGTAGAAGGAAAAATAGAGTCCCCAGAGTCATTAGCAAAGCAGCGCTTCCCAAGAATAAATGTGAATATCGAAGATGTAAAATCTGAGCATGAGAAGGTTACTGTAAGCTATAGCTTTATCGCAGAGTATTATGACAGCGATACAAAAAGCCAAAAGAGCGTAGGGCAGATGAAGCTTGCTGGAATTGTTGAAATAAAGGATACTAAAGAAAAGATGTCTAATATTATGAAAGTATGGGATGAAAAGAAGATACTCCCAACAGATATTGCCGAAGAGGTAATGAATGGGTTGAACTTTAGATGCAGTGCTACTGGTACACTTGTAGCATATTCGCTTGGACTTATACCACCACTAGGCATAAGCCAGATAAAAATACAAGAAGAGGGTCAATCCACTAAGCAATAAAGATTTTAAATAAGCGGATCTGGCGGGATTTTCATCCTTTTGATTTTGAACCCGCAACCACCAGGTCCGAAGCCTGGTGCGCTATCCAAGTTACGCCACAGATCCACTTAGAATAAGTATAGCAGTTATAGTTTATATATTATATTTTATTTAATCGTCTTGGTGCAAATCAAAGAGTTTTGTCTGTTTTATATTATCTATTGTCTTCCAATATGCACGCACGTACTTATTTAAATTCTCATTTTTTATGTTATTTCGTATAGAATCTATTGTCTTATAATCAGATGGATACCCAGAACCTATATCTATTTTTAGAGACTTGCTTAATTTTCTTATCTCCTTATCACGCTCCACCTTTGCAATTATACTTGCTGCAGATACTACAGGATATCTTGAATCAGCTTTATGCTCTGATATTACCTTTGTGCTCTTTTGCTGCGCTCCACTACGTTTCATACCTAATATTAATGTTGGTTTTACACTAAGCATGTTTATGCGTATGCCAAACTTTTCTTGTATCACATCAGGAGAGTCTAAGTATAATGCGTCTATTGGTATTTTTGATTTATCAAATAATCTTGCAAAATGTATCGCCTCTAGTTCATTAAGAGAGATATTGCTGCGCATAGCGTCATTTATCTCTCCTGGTGTTATCTTACCTATATTTACCTCTTCTGCAATATCCATTATGGAATCATATAACTGTTCACGCCTCTTACTGCTAAGTAGTTTCGAATCGCGAACTCCCAACTCTGGAAGCTTATATATCATACTTTTTTTCATAGAGACAAGTGCGATGACAAGAGGCCCTACCAGAGCGCCGCGCCCTGCCTCATCTCCACCACACATTATCATAATGCCACGTTTAAAAATAGTACATGAGCTTATGTGCTCATGTTTTTAGTATCTATCATTATGTAATCTGCAACAGATGTAACAGCGTTATATGGAACTCTGAGATAGCCGTTCTCTGCCATCTTACTTGCAAATGCGCTATCCACGCTGGCCTCCACCATTATGTGTGTTATCTTTCCTGTAACCTTGTTCAACTCTGCGTCGACAAATTTTCCCAGGTCATAACCACTTGTACTTATTACCTTTTTTCCAACCAACTGTTTTGCTATTACGAATTTTACCATTTAGGTCACCTTTCACATATTCTATTAAAAGAAAATAATTTATATACTTTTCTTTTATTGCCGATAATAATAGATTAATGGAAGTATCATATCATGCGTTCAACATATGTTCTAAATTCCAATTTAAGCAGTAAAGCAAATACCAATAAAATCAATAAATACAATTGAAAATATATTCATCAAAATAAAGTTTAACATATAAAAGAGTTCATAAATAGGACTGTAGAATTATAGAAAATTCAATTAACGAAAAATTAAAAAGAATAAGAAAAAGAAAAAAGGGATCCTAAGATTAGGATGCCTTCTCTGTCAACTGTGTTGTAAGCTGCTGTACTATTGGGTTGCTTGCTGTTGGTGTTAATGAATAGTTTATCCACACCTGTCCAGTAAATGCCTGACCCAATGGAAGTCCTGCTATATTGTTCCCATTAGCTGCCGACTGACCATTAAAGCATGGGAGATTCACAATAAATTGTGATCCTGATGTTATTGGTATCGGTGATGAACTCTGAAGTGAATTGACAGTTGCCCCATTAATTGTCTCATATAATGTTGTAGGGTGTGTAGTGTTTGTAACGTAATAACCATCAACTGTAGTTCCAGTTCCCATATTACCTGTTGCTCCAAGCACATTTGCAGTAACTCCAGTTAATCCATATTGTGGGTATCCAGTGCTTGATGCAGATGATGAACATGCGAGCGCGTGTATATAAATAGTCTGACCAGTTCCCTGACCGATTGTCATATTAAGCATTCCAGATGTGCCGAATGTCGCTGACTGACAGCTGAATCCGACTTCCGTAAGGCAGTGGTTTCCAAGCAATGCAGTTCCATTAAACACTCCAAGAAGGAACAGTATTCCCAACACTACTGCTATTATCAAGATCGCCCAACCATAGGTCATAAGGTATTCCATAGCGGATTGTAATTTAAATCCTCTCTTTATCATGTAATCACTATGGAAATATAGCAAAGAAAGATATAAAAATATTCCTGTTGCCGCTGTGGCATTTATAAAAGCGGAATTTTGCATTTTCCTTAAAGATTTTATAAGATAACATTGTTCGTATATAGCATAAATAAAAATATCAGAAGTGGCATAAAAATAATTGGCACATTAAAGAGGCACTATATTAGATTTTTATTTGAATATGGTTTATTTTATTTATATATTATAGCTAAATAAAAAATAAAAGGACAAACCTTAAAAACACAACATGCAATTATAGATGTGGGTTGCATTAATGACAATAATAAAATCATTCATTAAATCCGTTGATGCCATTATAAACAATCCTACAACACTTGAATATCCTGAAAAAAGGGAGATGATTGAGGATAATTATAGGGGCATACACAAACTGGATATGAAAACATGCATTAGCTGCAGCGCCTGTGAGCGCATCTGCCCTAATCAGACCATAACTATGGTTGATACCGAAACTGACAGAGGAACAAAAAAGATGCCGCTAGTTAATTTAGAGCGCTGCCTATTCTGCGCATTATGTGAGGAGGTCTGCCCGCCCAAATGTCTTATATTGACAAAAAGTTACGATTATGAAAGATATGATAGGCGCGATTATGCGTTAAGACCAGAGGATATGGAGTGAGCATATGTTTGACTTGATTATCTCATTTTTGATTGGCATAATAGATATATTTCTAATAGTTGCTATGTTCAACTCAAAGGAGATGATGCATGCGGCACTCTTTCTTGCAATAATATTTTTTATGAATGCAATAACATTTTTGGTACTAAACCAGCAATTGCTTGCAGTAATACAACTTATGATAATGGTTGGGGGCATTGCGACATATATATTTGTGAGTGTTGCGCCTATTAAAAAACCATCATTTAACGGAACAAATATGCCTGCGCTCGCACTGCTCTCCATATTAATATTCATAGCAATCGCATATCCTTTAGTGCAAAAGGGGTATATTTCAAGTAATACTATAAATTATTCTTTTGACGTTACGAGCATGCTTAATTATGTTACTTTTAATGTTAGCATATTTTATGTAATTGTGATTATGCTTTTTACAAGTGCATTGGGTGCAATAATAATAATGAAAATGCCAGGGTTGCTAGAATGATAGTACTATATATGATAATTATAGGATTTGCAATTCTTGCTGCAGGCATAAGCGGTATTGCTACAAGCAAAAATTTTTTAGTCATAATGTTTTCAATAGAACTAATAATAATAGCAGCATCACTTATAGGATTGACGCTTTATTCATCTTACGGAGGTGATATAATATTACTGCTCATTTCAATATGGAGCATTGCATCAGTTGAACTAATTGCAGCAATAGCGCTGTATAGATATCTTGTAAAATCTGGTAATGGATTAGATGTCTCAAAATTATCAAAATACAAAGGTTAAACTATGATAATAGCTACTGTTTTATTTCCAATGCTGATTGCAACGCTCTTAATAGTATTATTCAAAAATGAGACCATTGTTAAGCTTTCTGCCGCAATTGGCAGCATTGCATCGCTTTTACTCTCTATCTATATTGCAATCTTTGATAGAAATATTTTAGAGCAGTATAAATGGTTCAATCTTATAAGCTACTCTTTTGGCATATCATTTGCCACTTATTTATTAAATATTATACTGCTTTTGCTTGTAGCCATCATGACACCCATTATTGTGATATATTCAATAGGATATTTTAAAGGAAAGAGTTATGGGATCAGGCGCTTTTACATTGAAATGCTAATATTTGCGAGCGCCATGATGCTTTTTGCGATCTCTGAAAATTTAATAACGATATTTATCGCATGGGAAATTTTAGGCATAACAAGTTACATGCTTATAGGATTCTGGTATGATAGGGAGGAGGCGCAAGAAGCGGCGCGCCGATCAATAACAACAATAGTAATTGGTGACATATTATTTTTGTCAGCCATAATAATAATTTTTGCGACATTCGGCACAACAGAGATATCCGGCCTTATAAACACCACAAACAAGAGCCTACTTTATTTACCTATGATACTAATAATGATTGCAGCATTTACAAAATCAGCACAATTCCCATTCAATGAGTGGCTAGCTGATGCCATGGAAGCCCCAACACCCGTTTCCGCATTTCTTCATTCTTCCACCATGGTAAAAGCAGGGGTATTTTTAATTGCATTGCTTTTGCCAATATATGAATCGTTAGGCCTAAATTACATATTTGTTATCGTGGGAGTTATAACAGCAATCATTGCAGTTACAAATGCACTCTCAGAACATCATATTAAAAGAATACTTGCTTATTCTACTATGGAGGATTTAGCATTAATGTTTATTGCTCTAGGGCTTTTTAATATATTTGCGGCAATGCTGCTCTTTATCGTACAGACATTTTACAAAGCGCTTCTTTTCATGAATAGCGGCGTTATGATGAATGCAAATAATGACAATTCTGATATCTACAAGATACATGGGCTTAAAGATAATAGAATAATACGTATAACCACAATAATCGGCGTTATTTCTCTTGCCGGCATTATTCCATTCGGATCATTCTTTGCCAAATCAATGATCAGCACCTCATCAAATAACATAATTCTTTACATTATGTTGCTAGCAATTGAACTATTATCAAGCACATATATATTCAGATGGATGTTTATACCACTAAAAAACAAAGGTGCTTCAAAACTACGTTATAATAAATATAAGAATACATCCAATTTAATGAAAGCTCCAATAATAATAACTACAATTCTTGCATTACTTGCACCAATTACGCTGCTATTTCTTGGAGGCGTATTTAACACATATAACATGTTTGGCAATCTGTTTGCATATGTAATTGATAGCATAGTAATAGCAATTGGCATTCTAATTGCATATGTATTTTTCATGAGCAACACTAAAATCAAAATTAGTAAAAATAACATACTCTACAAAGCCGCGTATAACAGCACTTTAATAAATAAATTTTACAGTATTTTTGGAAATGCGTTTGTTTATCTTAGTGATTTTTTTAACACAATAGATTATTCGATATTAAAAACATTCCAATCATCGGGAATGTATATTTATAAATTTGGCATGCGGACAAGAAAGATAGTTAATGGCAATGTAAATGATTATTACATTGTGGCACTGATAGGATTCGTATTTCTTATAATAATTTTTAGCTTTGTTGTTTTTGGTGTTTTTTAGATGATATACATTATTTTGATATTGTTTGCAATGCTCGCTGCGGGAATTGCGCTCGTACCTATTAGCCCTAGAGCGTTATGCAGAAGAACAGCGCTAATATTTTCTGGTGTCATATTCGCAATAATATTGCACATGATATTCAATTTACTAGTATACAACATACTTCCATATAGCGAATCATTAGCGTATATACCAGAGTTAAATACGCGTGTGCTATTTACCGTAACTCCCATATCTATGATACTTATGCTTATGACCTCGATAATATCTATTGCAGCGCTATTATCAATAAGACCAATTTTAGAAAGAGAGCGAGGACTTTCATTTCTAATAATGCTATTCCAATTATCCTCAATAGGATTATTTTTATCTTATAATTTGTTATTGTTTTTTATGTTCTGGGAGATGGGCATAATAACGGTGTTTATGCTAATTAACATATTTGGATCATCCGAAGGCAATAATGCATCAATGAGATTCCTTATGTATTCTATAGTTTCAAGCTCATTGTTACTTTTAGGCATAATACTTATCTATCTATATACACCGGCGCATTCGCTCAATATAGATACGATAATAGCAAATAGCGCAACAATCCCTTACGCCATAGGCTCTGTTATATTTGCAATCATGTTTGTAGCCTTTATGATAAAAATACCATTATTTCCATTCCATTCGTGGGTTGGGAGCGCATATGCTGAGGCGCCAACAAGCGGATCTGTAGTTATATCAGGGATATTATCAAAATACGGACTTTATGGAATATTTATGTTATTTGTAATGTTTAATACGACCCAGAGCATGCGCATTAGCATCTTAATAATTGCAATAATATCAGCATTCTATTCGGTTTTTGTTGCGATAAAGAGTAGAGATATAAAAGTATTGTTAGCATACACCGGTATGGTCGAAAGCGCTATAATAATGATAGGTATAACATCTGGAAACACTACAGGATATTACGGCGCAATATATGGGATGTTTGCATATGGCCTATCCATTGCCCTATTATTCCTTGCAGCAGGAACAATAGAGCAGATGTACGGATCTAGAAGCGTTGACAACATTAAAGCAATCGTGAAAAACTCAGCATCAACAGCATATGCGTTTATATTCGGAGTTTTTGCAGCAACAGGACTGCCGTTAACCGGAATTTTTATAGCTGATATATTGATATTTACTTCAGGATTTGAATCGTTTGGTATATTGGCATTAATTCCAATAGTTACAATAATGATAGTTGCGGCATATCTTTATAGAATTATTTCTAAATCAGTGCTTAACTCAAAAGAACCAACGCTTGCAATAAGAGGACTTGAGAGCGATAGAATTTTTGCATATATAATAATAATTGCTGCAATAATTTTTATTGGAGTGTTTCCATCAATAATACTTAGTATATTTAGTGCAAGTTGAATATAATGATAAATTTTAACCTTATGTATATGCTTATTTTAATACCAATGATACTTATAGTATCAGGAGCACTTGCAATACTACATAGAAAAAAAGAGTCCGCATTCATAGTGCAAGTAGTATTGCTCATAATGAATTTAATATTTGCAATATTATTCTTCGTAACAGGCGGGCAGACTATAGCATTTAGTGTATTTACAATATATAGTTTCTCTGCGCTGTTTATAGGACTTTTTTCCCTTCTGTTTTTATTAATAATCATATTGACATACAAACATTCAATGAAATTTAATTATGTTTCACTATTAATTAGCATGGTATATTTTGGCGCGATTGCCGTATCTACTTCAACATCATTAATAATAACAATAATTGGCATTGAAATGGTTTCTATAGGATCAATATTTATGGTCTTATTCGAAAAGCGCGATTCGATAGAAGCGGCAATAAAATTATTTATATTAAGCGGAAGCGCTATTGCGATATTAACAGTAGCATTGGCGCTTATAATACCTTATGATAGTACATTTGCAATAACTGCGATAATAAGCTCTGGCCCTTTAAATTACATACTTCTATTTTCGTTGCTATTGTTTGGAGTAGGCCTGTTATTTGAGGTAGGCGCATTTCCATTTAATTTATGGATACCAGACATCTATGAGGAGGTGCAAGGCAATATAACCGCAATGTTATCTGGCATAAACAAAAAGGTTGCATTTGTAGCAATAATAGTAGTATTTGGTATTGTTTTTGTAAGATACTGGTACATATTCTCTGAATTCTTTAGCATCATTGCAATATTCACAATGTTTTTCGGAAATATAATGGCATTGATACAGACAAATATAAAACGTATGTTTGCATACTCTGCGATATCTCAATCCGGTTATATATTAATAGGAATTGCCACCGCATCGCAGTTTGGATTTGAGGCAAGCATATTCCAAATTATTGCACATTCTTTTATGATAATTGGAACGTTTGCAATAGTAATGCTGCTGGAGTTCAGAAATATAAAAACACTTAATGATTATTCTGGACTAATGTACAGAAACGGATTTTTGGGATTCTCTTTGACTATATTCATATTATCTATGATAGGCATTCCTGGGCTTATGGGTTTTTACGGTAAATTTCTCCTCTTTGCAAGCGCAATAAATGCAAATATAGTTATATTAGCAATTATGGGCCTGATAAATAGCGTTATATCAGTATATTATTATGGGCGAATTATCTCTATTATATTCAAATCAAGCAATAAGAACAAAATATTTATAGACAAATACAGCTACTTTGTTATATTAGTTGCTCTCAGCCTCATAATTGTATTTGGCATATATCCAACGCCGCTAATCATAGCCTCGCAGTTAGCTTCAAGTTCGCTACTTCTACTCTGAAAATCCCCTTAAAAAAAATCTTTTGAGCATCTTTGTAGGCCTATCCATATCTCCATACTTGCTAAAAAAACCATCAAATCCCAAAGCTTTTGCCATTTTTATGTTGATATCCATTGTAGTATTCCCTAAAATAGAGTAATATTTATGAAAAAACCTATGCATTGTTAAATCCCGCCCATTTATTTTGCGCCACTCATATTCATAATTGGATAAAGGCATGGAATACTTAATATGCTCATATATTGATTTTGCAGCAATTCTTGCGCAAATACCTCCAAAGATTATGCCGCCGCCTGTTGTTGCCTTAACCTGCCCTGCAGCATCACCAACTAAAAGCACATTCCCATTTACTGTTTTCCTTCTAGTTGATAATGGTATAACACTTGCATACGCGCCGTTTAATTTAGACCCTTTCAATATATCCTTTATGCGCTCTGTTGCTATAAACTTTGCAAACGCATTCTTTGAACTTGTTTTATTATTAGAAAATATTCCAATACCTACCTCTATACTGCTTTTAGAATAAGGAATCGTCCACCCAAAAAAGCTCTTTAATATGCTATTGTTAAAATGCAAGCTAACCATATTTTTATCTAATATATTTGCATTTGAATATTCAGCCTTATATGTAAGCACATAATGTTTAATTTCTGGGAATTTATACGCGCTTGCAACATTAGATATCGCGCCATCAGCCCCCACAATTATATCAGATCCATTGTTTAATGATAATATTTCAGTTTTTGAAAGGCGTTTGCCAAGAATTATTTCTGAGCCGCTCGCTATTGCATTTTCATATAATAGCTCTGCTAATCTTCCTCTATCCAAAACATATGCCATTGTTGAATTTGATTTGACGCGCATGGATTCTGATCTTCCATATATATCTGCACCGATTAACTCATTTACAATCGCATCTTTATAATCAATGCCCAACGCACCCAAACCGCTTTTTGATAGCACTCCGGATGCCTTAGCCGAATTATCTGATATTTTTCTTTTTGAATCGTATATAATATTTTTTATACCCATTAAAGATAACTCCTTGCCTAGTATAAGGCCCGCGCTTCCTCCGCCTATTATATGTACAGTTTTATTCATAAAATATGCCGTTTTAAATTTTTATATATGCCAATATGCTCCTTAATTATATTAGTTAAAATTAACATATATTTATAAACCTTATATAACTATACTAAATGTGGTGATTTGACGTCTTCTGGTAAAAATCCAAAGGAAACACATAGTGGCAAAATATTACGACCTACAATAAGGATAGAGAATATTGTAGTCAGTGCTGAACTTCATGCTGTTATAGATTTGTACGCATTATCAAAAAATGTAAAAGCAATAGATTATGAGCCAGAACAGTTTCCTGGAGCCATATTTAAGATAGCTGAACCAAAGGCAAGCATAATACTTTTTAAGAATGGAAAGATGATATGCACTGGAACCAATACAAAAGCAAATGTTGAACGCGCCTTAGAGTATGCGGCAAATGTAATATCAAAATATGTACTTGAAGTAACGCCAAAATGATTTTTAGTGTGCCTCATACCTAGATATAACATATTTTATTGCTTAGATTCTGCTTTTGCCTTTTGATATTTGCCTTGCGCGCCTATCAAATTTTTCAAAGAACAGTTCCCATGAAAATTTTTCGGTAACATGTTTTTTCCCTATTTTTCCCATTTCAATTGCAATTGATGGATTTTCAGATATATAGGCCATACGTTCTGCCATCTCCTCTATAGTATTTACCAAAAATCCACTCTTTTTATTTATTATCGTCTCCTTTGGTCCGCCCTCATTTATCGCTATAACAGGCTTTCCCGATGCCATAGCCTCTAGTGGAACAAGGCCGTAATCTTCGTTTATAGGAGGAAATAACACAGCAGTACAGCGCGAGAGCAAATCATTGTATTCCAATTCGCTTATATTTGTAGCTATTTTTATATTTTTATTATCCTTTGATAGCTCTTTAATTAAATCATAATAATTCTGGAATGCGCCATCCTTTGATAACCCACCAGCTATTATTAGTTTATAATTTTTTATTTTTTTTGAAAACAGTTTAAATGCAGCAATAGCAAATTCCTGCCTTTTATTAGGAGATATTCTGGAAGGATAAAAAAAGAATTTATCATCCCCATTATTTTTATATTTTTTTGCATCTATTCCCGCATATAAAACTTCTGAATCATCCCTTTTGTAGTACTCTTTAACCCTTGATTGGGTATTTAGGCTATTTGTAAATATGAAATCTATTTTTTTTGTTACACTTTTATCTATCATACGCACCGCTCTTGCACCAATTATATATATAGGCTTTTGATGGGGCCGTTTCATCGACAGTCTATACTTATAAAGATCGTAAATATCCCTAAGCGGCGTATGGCAATACCACAGAACGCGCTCATTCTTATTACGTATCCAATGACTTGGAGCCATGTGCGCATTTATTACATCATAATCATCCTTTATCTTCATATTATAAAATCCAAGACCATAATTAATCCCTTGCTTTATGCGCCCATATGGCAGCATATTTGATATTGGATTAGATTTCAATTTTATTACATTTAGATTTTTAAATTCCTCAAAAGTAGTATTTGGATTGTACTCTAGCGTATATATTTTTGCATCATAATGAGCTGCTATCTTTAACAGAACGCGCTCAGCTCCTCCAAAAAGCGTTAGATTTGATTGTGTTATTACTAATTCCATATTAACAGATATTACTCTCATTTTAATTTTTATATATATGTGCTTTTTAACATGCAAAATGCTATTTGCCCATATATTCCAATAAGTTATAAATATATGAAAAATAGATGTCTGTTGATGGTTTATGGATTTAGGTGAAGGGCTTAGGCATGCGATTGCAAAACTTAAAGGAGCCACTATAATAGATGCAAAAGTCATAAAGGAGTTCACAAAAGAACTACAAAAAGCACTGCTTAGCTCAGATGTTGAGGTTAAATTAGTCCTTAAATTTACTAAGGAGATTGAAGAAAAGGCACTAAACAGCAACCCTCCAGCAGGCGTACTTGCAAAAGATTATATAACAAATCTTGTTTATAACGGGCTTGTAGAGTTGATGGGTAATAGTTATACGATAGAACTAAAGCCAAAACGCATACTTATGATGGGGCTTTATGGCTCTGGAAAAACTACAAGCTCTGCTAAGCTTGCAAAATATTATCAGGACAGGGGGCTTAGCGCACTGCTTATTTGCTGTGATGTATCAAGGCCTGCAGCATATGAACAGCTTGAAACATTAGCAAAAAATGCTAATGTCACATTTTTTGGCATGAAAAATGAAAGTGATCCTAAAAAGATAATCAAAGAAGCTTTGCTAAAATACAAGGATAGAAAGGTTATAATTTGCGATACGAGCGGAAGGAGCGCACTTGATATAAATTTGATACGTGAGCTAAAAGGCGTTGCTGAGGTCTTTAAACCAGATGAGCGTATATTAGTCATAGGTGCGGACACAGGACAGGTTGCTGGAAGGCAGGCTGAAGAATTTAACAAGGCTGCTAGCTTATCAGGAGTAATAGTAACTAGAATGGACGGCTCTGGCAAAGGAGGAGGCGCATTGAGCGCCGCGCATGCCTCTGGAGCAAAAATAATGTTTATAGGAGTGGGAGAAAAATTATCAAATATAGAGCCTTATAACTCTGGAAAGTTTATAGGCAGATTGCTTGGCATTCCAGATATAGAGGACCTTGTAAATAATGTACAAAGAGCTATAGAAGAAGCTGGCATATCTGAAAGTGATATTAATACAACAGAGTTAACTTTTGATACCTTTTATAACCAATTAAAGACCATGGGCAATATGGGTCCTCTGAAAAATGTGCTCGGAATGATGGGAGCAGTTGATCTCCCAAAGGATATGATATCCCAAAGCGAAGAGAAATTGAACACATATAAAATTATAATAGCATCAATGACAAAGGAGGAGAGAAAAAATGAGAAGCTTATGCATAACCCATCGCGCATTGCAAGAGTTGCACGGGGAAGTGGAAAGACTGAAAAGGATGTGCACCAATTACTTTCCGACTTCAACAAAATGAAAAAAGCCTTTAATATGTTCAAAAATGATAGAGGATTTATGAAAAGATTTTCAAAATTCATGTAAATAGAGCGCTATAGCACGAATGTGTGTTTATATAATAAATTGTTATTTAATAAATAATAAAAAAAATAAAAAGCAAAAAGTAAAGATTTCAATCTTTACATTACCTCTTCTTTCTCTTAGAGCCCGCCTTTGAAGCGTTGCGCTTTGCGGTCTTCTTTGTTGCTTTCTTCATTTAGGTCACTTTTATTAATCTTAAGTTACTACCAACATATTTAATATTTTTCAATTTTATAGATAGAATAAGAACACAGTGACGCTGAAAAGGTAATAAATTTTATTTAAGTATAAATTTATATATAAAAGTAAAAGATTTTTATGGAGAAACCGAATGTAATAGAGGAAAATCTTGGACGTATGGAGGAGGAGTATGCCAAAACCAAGCACAACAAGGCAACAAACAAGGCACTGGGCATATTAAGGGCAAAAATAGCCAAGGCAAAAAAGGATATAATAGAGGCAGGAAAGGGTAAAAAGGGTAGCGGATTTTTTGTAAGAAAGATAGGTGATGCAACTGTAGCGCTTGTAGGATTCCCTAGCGCAGGAAAATCTTCCCTTTTGAATAGAATTGCAAATGCAAAATCAAAGGTTGCTGCATACGCATTCACAACGACAACTATTGTTCCTGGTATGATGCTTTATAAGGACGCACATATACAGATATTTGACCTTCCTGGCATAATTGAGAATGCACATGCAGGCATAGGCGGCGGCAGAACTGTTCTGGCCGCAGCCAAAAGCGCAGATCTTATGCTATTTGTAATAGATGCAAAAATACCTAACCAAATGGATATAGTCATTAATGAATTATTCAAATTAAATATATTTATAAATAAAAAAAGACCTGACGTTCAGATACTTGAGACAAAAATCCCAGGAATAAAAATAGAGATAAACAAATCTGGAATTGAAGATAAATCAATTGTGGCAATATTGGAGGGATTTGGCATACATAACTGCTCTGTAAGAATTAGAAGTACAGTAGATGAAGACGAAATGATAGCCATAATTTCCAAAAAGGCCGCATATATGCCAGCAATTGTTGCATTAAACAAAATAGATATTGTCAAAAATTATGCACTTATTGCTGATAGTATATCAAAAAAATATAACATTAATGTAGTACCAATAAGCGTAATTGACGATAAAAACATAGATATTCTACTGAAATCCATTTATGATAATCTAGGCATAATGACCGTTTATATGAGACCTCGAATAGAATCTGAGAAAAAAGAGCCCATGATATTAAAAACGGGTTCTACCGTAGGCGTTGCGGCAAAGAAGATACACACGCAGATATTAGATCAGTTCAAATGTGCATACATCGATGGCCCTAGCGCAAAATTCAACAACCAGCGTGTAGGGATAACACATATATTAAAAGATGGGGATATAGTAACGTTCATAAATGATTGAATATTTATAGTATGCATTGAGATATATTATACAAGGTTGATATTATGGCGATAAAATATTGGGAATTTGAGGATGCACCGCTGAAAGAAAAACTAAAAGAGCCTAATGTTAAAACAATAGCAAACATATTTTTTGAAAACGAGACAGAATCATATAGATTTGCGCTGCTACTTTTAGAAGCAAAGAAAAAGGATGGCATAAAACTAAAAGATGTACCTAGTATTATACCAATAGCTACTGCAAAACGCTATCTTGATTTTGGAGTTCAAGTAGGTATATTAAAGCATGAAAATAATATATATTCGTTAACAGACCGCTTTACAAAACCTCTACGAAATATTGCAGTATATATAAAAGAGTGGATGGATTCAAAAACTGATGAGGATATAACACTTGAATTTTCTGGCGCACGTACATCAAAACAGGAAAAACGCGGCGGCAGAAAAATATCAGCCGAAACAATACAAAATAATAACGACAAATCAAATGAAAATAACCAATGATAATATGCGTTATTCAAAAAGTATATATTCAGCAATTATTATTGCCGTAATTTTTTTATTATTTATATATTTTAGCGGAGCACAACTTTTACATCAAAACCATATACACTCATTTACAATAAATAATAAAACGTATAATTTTACAACGTATGCTTACAACCTTAGTGAATGGGAGCATGGTTTAATGAATAGTACAATAAATAATAATACATTCATGCTCTTTGAATTTAATAAAAGTAGTATATGGGACTTTTGGATGTATGATACACATACTAATTTGGATATTATATGGATAAATGCAAGCCCAAATATTAACAATAACACATATGGCAAAGTAGTTTATATGATCAAAAATGCAAGCGCGTGTGTAAACAGCACGCAATGTTACATATACACTCCCACAAATAATTCAGACTATGCAATAGAAACAAAATTTGGGTTTATAGAATATAATAAAATTACAATAGGTCAAAAAATAAAATTCAATAATTAACGCCATAAATAATTATATAAAACTAAACGGCTTGGCTAAACTTATCAATTTTATATGAAATGATGAGGGATCATTAATATTGTCGACCATTTCCATATTGCCGCTCTTTTGATTATAACGTATAAAACCATTTATATTTCCAATATATTCGGAATAGAATATTGAGGAGATCTTCTGATCTGGAAATAAATTAAACGCAGCAAGATATCTTTTGTCGCCCTTTTTGAATGTATATATTGGTTCTACATACTCTTGGGCAGTTGATTTTAGTATTAACATTCGTATTAAACTTTTATGCCCATCCATCTCAACCTTACGTATTTTATTTGAGTTTTTATTGCTTTGTGAAAATGGGGGCGCTTTTAGTGGTATTATTTCTATTCTATATTTGTTTATTTCTAGCGCATCGCCATTTGCGGTGCTCATCTTATTTTCTGGCACATAAGGATTATATAATATATAATCAGGTATCTTTTGGGTATCGTAATAATATATTATAAATAAGTTTTTGTCACGCTCGCCCAAAACTATAAGCCGATACTTTTTTTGGATTTTATATGAGTATATGGGAAAGGAAACGTGGTTAAACTGGCACGCAAGCTTAAGTATATCTTCATACGAATTGACATTTATAAATTCAACTTTATTATCTATATCTATACTATTTGGCATATAATCACAAAATTAAATTAAAATATCACGCCATACGGGCAATGACATTTATCAGATACATTATGGCGTATATAGGTTCGTATATTATCGGAAATCCTATGCTGCCGTCCCCTATCGCCTGATAGTCATTTGGCACTGATGCTATTACGGTAAGATTAACATTATGGTATGCTTTAACCAATGGACTTGATGATGATACAACAGAGACATTTGCCACATATGCTCCTGGTTCATTCTCATATACGGGGTATACAAACGTCTTTATATTTTGATGTAATGCGATGACCTGCTCTGTTCTATTCCATGCAGGAAGCTTTGATGCGTATATATAAAATGGGCTATCCGAAACACCAGTATTATTTATAGTAACATATATATCTGCTGGTTCCCCCGGCCCTGTTGAGATGCTGGTTGGGTATACATCTAACGTGAATACATCTGGAGTAACATTAATATATGCTGTAAACATCACATTTCCTAATTTGGAATAATTGCCAAGATTTTGCGCAATAACATTAAATGCGTATTCTGAAGTACTAGCATTTGCTGCTGGAGTTATCTCAACTGAAATATATTGTGTATTTAAAGATGAATTTGTAACAACCCAGCCTTTTGGTATATGTGTTACATTCATCTCATTCCACCCTCTAACTATTGTAGTGCCACTACTATTTTGCGTTGCGGACAATGCCGTTATGTAAAAAGGCTGGCCAGGACCAACTCTTCCTAAATAAATACTCCCATTATTGCCTATCGTAGCATTATAGGGTTCTATTATCTTTATTGATGCAGCACTGACAAATGAAATGGCTCCCGTAAATAGAAGCGCAAATAATAGCAATTTGTATATTTTTAACATGAAACCATTAGTCTATTTATTCAATATATAATTAAAAAGGTATCTTTAGGAACCCTGCGACTCCAAATAGATCTAGGTATACTTTGTAGTAAACTCTATTACTCTAGTGATTTGGTGCTCAGTACTTGGAAGCCCAGACGAGGTATAATTTAACCACACATAACCCACAAACGGACCTCCCAATTGTGAGCTAGCAATTCCCTGAGAATTGTAACAATTTAGCTTTAACGTAAATATATTTCCACTATAAGCGGTTATACCATTTAGCATAGAACTATCGGGATAATATATAGGGGCAATCTTATCGCTTAAAAGATGTATATTTCCATATTGAGGCGCATTTGTAGTAGTATTTATATTAGTTGAACACGCCGCCGCTGTAATATTAAGTGTTGTACTAGTATCTTGCGAGAGTATAGTATAAAGGGTGCCATTAGAAAAAACAGCATAGGATTCACATCCAAAGCCTACATTAGGGGTGCATTGTGATATCTGCAAATTTGGATTGAATATACCGAGCTCAAACACGATATATAGCGCAAGAGTTATTATCAGTATACCTACCCCATATGACATTATAAAGTCCAACGCCGCCTGCGCCTTTATTGGTCTTTTTTTATTATTAAAACTATTGCTCCGCATCCTTACCAACCCTTAATTTAACATTGTTATTCTCCCTTGTTATTACTATATCAAGATTGCCAGATCCGCCAAGCATCTTATAAAGTTCATCATAAGTATAGGCGGTTATATCTCCACTCTGTGACGCACTCTTTTCTTTAAGTACCTCTTCACGCTTTGCAATTCTCTCCTTTTTATCCGATTCTGTAAAGGATATAGATAATTTTGGCGGTTCCTCTCTCCCAAATAATTCTGGAAGGTCCAAACTCACAGGTTTATACCCCTGATCTTGGAGTATAAATGGGAATACGTTGTCAAATTCCGTACGTATCTCCTGCACAGTACTTGAAACAATCTCTTTTTTGCCAGCTATAACAAATTGCGTGCTATTTAAAAATCCTACAAAAAGCTCGTTATTATACTTCTTTAATATATCCTGCAACAATTGTGATACAAGTCTAAGTATAACCATTGCGGATTTTTCCCCGAATCTCTTCGCATACGTGCCTATATTATCTACATTTAATGTTCCTAGTATATACTCGGATTCTTCTTTTATTGAGCGTTCAAGCTCCAATGAAAGCCGCTCCTCTCCCGGCAGATCTATTAATGGGTCAAAGCGCTTGCCCTTCTTTCTTAAAAATATATTTACAAGTGCGCTAAGCTCCTTTGGCTCAAATGGCTTTTTAATATAATAATCCGCACCATATTTTATACCCTTAAACCTATTGCTAGTTGGGTCCATTGCGCTTACCAATATTACTATAATATTATTAGTACTTTTATCCGTCTTTATTGTTTGGCATATATCTAGCCCATCCTTGTTTGGTAACATAAGATCAAGCACCACAAGGTCCGGTTTTTCATTTCTAATAAAGCTTATTGCCTTTCCACCATCATAAATCTGATTTATTTCATAATCCTTGCCTATCGATATTGCCATAAGCTTATTTATGTTTTTATCATCCTCCACTATTAGCACTTTTCTAAATGGTTCTTTCTCAAGCACATAATATGTTAATATGCCGCCATTGGCCCTTGATGCTATTGCATTCTCGCGCTCTAGCATTTCAAGAGTTGATTTAAGTTCTATTTTACCTATGCCTCTGCTAAAATATATATCAGTCAAATCGTTAAAGGATATCTGCTGTTTCTCGCTTATAGTTGATAAAAGCTCCGTTTTAAGGTCATTGCCATTCTGAACCATTTAGTCACCAAAGATAGAGATACAAAAAGAATTATTATAACTTTTGCAATATGTTGTTGTAATGCACTGCTAAGTCATAGCGTTTTTTATAGCATTACAATATGCATTTAAGCAATACCCACAACAGTAAAACGTGTATTTCATTCGTGTCCGCAACTGATCTTTTATTAACAAGCTTTGCAATGGCCCTACTAATCAATTGCTTATTTGTAAAAGTGCAAAGATTTAAAGATTTTCAAATCCCTCAAAGTATAGCTTTTTAAGCCATGTTAATGTATAGTGTAAGTGAAATATCATGAAGGAGGAGCTTTCTATTATCATACCAGTCTACAATGAAGCAAGGAATATTAAAAAGGTTCTTGAAGGCATTGATAGGGTAGTACATGACATTAGCTGCAAAGCCTATGTTGTATATTTTCTTGAAAACGATAACACACTACCAATTCTCAAAAAAATAAAGAATAGTTATAGATTTCCGATCAGCGTTCTGAAAAGCACATATGGAAGGGGAGCGGCGAACCAAATAAAGACAGGGATTGCAAAGTCTGTTGGTGATATTGTACTTGTCACCATGTCTGATCTTTCAGACAATCCTAAAGACATACCAATCATGTATAATAAAATAAAACAGGGTTATGATGTTGTATGTGCATCGCGATATGTAAATGGTGGTGGACAGATAGCACAAAACTCAAAAAGCCTCATAAAAAAGGCGCTTTCTATGTTTGTTGGTCTTTCGCTACATTATCTTAAAGGCATTCCAACACATGACGTAACAAACAGTTTCAGAATATACAAGAGGAAGATATTCAAATACATAAACATAGAAAGCGATACCGGCTTCTCAATGGCTATGGAAATAACTGTAAAGGCGTATGCTCTTGGTTACAATATAACAGAAGTTCCTACAATATGGACAGACAGAAGTGAAGGGAAGTCAAATTTCAAAATTGCCAAATGGGCGGGTAGCTATTTTAGATGGTATAGATATGCTTTGGTTAATGGATATTCTTCCATGCAAAAATCACAAAAAGTTAAATGAGTTTTTTGTCTCTTAATTCATTCTGTGCCTGCTCAAATCTATCTTCTGCCTTTTCTTTTTGCGCCCACTCCAACATTTCCCTAATACCTAGCTCAAAATCCGTTTCTGGCTTCCATCCAAGCATTAAATTTGCTTTTGAGATATCCGCTATACAATGCCGTATATCTCCCTTTCTATAAATATTAGATATTTCTATACGTTCCTCTTTTCCTAGTATGGAATAGAGTATTTTTGCTAAATCGTATATAGTTGTAGGCTTTCCTGAGCCAATATTTATCACCTCATAATTTATTGCACTCTCTTTCATTGCCATAATACAAGCCCGAACCACATCCTTTATATAAATAAAATCCCTCGTTTGCTTTCCATCTTCATATATTACAACTGGATTATCGTTCTTAATACGCGATGTAAATATCGCACTTACTCCAGTATAAGGATTAGAAAGCGATTGCCTTGGACCAAATATATTGAAGAATTTTAGTGCAATTACTGGAAATTCATACATCCTTCCGATCATTAATGCCGTTTCTTCCTGAAACTTTTTAGTCAGAGCATATATAGAGTTGGTGTCAAGTGGTGTATCCTCTTTTGTTGGAATAGGTTTTGCTTTAGAACTACATTTTGGACAGATTGGGTCCATCCCATGCTCATTCACATCCGACTGGCTACGTATTGCAGGATGAAACTCAGCATTACATTTTGTACATGCATAAAGACCTTCACCATATGATGTATTAGATGCTGCAACAATAAGTTTAGGTCTTTTTTGCACTCCTACTATTGCCTCAAGCAGCTCTGCAGTTCCAACACAATTGTTACCCACAAACTCTTTAATTTGATAATTTGATTGTGCAATACCAACCTTAGCAGCGAAATGAAATACCACATCAACTTTTGATACAAGTTCTGCAATCAACTTCTTATCACGCACATCACCTACAATAAGCGTTGCACGTGCGTTAAGGTATGTTGGCTTTTTTGAATCAGTCCCAGAAAGATTATCTAAAAGAATCACGTTATGTCCCTCCTCTATTAATGCATCTGATACGTGACTTCCTACAAATCCCGCACCCCCAGTTATAAGTACGTTCATTTCCTATCACTGACTATATTAACTATCTCGCCAATTATGTCTTTAAGGGACTTTTTAAGTGACCAATCTGGATAGTCATGTTTGAATCGATCCATATTTGAATAATAACATATATGGTCTCCTACCCTATTTTGATCGTTATAAGAATACATTAACTTTGCTCCAAAACTATTCTCCAACAGATCTATTGTTTCCAATATAGATATAGAATTCTGTTTTGTTCCGCCAAGATTATATACCGCGCCTTTCTTAGGATTTTTATAGAAGTTCCAGAACGCATTGACCACATCAGAACTATGAATCTGATCGCGCACTTGCTTGCCTTTATATCCAAATATAGTATATGGCTTCTTGTTTACAGCACAATTAACTATGTATGCGAGGTATCCATGCAATTCCACTGCAGCATGCTGTGGTCCGGTAAGGCAACCTCCCCTAAACACCACAGTATTGAGATCAAAGTATCTCCCATATTCTTGTACCATTAAATCAGCGGCTGCTTTTGAAACACCAAATATACTATGTGTTGATTGATCTATCGAAAGGTTTTCATCTATTCCATTAGCCCATTTTGAGTTCTGGTCAAAATCATAACGCTTTTCATTTTCAATTATAGGTAAGGTATTAGGTTTGTCTCCATAGACCTTATTTGTAGATGTGAATATAAATGTGCTTTTAGGGCTTTGTGTCCTAAATTCCTCAAGCATATTTTGGGTACCATTTGCATTAATATTAAAATCCATCTGTGGATCCTTCTTTGCCCAATCATGACTTGGCTGTGCGGCGGTATGGATTATAAGATCAAACGGGCCATTTTCCTGAAACAGTTTAGAAAGCGCATGCCTGTCTGTTATATCTATATTAAAATTTGAAAACGATTCTATCGTTGATAAACTTTCAATGTTCTTACTTATATCTCCCATAGGTCCAAAAAAATATGCGCGTTTATTATTGTCTATTCCTATAACTTCTGCGCCTTTGGCTGAAAAAAATCTTACGCTTTCACTTCCTATTAGACCTCCTGATCCTGTGACTAGTACCTTCATTTAATTCGCCCGAATATAACTTATACATCTAATGAATCATTGCATTACTCTATGAGCGCATGTAAATATTTAAATGTAACGCAACATATTACCGCAGAAACAATGCCCGCACCTAATTGTAATATTAAAGAAAACCGACAATCAATATTTGGGTTATAGCACCCTTATCCCATACAATTCAATAATTAACTTAAGTTCTATCTTGCTTCTATGTTTATACTAAAATATACATTTGTAAGATATCTCTAAATTATAGTATTTCCAGTAAAATTGCAATATGCATTTAAGCAGTACCCACCCATGCAAAATGTCATTATTTCTCTATAAGGAATTGGTTGGTAGGCAAGTATATCCTCCCTATAATTATGGAACTGACTAAAATGACCATTCAAAACTACACTCTGGTTTATTGTGTTATAGGCATATGTTTTGTTGTAATAGGAATAATTTAAGTTTAATATGGGCCTGCTCATGTTGACAAATGGCGTAAAATTAAATTTTATATAGTTTCTAGTACAGTTTGTGCTATTAGTAAGGGTAAATGTTGCTGGTATGACCAAATCTTTTGGTTGTGTTGTACCAAAAGATACATTATATGCTAAAAGTTGCATCACAGGCACGGTATTATTAATATAACTTACATTTGAATGGTACGTGTAGGTTTCATTAAAAAATGACGGATAACCGTATTGATCATCCATACACAGATATATTGTACCTGTAGCACTCTTTGGAAATAGTGAACTGTTATATAACAAACTTTGGTATTTGCCTTGTGGTATATTTATCTTAAATAAATTACATCCTCTTGAATAGACGCTATTTGATCCAAGGTTTGTTATATTAACACCATATAAGAAACTATTATTAAAAAATTCAGGGATCAAAATATTCTCTTCAAATAATGGGCTTGTCTTATTTGATATTTGACATATAACACCGCCATTGAATGTACCATACGTGCCACAATAGGTTGTGGTATTATGTACATAATACATTGCAAAATATGTTGGGTTGCCGCTCGTAAAGAGTACTTTAGAATTATTCCATAATTTATAATAATTTTCTTGGCCTGATGTGGACGGAAGTGCGTAAGAGTATTTAACTATAACATTCTTTGTCTGATTAAATTTTTGAAGATAAGACTCAAATGATGAACGCGCCATAGACCCAATATATATGGTTGTAGTCACATTTGCCCTTTTCTGCGCTATAGTTGTTGTACTAATAGTATTTGATCCGTGCGCAGCACTTGGACTGGCTGAACCATTAGTAACCTCTATTGCTACAACCACTATAACTGCAAGTATTACAATAAAAACTAAAATAAACTTTAATTCAGGCATATTATCATAAACATCTTATACCTTATAATATTAAAATGTTAGTTTAAACTATTTCATTGCCTCGAATGCCTTCTTTGCCTTTTTAAAGCGTAGTTCCACATCATTCCAGTTTATGGCGGATAGATATGCATCTACATATGGCGCCCTTTTTGGACCATAATCAACGTAGTATGCATGTTCATACACATCAAGATTTATTATCACTATTGCGTTCCATATTGCATATTGGTTATGTGCATCCGAACCTATATTTCTTAACTTTCCAGTAGTAAGATCAAATATAAGAAATGCCCAGCCCCTAAATGCCGTAGATACTGCCTTAAAATCCTGTAACCATTTTTCATAGCTGCCAAAATCCAATTCTATCTGAGTCTTTAATGCCGCTGGTATCTGAGCGCTCCCATTTGTCAAATTTCCAAAATATATCTCGTGTAGCATTGCACCGTTATAATTAAATGTCTCTTCAAGCTTCATCGCCCTATAATCGCTATAATTTTGGTTGGCTACTGTTCTATCGACCTTCTCTAATTTGTCCCAGATCTCATTTAATTTATTAACATATCCCTTATAGTGTATATCAAAATGATAATCAATTTGCTTCTCAGATATGCCGTTTACATTTTTAGGTTTTAACTTATCCTTTGCCTCCCACTTTTCTACCATTTTATCACAGAGTTATATAGAATAACAATTGATATATATTTTATGATTATTTTTATTTCGTTTGAGTAGATTTATGTGCTATTGAACTAATTATTTTAAAACGTTTACTGTGCTCTTAGACACATAATATATATTATTAAGCATTACATATAACATTATGGATACATTATTTAAAATATTATTTTTAAGCGCAGCACTTTTAGCATTCGTAATAATTGATTACCCGCGTTCTATAGTTATACCATTGATAAAACAGTACAAAAATGTGATCTTTAAGGAGGACGGATTTTCCGTTTTTGCTGTTTTCCTTTGTGATAATATATCATGGATAATATCAGCAGGAATATTTCTAATAGCATTTGGCACATTACCGCAAATACTATTTTATTTTGGTGCAACCATGATGGTATTTGGATTTTTGCTTAGGCAATGGTCCATTAGCAAATTAGGAATTTTCTTTTCTCCTACAGTAAGAATAATAAAAAAACACAGAATAATAAATTCCGGCCCATATAAGTATATTAGACATCCTTCTTACACAGGAATGCTAATATTTCTTTTAGGTATGGCGATAGCCTCCAGATCATTTGATTCAATATTTTTAGGTATGGTGTTTCCAATTTGTGGTTATTTATATCGAATTAGAGTGGAGGAGAGATCACTTACTTTGCATTTAGGTAAATCTTATATTAATTACGCAAAAAAGACAAAAATGTTAATACCATTTATATTTTAACATATTATTTTCAGTTATTAACATTTCTATTAGTTACATATACAAAAATCATCAAAAGATTATTAACATATATTTTTCATAATATATAATGTGTTTTTATGGATAATAATCAAAATAGCTACGAGGAGCAAAAATCTGATGGAGGCTGTGGATGCGGCGGGGGCTGCGGATG
>JAJZDG010000004.1 GCA_021828705.1 Microcaldota archaeon | reverse complement strand
AAGACAGATAAATCAATTCAAGGGTAAGTATACGGAAATACCTTATCATAAAAAATTTTTTTATGGCAGTTATGATATGGAATTTTATGACGCTGGGCATATATGTGGGAGTGCTGTAACGTTAATTGAAAGAACTAAAGCAAAAAATAACAAGCGTGTTGTATATACTGGTGATTTTAAGATAGAACCACAGACATTGCATAAAGGCGCAGAGATAGTAAAGAGTGATGTGCTTATAATGGAATCTACATATGAAGGAAGGGATCATCCTAATAGAGATGATCTTGTAAAAAAATTAATAGAGGAGATACGTGGCGTTTTAGATAATGGTGGTACAGCATTATTACCATCATTTGCTGTGGGTAGAAGCCAGGAGCTTTTATCAATATTATACAAACATGGGCTTGCGGATAGGGTCTTTGTAGATGGGATGTGTAGGGCGGCTACTAAAATAGTGGTTAAAAATCCCAAATTTATAACAAATCCAGAATATCTGATGCGTGGTATAGACGAGGCAACATGGATAGATGGAATGCGTGTGCGTAAAAATGCATTAGATGAGCCTGGAATAATATTGACTACTGCAGGTATGCTAAATGGTGGCCCTGTTCTTAATTATATAACAAGGCTAAATGATGAATCAAAGATATTTATAACTGGTTATCAAGTAGAAGGAACTAATGGCCGATTGCTTATAGATAATGGTTATGTAAATATAGATGAGAAGAAGGTGCGTATAGATACGCCAGTTAGTATATACGATCTATCTGCACATGCGGGAAATAGTGATCTTTATGAATATGTTAGAAAAAGTGCTCCTAATATAGTAGTATGTGTTCACGGTGATCAGCGCGCGTCTACAAATCTTGCAGAGCATCTAAAGGAGGAGGGCTTTGAGGCATATGCTCCAAAAGTGGGAGAGACGTTAAACATAAAAGAATAATATTAATGTATGTTGCAAACATTCTGATTTTGCCATAATTACAATAATAAAATCAAAATCTTTTTATCCTTTTAGAATATAATGATAACTAGACCAGTTGTGATTTAATGCCAGATTCAAATGCGAACATGGGTATAAGCCCTGATGACGAGGAGATACTTAGATTTATAGAGAGCGCGAAGCCTAAAATATATGTTATAGGAACGGGTGGCAGTGGCAGCAATACGATAAATAGGTTGTCAGAAATAAAGGTTGAAGGTGCAACATTAATAGCGATGAATACTGATGCACCACATCTTGTTAAAACACGAGCGGATAGAAAGCTTTTGCTTGGTAAAAAAATAACAAAAGGTCTTGGCGCTGGCAGTGATATGAAAATGGGAGAGGAGGCTGCAACTGAAAGCAAGGATGAGATAAAGCATATAATAGGAGATGCACAGCTTGTTTTTGTTACCTGCGGTCTTGGCGGTGGCACAGGCACTGGATCCGTATCAACAATATTACATCAGGCAAAGGAGGCTAATTCTTTAACAGTTGCGATTGTGACGCTTCCATTTTCAAGCGAAGGGCCAACAAGAATGAAGAACGCCCTAGATGGTCTTGCAAAGCTTAAAAAAGTGGCTGATACAGTTATAGTCATACATAATGATAAGTTGCTTTCAGTAGCCCCAGATATGCCTCTTAATATGGCATTTAGGGTTTCAGACGAGATACTTGCAAGCTCTGCAAAAGGTATTGTGGAAATGGTTACAAAACCAGGCCTTGTCAATATAGATTTTGCTGATCTTAAAACCGTACTAAAGGAATCTGGATATGCTGTTATGGGAACAGGAGAGGGTCTTAATGCAACAGATGGTACGGGCAGGGCAACTGTGGCGTTGGAAAATGCTGTAAAGAGCCCTCTACTTGATGTTGATATGTCCACAGCAAAGAAGGCGCTTGTTAATATAATAGGCGGCCCAAGCTTAACGCTGCGTGAAGCCGAGTCTATATTCCAGGATATATCATCAAGAATAAGTCCCAATGCTCTTTTAAAATGGGGCGCACGCATAGATGATGATATGAGAAAGGATGCCATACGTGTAATGATTGTTGTTTCTGGAGTGGAGTTCCCCGAGTATACAGAGCATGGGATAAAGAAATCAATAACAGAAATTAATGAGCGCCAAGGCATAGATATGGATGAGATATTTGATTAAAATAAGATTTAGTTAATGTGCATCTGTTTAGATGCATCTTTTCTTATTTATTTTTTGTTTTTTAAATATGTACTATAAATTTAAATAAAAGATTATAAATAAATTATAATACCCTTGACAAATAATGCCTGTCAATTTAAATTTATACAATAGAATATAAAATTAGCTCTTCTTCTGTAGGTTTCTATTGCGTTTTTCTTTTTTATTAAATGTTCTTTTCAAAGAGACATCGTTCTTGTAGCATCTGCTTGAGCAGTAATATTTTACAATCCCTGTATTATAAACAAACATGATGCCCCTGCCTTTCTTGACATCATCTGTGCAATATGAGCATTTCATAAAATATCACTATTTAACTCTAATCTCTCTGCCCTCTCTGTTTGTATCAAGAACTCTAACGACATCTCCGACCTTTATTGGGCCCATCATAGTCTTTCTTATAACTCTGCCCTCATCGCGTCCCTCTAAAATTTTACAGCTGACGATATATATCTCTCCGTATATGCCTGTTTTTCTTTTCATGTCAACTTCGACTATCTCTGCGAGGTAGCCGGAAAATGTTGGCAATATATTATTTACATTGGTATTTGTATCTGCCATAAAAATCATTCAGTTTTTTGTTTTCCTTTTGATGCTTTTTCATCCTTTTGCTCTTTTTGTGAAACGCCTGTTGTCATGCCTATAATATCCTTTATTAAGTTTTCAGCATTTCCTTTTTTCTCAATTGCAATTGCTGTGCATGGCACATTTAATCCTATTGCCTTACCAAGATCTAATTTGCTTGGTACATATGAGAATGATATCTTTTTCTGTTCACATAATGAAGGAATATGCATTACGATTTCTTCAGGCTCAACATCTCCTGCAATAACTACAAATGTGGCAAAACCTCTCTCCACGCTCTTTGTTACTTCATTTGCACCCTTTCGTATGCTTCCTGAGTTCTTTGCAAGCTGCACCGCTTCGTATGTCTTCGAAACCACTTCGTCTGATACTTCAAATTTTACAAAAGATTTTGCCATAAAATACACCGTCAGTTTCCGTCATCCAGTAGAATAGGAAATAAATTGTAATATATATCTATTGACTACATATAAAAATATTTCCATATAATTCCGCTAAATGAAAAATTAAAATAAAAAATTTAATCCAGGAATTGCTCAGGTTTTGGAGGCTCTGGTGGCTGTCCTTTCCTTGTTCTAATCTCGCGCACTATTTTTGCCTGAAGCTCCTTTGGCATCTTCTCATATCCTGCAAATTCTGGATACCATATCGCCCTTCCCTGTGTTAGGCTCCTTAGTTCATTGGAAAAGCCTTTGATAACCTCAGATACTGGGAGCTTTGCAGTTATGCTTACTTGCTCTCTATCCTGATTTACATTTGTTATCTGTCCGCGCCTATTCTGCAAGAATGATATGACATTCGATAGTGTGTCTTGCGGTATGTTTATCATAAAGTTCTGTTTTGGCTCAAGCAGCACTATTCCATTTATTAACAATGCTCCATATATGGCATTTCTTATTGCAGGTATTATCTGTGCAGGACCTCTATGTACCGGATCCTCGTGTATTGTAGCGTCTGTTATGCTAACCATTATTCCAGAACATTTTTCACGTGCAAGAGGACCATCTTTTAATGCTTCTTTGAATCCTTCTATAAGTAGCTCCATTACCTCATTTAAATATTGGACTCCGTGTGTTGCATCCACTAAAAGATTCTTTCCATAGATTTGTACAACACCCTTTGCTGTTTGCCTATCTAACCCTCCTTTTATAAATGTTTCAATTGCAAATTGTCCTTTAGGCTTCCCGTCAGATAAATGTCCCTCATCTATCGCTTTTTGTATTCCTTCTGGAACTGGCTCTATATTTATTGTGAAACGTGAGTGCTTGTTTGGTGATTTTCCTACAATGTCTTTTGTCTGTGTCTCTATTGTTTCAGTATACACAACTATAGGTTCACTTGTTATTATAGGAATTTTAAAATCATCTTTTAATTTTGTTTCTTTTATCTCAAGATGTAATTCTCCCATACCACTTAGTAAATGCTCACCAGTTTCCTGATTAATCTCAACTGTTATAGTTGGGTCTTCCTTTTGCATTAATCTTAATGCCTCAATTAGTTTTGTAGTATCTTTTGGGTCCTTTGGTTCTATGGCCTTTGTAACTACTGGTTTTGAATAGTGTGTTATCTGTTCAAATGGTTCTATTTCATTTTCACTAAGTGTATCCCCAACCATAGGATCCTTTAGCCCTATAAGCCCTGCAATGTTGCCCGCTGGTATCTGATCAACTATTACTTTATCAGGACCCATATATAGTCCAACTTGCTGCACACGCTGCTTTGCCTGCCTTCCTGAAACATTTATCTCAAGCCCCTTCTTTGCTACGCCAGAGAATACTCTACAAACGGCAACCTCTCCACTATGCGGGTCGTATAATACTTTAAATACCACCATATTAGTTTTTGCACTAGCATCTGTTTCCATCATGGCCTTTCCATCTCCTGTTGTTAATTCACCATGCCACATGTGCGGTACTCTATATTGCTGCGCTTCCTTTGGGCTTGGCAGATGCTTTACTATCATTGGTAAAATTGTTTCTTCAACTGGTGCAATCTCCTCTAATTTAGCTTCGTTGCCAGCTGCAGTATACGCAAAAACGTCTTTGAATGATACCTTCTTTTCTTTCATTATGTCTATTGATACCGCCCATCGTTTCATAGCGGAGCCAAAACATACGCTCCCATTTTCAACACTCACTTTCCATTTCTGTGCAAATTGTTCTGGCGCATAATCCTCTATCAATTTGTTGATATTGTTTATAAGTTCTGCTAATCTCTGCTGTGTCTGCTCTGGCGTCAATCTAAGCTCGTTTAATAATCTATCAACTTTATTAACAAATAGTACCGGTTTTGCCATTTCTTTCATAGCCTGTCTTAATACTGTTTCTGTTTGAGGCATAATGCCTTCTACTGGGTCTACAACGAGCACAACACCATCTACTGCTCGCATAGCTCTTGTCACGTCGCCGCCGAAATCAACGTGCCCTGGTGTATCTATTAAATTTATAATATAATCTTTGCCTTTCTGGCTGTATCCTAATGATATGTACGCGGATTTTACAGTCATTCTCCTATCCTTCTCAACTGCCTCATAGTTTGTATATAAAAGATCTCCGGCAGATGATCTAGGTATCATTCCGGCCTTTGCAAGAAGTGAATCTGTGAGTGTTGTCTTTCCATGGTGGACATGCGCAATTATGCCTATGTTTCTTATATTCTCAATATTAGTCATAATCTTTGTTACTTCTTCAACAATATACTCTTTTCGTCCCATCTGCTACACCATAATAAATGTTAAAAATAAAGTAAGCTACTTTGCGCTTCTTGCCATGCGTTCTATTTCATTCTTTCTTTTTATTGCATAGCTGTTTATATCATTTTTAGAAGCAAGTATTATCTCGTTTGCAAGCACGTCAACAAAACTACGTTTATTTCCAAACGCACCAATTATGGTTGCTATGGATATATTCCTTAATGCTATATCAAGCCTTCTGCTTGCGCTTACATCAACAGCGACATTTGATATTATACCTCCATATCTTACGCGCGTAGTATCCTCAATAGGTGCGCTGTTTTCAACAGCTTTTATAAACACCTGCAGTGGATTGTTTCCCGTTTCTCTATTTACTTTTTCAAACGCCTTTTCTATAAGGTGCATAACCTTTAGTTTCTTTCCCTGCAATCTTCCTTCTGTCCTTATTACTTTTCCACCAATTTTTCCGCCCGTCCCTCCACGCATCATCGCGTTCTCCAATCTCTCAATAATATTGAGTTTTGCCTTTGAGAACATCTTATTGTTGTCCTTTCTTGCTGTGGTAGGATATTCTAGCGGCTTTAGATTAATGTAATTTCTAAGGCTAAGATCGCTTACGGACACGTCATAGCTGTATTTTTCAAATAACAGTATGCCATTATCATTAGCCTTTGCCACGGTCTTTTTAGGTGCAGCCTTTTTTCTTTGAGCATCCTCAATATCAACGCTCTGAGTAATCTGATTATCATTTTGTTCTGCCATTGTATGCACCTATCTTTTCGGTTTCTCTAATTTGCCCCTTCTTACAAGGTCAAGATCCGCTCCGTTAACTGCTACTGCTTTGTATTTCATTCCAGGTATGCATCCCATTTGACCTCTTTGCGAGCCACCCATACCCTCTATTATTACCTCATCGTGTTCATCTATAAAGTTTATAGAGCCATCTCCAGGTACAAAGGCTCCAACGACTTTGTTATTTTTTATCAGTTGTACGCGTATGCACTTTATTTGTCCTGAGTGCGGCTGCTTTTGCTCTACTATAAACTTTTGTAAAACCAATCCTTTCGCTCTAGGTACTGGGCCAACAGGATCATATTTTTCCTTAAGTTTGAACTTTCTTCGTTTAAGCCATTTCTTAAGTAGCCTCTGTCTCTTTCGTTGTCTCAATAATTTTCTAGCAGCAAATTCTCCATTTGGCATTAAATAACCTCACTATTTGCATTTGCAATATCTAAAATCTTAGAATTGCCTTGATTTATAACAGATAGAATAGAAACTGAAAAAGGTTTACCACATATGGACCCTAGCTCGGTTGAACTACCATCAAAATCTAACACCTTAAGATTTGATATATTAGCCAAGTGCTTTATTTCCATCGCGTTCTTTTCATCAATGTTCTTTGCCGTAATTACAAGCTTTGAGGTATTCTTTTTAATCGTACGAAGCACGTCACGGCTACCTACGACTACCTCACCGCTATCCACAGCTAAACGTATATCACCAGATAAATCTACCATAAAATCAACAGCCTGAAATTATAAGAATAGCATAATGCTACGCCTATGTAATCTATATTTCTATAGGAAAAATATATAATGGTTTAGTTTGGGTTTTTGCATATTATGTTTAATGCAGAATAGTGGAATTGCAGCCTTGTGGCTCTGATATATCTGCGCTTGTCAATAATTTTAGATATCCAATATATGGTATGCTGGCAATGACTGTGCCATATGTGTCATTGATTGAGGCTGGTATATTATTATCCTGCATGTCTAATTCCGGATTGTTGTCCCCCTTTGTTAAAACATAATATTCTCCTGACGCATTTATTATTGCGTATATTCTATGCACAATATATGTGTCGCCAAGCTTGTAAAATGTATCATTTGGCACTGTCTGATATACTATAATGCTATTGTTTCTATCACCATTAATTGCAATGCCGTTTATGTTTATGCCATTTGTATATGCTATATAACTAACATTTCCATTTTGATTAACTATACCGCGTTTTGCGCATGAATACCTGACAAGATTAGAGCTCTGCTGATAATTAGAAATTATCTGTGGATAACCGTTTACTATTTTAAACAATCCAATTAAGTCTCCGTTTTTATAAGCCTCGCCAAAATAACCGCTGCTTAGATTATAAGCAAGGCAGACTAGTGATTCGTTTGCTATATTATTTAACATAGTCAAATAATCTGATTGGCTCACATTTATTATAGGGGCCTTTATCCCGTTTAACTCTGTTTTATGTAATACTATAAGATCCCCACGCTGTAGTGTTGGGAGCATGCTGCAGCTTGGCACTACATCTAGTGGGGTAGTCGTATTTAGTACGATTATAAGCACAATCCAGAATATGAGTACGGCTGCTATGACAGCAAATGTTTCAATAATGCTTTTTTTGTACCCTACATTTTTGCCGCTTTCCACAAAGTCTAACACTATTATGAGGATTATAAAAAACAGCGCCCCTACACCAAAGAAGATTGAGAATGAGCTACGCTGCAACGATATATATAATGCCATAAATACTATCAACATCGCGTATAATTGCCATGTAGGTATAATATTTTTCTTGCGATTGCTATTAACTTTTTTGATAGTGGTTTTTGTATCTTTATGCATCAAATCATCAATTACCAGAGAACATAACGCCAACAGCTTTGGATTCCCCGTTTTGCTTCATTACACCAAGATTTGTTTGCGAACCAACGATCATAGAGTCGTTATGGCTTACTACTATAAATTGTGAGTTTTTGCTAAGCTCCTTTATTAGCATTGATAACTTTTTGGAATTCTCTTTATCTAACGCTGCATCAATTTCATCAAAGATATAAAACGCCATAGGTCTTCTCATCTGTATACCAAATATTAACATTAACATGACCAATGCCTTTTCTCCGCCAGAATATCTTTCAACAGATTTTATCTTTTTATCTGATTTTACTTGTATTGTAAGCCCAGAATTAAATATGTCTTTTGGGTTGTCTATTATGAGTTCTGCCTTATCTGGGAAGGTATGGCTGTATAATTCCTTGAAATTTTTATTTACTGCATCAAATGTTTCATTAAATATACTTACTTTCTTTGTTTCTATCTGCTCTATCATTTCCATAACAGAGCTTTTTTCCATTTCAACAGTATCTAATCTTTTTTGTGCGTCCTCAACATCTACTTTTTTTTGTTCAAATATCTCAGGTGCTTTTAAATTTACTGCTCCTATTGCATCTAACTCTCCACGTACTTCTGCAAGCTCTATATCTAATTGTTGGACATTTTTTTCTTTTATTATTTCCACATTTGCATACGTTGAAAGCTCGGCTCGTATATCACCGATCCTTACCTCTAATTGAGCCTTTAGTGTTTCATTCTCCATTATGTTTCTATTTAATTTATCTGCATTTGACAATATTCTGCCTTTTTCAGAGGCATAATCTGCAATTCTTTTATCGTATGCTGTTATATCGGCATATATAGATTTGGTAGCTTTGTCATATGTATTCATTTTCTCTTTTAGTTCCTCTAGCTCAACACTTAATTTTCTCATTTCTGATGATACTAATGATTCGTTTGCATCTATTGTTTTTAATTCTAATGCGTGCTCTTTAATATCTGCTTCTATTACGCCTATTCTTGCAGTGCTAAGCTCATTTTCTTTTGTTGTTCCTGCAATGTTGGCTTTAAGTTCATCAATTTTAAGTTTTAGTTTTTCAATATGTTCTATTTCCTCCTTGCTCCTTCTTTTTTTATTGGTGGTTGATGCTATCTTAACAAGCTTATTATATATCTCATCACTCTTTTCTTTTTCTACTGCAAGTTTGTTTTGCAAGCTGTTTTTCTCGTTATTTAATCGTTCAATAATCTGCTTTAACTCCACACTTTTTTTATCTTCCTTTTCAATGGTGTCATTTATTTTTTTTATCTGCACTTCGAAATTATCAATGTTTTTCTTCAGGTAGTTTAATTCTATACTCTCTTTTATTTTCTTTGATTCTATCTCAGCAAGTGCATTTTTAATTTGCGCTTCCTTGCTTTTGAAATTTGTTATAGTTATATTTATATTACTTATTTTCTCATTCATATTCTTAATTTCTTCCTGCAGTTTTTTGATTGATACAATCGCTTTTATACTTCCACCACTAACAATGCCTGAGGTTTCTACAAGTTCTCCATTTAATGTTACATATCTATAATTTCCAATTCCGTATTTTTTGGAGTCCGCAACGGTCTCTATTATGTATGTATTTGAGAATATGAATTGAAAGGCGGAAGAGAATTTGTCCTCAAATGTTATACATGATAATAGGCTCTTTAAATTTTTACGCTCTTCTGTACTATTAAATTTTACATCTTTTAATGGTATAAATGTTGCACGGCCAAGGGATTTTTCTCTTAAATAAGATATTGCTTTTTCAGCTATTGCTATTGAATCAACAACAAAAAAGTTCAAGCGTGATCCAGCAGATGCACCAATTGCCGATGCATATTTATTATCATATGTGCAAAGCTCCGCAGCTCTACCATAAAATCCACTTTTAAAGTGCTCTTTCAAATAAATGTCCAATTTATCCGAGCTCATTCCGGCTGCGGCAATTTGCTGTCTTAATTCATTCAAATTTGATATAAAATTGTTTTTTTCTTCATCAGAATATTTAATACTCTCAATTATTGAAGAGAGTTCGGAGAGCAATTTTAATTTATTGTTATCTAAATCCGTTATTAACATTTCAAGTTCATCGCGCTTTGATATAAGATTTTTATGCTCATTTTTCACATGCTCTATTTCACTTACATAATTTAGCCTTTGGTTTGCAATCCCATTAAAATCAAAGTTTATCTGTGCTATATCCTTGTCTATTGAATCTATTCCAATTTTTATTGATTCGATATCCTTTTGCAGGCGCTCATATTCCTCTGGTATTTTATTATTGTCATTCTCAATATCATTGAAATTGTCCTCTGGTATTTTCGAAGATTTAAGTTCTTCCTCAAACGCCATTAACCTTTTTTTATTCTCTATAATTTTTTCTGCAAGTGTCTTTTTTTCAATTTCCAATTTAGACTTTTCCTCTAAAATTCGTATTCTATTTTCTTTAAAATTATTTATTTTAGATTCTATTACTGCCATGTTTTTATTGATCTGCTCTATCGCCCTATTGTTGGCATTGGCATCTATTGAGCGCTCATTTAATTTTTTGACTGAAACGTCTCTGTCTACGGATATATGGCTTATATTTTTTTCAATATCTGAAAGTTTATCCTCAATCTCTTTTTTTAAATTAACGTTCATTTTGTAATCTGATACTGCCTTTTCATAATTTTTGCTTAATGTCTCTTCACGGAGCTTAAGCAGTGTATAATTTATGCACTTTACCGTATTTGACAAATTTATATATCGTTCAGCTTGTTCCTTTTCCTTTTTTAACTCTTCAAGAAATCCATATCTCTCATTATATAATATACGTGCGTTTGCAATCTTATTTTCAACTTTTTCAAGCTCTTTTATGGCATCACTTTTTTTGATGTCAAATTCTTTTATGCCTGATGCTATGTCTATTAATTCACGCCTTTCTTTCGGATTCAATTCTAAAAGCTGTGATATCTCCCCTTGTGTTATAGTATTGGTATAATTTACATCACAGCCGTTTTCGCGTAGTGTGCCAATCATATCCTGGCGCTTCACGCGTTTACCATTAACCTTGTATATTACTTTATCAGAGCGTATTGCCCTTAATACCTCAAGTTCTGTATCCCCTGAAAAGAAGATTTTGACATATGTTCTAAGCCCTTCATCATTTTTGGGGGCGAAATCGCTTATTAAATGCGTTGCGGAATTTACACGCATTCTCTTTAATGAGGTTTCCCCAAGTGCAAATAAAAGGGCATCACATATATTTGATTTTCCAGAACCGTTAGGGCCTGCAATGCACGTAAAACCCTTGCTAAATTTAATGTTTGCATGCTTAAATGACTTAAAGTTATGTATAATTATTTTATCAATATACTGCACGTATACACCAATCGCCTATATTCTATTGTATATTAAAGCTTTAATTACTAACTATTTTCTTTAATTTTAAATGTTCCTATCTTTTTTGATATGTGCAGCGCGATAGCTGCTTCAGCATGCTGCTCGGTCAATACTCCAAAGAGCTCTCCATTTTTAATCACCGCTGCAATCCCAGAATTGTTATCAACCATTATATGTAATGCATCATTTAATTTTTGTTTATATTGGACTTTAGGTATAGGAACGCTCACCTTTTTTAAATCGAGATCTTTTAACATGAAAATGCTTTTAGTTATAATCTTAGACATTACCCTGAAACTATCATCATCTTTTATTAAAAGAATATGGTTCTCACCTTTAAATAATGCACTATAGAGTGCATTGATCCCGTCTGTTATATTTATAAGTGAATAATTTTTTGTCATTACGTTTCCTACAGTCATATCCTTTGTATATTTTTTAACGTACGCCCCAAAAAGTTCTGCATTGGCTCCACCATACAAATATACTCCTATAAAAAGATCCCATAAAAATATGAATTCTTTATAAAATAATGAGTAGCCATTTATTAATAAAACATAAATCAGCGTTCCGAATATGAATAATATGATGAAAATATTGCTTATTTTAACTGCAAGTTTAGTTGCGCTTACAACATCACGCTTTTTTTGTAGGTAACTGCGCAGCACTCTGCCACCATCTAATGGGAATCCAGGTAGTATATTGAAAACACCAAGTAATATATTTACAAGGAACAAAAATTGAAGAATACTCTCAATGATTGGAATATTTATGATTGCGCTAAGTGCTCCAAAAACGCATCCGATAAATATACTCATTAATGGGCCAACTATTGATATTCTAAACTCCACATCAGGCTTTAGATTATTATCATCAATAATTGATGCACCTCCGATAGGCAACAGCACTATTTTTTTAATTGTAATTTTATTGCGTTTTGCTGTGATTGAGTGTGCTAATTCATGAATAAAAACTGAAAAAAATAGCAATACAATAAGCAAAAAAAAGTACAATATGGGGGTTGAATATAACGATATAACAAGTGATAATAAAATTAATAAAAGAAAGCTCCAATGCAGCTGCACTTTAATCCCAAAAATACTTCCTATATATGGTGACAAGCTTGGCATATAAAACAACTATAACTTTTGATTGCGTTAAATGTATATGAAATAAGATAACTTATAAACTTAATATACATAATTGAAATATGGCAGGCATACGTTTTGTATATCAAAAGCCTATTGCTATAGTATCAAATGGTAATAAAAGCGCACTGGTTATTGGAGATATACATATTGGTATAGAACAAAGGCTGAAAAATAATGGTTTAAAAATTGACAATATAACAGAAAGAATGATTGCAGATATATTAGATACGTCAGCAGAGTTTGATGTAAATAAAATAATTATACTTGGGGATATAAAAGATAGCATATTATATCCGGAAAGATATGAACGCTTTCAAATAAAAAAGTTTTTCAATGAACTTAGCATATACGATGTTGTACTTTTAAGCGGTAATCATGATTCGCATATGAGTGAAATATTAAATGTCAAATTGAAAATGGAATATATATTTGGAAAAAACGTATTTTTGCATGGCAATAAGTGGCCAAGTGAGGAGTCGATGCTTTCAGATTCAATATTTATAGGACATAATCATATGGCAATATCGATAAAAGAGAATGGGCATGTTGTATATAACGATAAGGTGTGGATGCGTTCAAAGCTATTAGTGAAGAACGCGCGTTTAAAGTACAAAAAATTTAATAAAAATATAGAGTTAATTGCCGTTCCATCATTCAACCCATTTATAATAGGCTCAAATATATTAGATGATAAACTACCAATCTCTCCAATAATAAGAAGCGGAATATTTAACTATCAAGATGGTAGCATATATACGCTTGGCGGCGATAAACTGGGCACAATAAAAAACTTAAGGAAAAAATAATCATTCATTTCTAAGTATTGTTATTGGTATTATCTGTTTATCAAATTCTATTTCAGCTATTTCTATTGGGTTTATCGTATTTTCTGGAACTTTTACGAGTGGTGGTGCACCATATGCCAATTGCAATGCACGCGCTCCAATAATTCTTGCCTTTTCAAATTTTGTATATTCCATAATATCATCCTTTATACTGGATTTGGCTGGAAGCGATGTTTTGCTTCCTCAACTTCTTTTATGACCGTTTCTTTCCAATGGTCAAACGTATCTGGGGTTTTTGGGTAATCATTATATATCCCATTTAATGTTTTCATTTTCTTTACTACATATATCAAATCTGAGAATGCATTTATGTTTGCCGCCCCCTTTAGAGCCATCTTAAATTTAGAAGCAAGGCTCAATTCAGGTATCTGTCCATAACTTAATTGTTCGGCCTCTTTGCCGCTAAAGAAGTTTTTCATACCATAATTGATTACTTCATTGTTTAGCGACTGTAAATAAACTCTAAATACTTCAAGACCAGCTGTTTTCTTTCCATATACATCATTGAATGCCAAATTATAATCCCACAATCCGTTTATACTTACATCATTTTTTGATATTGCATTAACGGCATTTTCTCCAGAGAGTATTCCTGCAACAAGCGCTGGGCCTATTCCTCCCGCACTAATTGGATTTGGCATTGCCATGCTATCTCCTGCACCCATATAACCGTTGAATACTAAGCTTTCCATCTGCCTTCTAACAGCAACAGACCAGTAGCCCTTTCCATTATTGAATTGGTTATCAAGTACAGGATTTTTTATGACTGGATTCCATTTAACATATGCATCCATTAATGTGTGTAGTGTATCCTTTTTATTAAGCTTCTGGTTTCTAATATCAAGGCTTCTTTTCTGGACTCCAAGCCCTACATTTATTTTATTTCCATTTTTTGGGAATACCCAGCCATAGCCACCAGGAGCAAGCTCCTGATTTAGATGAATGAGTGCATTATTTGGGTCATAGAACATGTCATCGTCCTTTACGGGCTCAAATGAATATATATACCTACCTGTAGACTCTATGTCATCTATATGTATATGTCTGTCTACAAAATTATTATCTGGAAGTTTTCTTCTTATCGTTGTCGCAATTCCTAGTGCGTCAATTACTATTTTAGCACGTATCTCTCTATGCGATGAGCTCTTATCCTTTCCATAAATTCCAACAACAAAATTATTTTCTATTATAGGTCCCTCTACTTCAAACTCCATCATGTGGTGGGCCCCGTTCTTTATTGCTCTATCTAGTAATTTTTTCTCAAAAATTGGTCTATTTAGAACGTATCCTTCTCCTTCAAACATAAATTTTGATTTCATATCTGGAGATATTGCGTAAACGCCATCAACTTTCTTATCAAGTTCTGGATAATCAAAGTCTATTCCATTAACGTGCTTTTTTATGAAATCCAAATGGCTCTTTGCCACTGCATCTCCGCACACCCATCCCCAATTGGTTTTCTTTCCTACTTCCTCTGGTTTATTTCTATCAAGAAGAGCGACGCTCAATCCATTCTTTGCTATTATGCTGGCAGCTAATGCTCCAGACATCCCAGATCCTGCTACAATAACATCAAATTTGTCTACGTTTGCCATAATATACACTATATATATTCTATTAAACAAGTTAAGTAATATTATAGGAAACATCAAGTATTTATTAATATACCATTCAAAAAGGCACAAAATATATAAGGTAAATAATCATAAAAATGGAAGTGGGGGTTATTTGTTTGCAATTTATTCATAATTAATGATTAAAAATATATAACAAACGCTTCAATTAATATGTATTTTATGCCAGGATGGCAGATTGGCTATGCGCCCGCCTGCAGAGCGGAGAAGGGGGGTTCAATTCCCTCTCCTGGCTTATTATATAAAAATTAGCCTTATAATCATAGGTTAATAAATGCTTACAACAAACAAGGTATATGGGTGAGAGTTTTCATTAATCTATAATTATTTTAATATTTTTTTTATATATCTCCAAAAATGCATTTTCAATTGCAAGTGCACATTCCGCCATCTTTTTATTTATTTCATCAAACGACTTTTGCAACTTTATCTTATTATCTTTGTCAAGCTCTATTTTTCTTTCCATGCTTTTTATTACATTGAGTTCTATTACATTAGCATTTAATCTGTTTAATAGGGTAGACTCATTTAACGAAATTGCATTTATTTCATCAATCGTTTTTAAGATATCAAGCTTTATTAATGCGTCTATTTGCATAACTACATCCTCTACATTTCGTACTTCAATTTTTTTAGAATATATCGCCTCTTTTAGCAATAAAATAAGTCTAATAAAATCATTATAACTGCCATTGTCTATATTTTTTATGGGATTTGAAATATAATAATTAAGGCCAGGTTTACTCTGGTCAATATAATCAAATTTTCTAGAAAGCTTTTCTATGTGCTGGAAATTTGAAAGAAATGTTTTTTTCATCTCTGTACCTGCAAGTTTTAATTTATTGATATCTAAGGTATCAGAATTTATTTTTTTGATAAGTTCATTTTCTAATGAGCTATTTTTGTTTAAAAGAACAACATTGCCGCCATTATTCGAATTGATAATCATATTAATTTCATTATAGTTATCGTTCAACTCACGTATTTTTACTATTAAAGATTTTATTGCGTTATATTTATCATAGTGGTATTTGTTTTTAGATAACTCTGCATCCAGCATGTGTATGCAATTATCAATTCCGATCAAATTTTTTTTGAACCCCTTGGTATGTGCTGCATACGAAAATAGCATTTGCTTGTATGATGCGTTTAATTCAAGAATTTTAGTTTTCAATATGCTTATAGATTCTAAAGTGTTAAGGTGCTTTTCATATAAATTCTGTCCGTGTTCATTTATTTGCATTTCTAATATATTTTTTAGTGCTTTTGAATATGCAAATTTTTGCGATTTTATCGCTTTTATATTTGGCATGTATAAGTTATCTGTATTTGGTTCAAAATCTTGTGTTTCAAAAGAGTCGCAATGTTTTTTGAATTCACTAATATACCTGATGGCGTCCATACTTATTTTTGTGCCGCTATTATCAAGTTGTTTTAGCCGTTCCGCCAAAAGTTTATCCAATAAATTATCCAGATCATAAATTTTTAAGGTCTCTGGAGCATCTTTTTTTCCAAATAACATATAATAATATTAGCATAAAGTAATAAAATACAGTTTAAAAAGGCGTATAAATGTCTGATTTAAAACCAATTAATTTTCCAGGCAATTTAATAGGTCCAAATAAATCTAATACGTATAAGCTAGAACAAAATACAAAAATGAAATTAAGAATGCATAATCTTGATAGAAAAGCATGTGAGCTATTTGGGCTGTATTATAAAAAAATTAGACGGGAAAAATAATTAATGCCCAGTTATAATTTTTTTTGCTCCGATATATATGCGTTTAGCCATATCCGGCATGCTATTATATGCGCTTAATATTGCGTTTGTTACACCCATTTTGAATCCCAACAACTCCGCTTTCTTTGATCCAGATTTTACCATTTCAGATATTTTTATTTCTGGCGCGTTTTCTGGTAATTTATTATTTTTGAATAATTCAACTATCGCATCCATAATACCTATTGTTATGGGTGGACTTTTTGAAAGCAATCTTAATGCCTCATTCATATCTATTTCGCTTTCGTTCTTTAGACTATTTAATAGTGCTACTCCCTCAGCATATGCTGGGAATATACTGTAGAATACTATATTATGTACAAGTTTTGTGGCATGCCCAGCACCACTTGGCCCAACATAACCATATGTCCCATTTCCAGATACGGTGGCGAATACATCTTTTGCCATTTCAAATGCTATCTTATCACCTCCGACCATAAGCGCAACACCATTTTTAAGGTCTGAAGGTCCCCCAGCGCAACCTACATCAAGATAAAACAAACCCTTAGTTTTCATTAATGTTCCATTTTTTTTCGATTCATCATAAACAGAATTAGATCCATCTATTAATATTGTCTCCTTGCGCAATATTTTTGATAGTGATTCCACTATACTATTTGTTACAGCTCCTGCTGGCAACATCATCCATATGATTCTAGTTTCCAATTCATTTATTTTTGATGATAAATCATCAATACTATTAAAAAACTGGACATTATTAAGATGATTAAACGCATTATACTTTTCGCTGTTTCTATCATATACAAAAAGGGAATAACCTTTATTATGTAATGATTGTGCTATATTTCCCCCCATATCCCCAAGTCCTATTATCCCAATAGTTTTATTTTGAGCCATAATACTACCACATTTTCATCATCATATTTTTATTATATATATTGTTAATCGTGTGTTCCAAATATAGTGCTAAACATCAAGAACAGCAGTTATACTTAATCTTTTTTTATTATGTTTAAATATAAAACTGTATTTAGAAATTCCTTTAACATCACGATTGGCATAAATTTCAGATTTATCAATTAAAAAGAGTTGAACTGTTGCTTTATAATTGCTTTTTTTGGATAAGTTTAAAACATTTAGATTGTAGCAAAAAAGGTTTTTAGAATCAGCAAAAGATAACGTGTGTTGTAATATTTTCCATATCAATTCATCAATGCTTGTTGCACTAAAGCTTTTATTCACTATATGTTTTTTTTCACTATCTTTTATTTTTTTTATATATGTTATGGTGCTAAACATTGCAAGCGCAGCATTCTCAATGAGTTCTGATTCATTTTTCCCATATGCAATAAATTTAACATCGGCTGTATGTGGTAAAAACTTATATCTCATTTAAAATTCACCAGAACATAATGGTTATATTTATATCTTGCTTCTGATTTATAAATATATAATGGTGCATGTTATGGAAGAGCCTCAAATAGAAAGATGGAATGTATCGATACCTATGAAACTAATAACTAAAACAGAGTCCGTAGATATAAAAACACCAATACAAAAGGTGCTTCAAATGTTAGAGAAATACCCCGCTGTTATAGTCAATAAAAATAATAATTATTATGGCATTGTAGATTCAAGAAGTATACATAGAGCAAGGGGTGCTTTAAGCACTTCAAAAAACCAGTCAATAGAACGTTATGTGGAACGCATAAGTCCTATAGACTCAAAAACTAATATGAATAATGTGTTGATGCAGTTCATGAAGACACGAACTAAGGCAATACCATTTATATTAAATAAGCGCATTGTTGGTGTTTTTGACAGATCAACAATGTTGAAAATAATGCTATCTTTAAGAATGCTTGATAATATTTTTGTGAAGGACATAATGAATTCTCCTATAATTGCAATAGATAGTAATTCAACACTGGCGCAGGCAAAGGCTGTTATGGAAAATAGTAGAATAAATCGCGTTATTGTTGTTAAGGACGAAAAACTTTATGGAATGTTAACATATTTCAAATTGATAAAGAATTATTCAAGTATAAACGAAAGGCTTCCAGAAAGGAAAATGCGCACTTATAGTCAGAATGATGTACTCGTTGCAGATATAGCTGAAAAGAGTCCAAAGGTAGTATCCTCAGAAAAAAGCCTATCTTATGCTGTACGGCAACTTATAGAGCAGGATATATCCTCTTTAATAGTAACAAACAACAGAAGTATGCCTGTTGGAATAATTAGTGCTACTGATATAATTGATAATATGGTAGCAAGGCGCCGTATAGAAGAGAATCGCATATTCATCTCTGGTTTAGATTCTAATATGAAAGAGTATGAGAGTGAGATACTAGAAGAGATAAAATCATTCATATCAAAAATAGAGGATATGAAGGGCGATCGCGTTGAATATGCAAATATCCATATACGTAAGATAAAACAGAAAATTTATGATATCCAAATAAGAATAGGTCTTCAGAATGGACGCGTGATATCCTCACATGTAACTGATTTTATATTAGAGCGCACATTAAATGAGGCGCTTGATGTGCTTAAGAAAAATATAATAAAGGATAAGGAGCGTTATATAACTGTAAAGAAGCTCAGCAATGTGGATAGGGAGTAGATATATTGAATAAAAATAAGAGGGGGCAATCAAGCCTTGAATTGTTAATAACACTTTCCTTTGGCTTAATGATACTAATACCTGTGGTTGTATTTGCATTTATACAGATATCTAATGCCAATTCAACTCTATCAACGACAGAGTCGCAGCAGGTTGCGAGCAAGCTTGCTTCCGTTGCCACATCAGTTGGCGCGCAGGGTTATCCTGCAAAGGAGGTTGTAGTTATACAAATACCGCCAGATGTTGATGCAATCTATGTTGGGAATCTTAAAAATACTGTAGGACATGAGATAGTATTTAATGTAAGTACGAGCGCTGGACCGAGCTTTGTAACTGCGTATACTCCTATGAATATAAGCGGAAGCTTAGGAGCTATAACGGGTACTGCCACATATTTGATAAATGTAAGCGCACAGTCCTCCTGTCCATCAAATAATGCTGTTTCATGTGTTTATATAACTGAGCAGCAGCAATAGGTCTATAACCTGAGAGCATATATATTTCTATAGAGTTCTTTTCCATGTTTCATTCCATATAATGTATATGAACGCTTAGGTTTAAGCCTATATAACATAAAGAATGCGGAAACAAGCTTCTTATTGCTAATGTACATATCTATTCCTGTGCCCTCTTTTTCTGTTTTTGATATAAATGCACCATTAGCTTCAACATATTTTGTAAGTTTTATTGCCATCCTCTCAACAAGATACCCATCCCCTCTTAGTTGTACAAGTGCTTCATAATAACCAGATTTCATACGCGTGCAATCAATGCAGTTTTCTATCACTGTTTTTATATCAACAAGTTTCGTAAAATGTACTTTTGCATTCTCATAATCACATTCAAATTCTAATGATGCCGCGCCGTTGTGGTAATGTATTACATCAACTCTAAATCCATTTGCTCCAAGATCTTTTTTTAAGGCAACGGCTAATGTATCCTTATCAAGCTTTCTAAATGTTCCGCCGCTTTTTATTCTGTTGCAAAATCTACATACATATATTTTGGCTTTATCTGGCACAGTATCCTTTATTCTATTTGCGATGCACTCCTCACAAAATTCCCCTATGAACTTTATTTCATCGCTTGACCTATTGCACGTTGGGCATCTAATCGCCACCTAATCACCAAAATGTTTACTTATTAATAGGCCATATACTGGTCTGGTTACAAGTACTCCAAGCATTGCGCCTATTATGGTGGCCTCTGAGAATCCTATAACATCAACAAGTGATGTTGAAAAGAATAGTGGAAGCATTGCAATGACTAACAATATTGCATCAGCCCATACGATGTAGAATGCCTTACTAAGTATCCCATGTGAACTATTCTGTTCGCTCCCGTGTGTCAATATCTCGTCAGTTATTATTATCTGTGCATCAACTCCGGTTCCTACAACGCCTATCATTCCTGCAACAGCTGCAAGATCTATTGTGCCTACAAGTCCTATTATCGAGACAATAATGAAGAGTTCAGCAAATGTGGTAAGTAATATTGGCAATATCAAAAATAATTTTTTATATCGTATTGTTATAAATATTGATACACCTAAAACCGCAAGTATTCCGGCGATGGCGCTTACATATAACGCCTGTTTTCCAAGTGTTGGCGGCACTGTTGTAGGCACTCCAGGTAGAACTGCTACCGGCAGCGCTCCTCCATTTAATATACTGGTAATTGTTTTTTCTTCGTTTGTTGCGTATGTAAACTGCGCTGAAGGAGATTCTGTGGCTGGAGATATACCTGTAATCTCGTAATTGTCCCCTGCGCTTCCGTTTGTGATTGCAGGGTTTAATATTGGTGATGACAATAAACCTACAAGGTTCCAGTTATTTAATACAACGGTGCTGCTGTTTATTTCCGTGTATGTCGGTGTCATATTTGCATTGCTCTCAAGTTTTACTGTGATGTTCATACTTCTTAAATCTGAAATAATTACCGGGTTTATGTTATAGCTTGCAAATGTTGTTGTATATTTTTTGTTCGCCTTAAAGTAATCTATGATCTTTGTCATACTTGCATTGTTATTTGAAAATGAAATGACTGGTATTGTTTGAGTTTTCAGATTCAAGGCGTTCTGCATTATTTGTAATGTCTGTGTTGGTGATAGACCAAGGCTTGTATTGGCTAATAATGATTGGTTTATAAGTATTACAGAATCTGTTGGTCTATCTAGAAACATATATAGTGGCTGGTTTGATTGTCCAAAAACCGCTTTTGAGAACTTTTGCACGGCAGTTTGTGTTATGAAAAATGTTACTGCCCATGATACGGTATTATTGCTCTGTTGTGGCGTTACAGAACCAACGCTTCCTTTAAGTATTCCCGTTCCATTTAGCGCTTCCACGCCATTTACGACTCCAAGGAAATTACCCTGGCTGTCTATTATACCTATTGTTTGATTAACGTCCGATTGCGATACTGAAGGTATTATAACATACACTTCAGAATTTCCTATCCCCTCGACAGTTACCTGCTTTAAACCAAATGTTGATACTCTCTGCTGCAAATTTGATATTAACGATGTCATAACTGTAGTATTTACGCTGTGTTCTAACGTTATTGGTATTTGTGTACCACCGCTAAACTCAATGCCGAAATGAATGCCATAATAGATATCCAAAACGAGCAGTGCTAAAAGTATTAATACAAAAATTATAATTCGCCTATCTTTGAAATATTCTAATGCCTTCATTTATGCTCCCTCCTTTTTTTGTACCAGAGTACCATTACTGTATTGCCAAGCCATGTGGTTATTATATCTCCAACAAGTCCTGCAAGTACAACTCCTGCAATCTCAAAATAAGTTTGTATGAAGCTTGCGTAAGATACTGCGAAAAGTATTCCAAATACGAGCAACGCAGTCGCTGTTATGGTCACTCCAGTTTTCATTGATTCAAATGCGCGATACTCTGGCGTGTGCTCCTGCCTTTTTAATATTCTTATTGCGGATAATACGTCTGTATCTATCGAATATCCTATAAGCATAAGCAATCCTCCTATAGAGGCTACGCCCAAAGGTATTCCAAATAACCCCATAGCTCCAAGAGCTATTAATATATCATTTGCAGCACCAAAAACTACTGCAAAAGATGGTATTATTGTTCTGAATACTATAAATACTGCGAATGCAACTAGTATGAAAGCTGCTATTATTATTACCTGCAATTGCCCTAAAAAGTATGATCCTAATGTTGGTGTGACAGTTTGATAGGAATATGTGCTAAAAGGTATAATTGATTTAAGCGTACTGATAACATAACTCTCATATTGGTTGTTTGCCGACTTAATTGCAATGTTGCCGCTATTTATCATAGCCGACGGGCTGCTTTTATTTTCAGTTATATTGGTTTGGAATGGGGATAATGCTGCAAATTCTCCACTAATATCTGTATTCAATTGTGTTTGTGATAAACTCTGGTTCTTTTGATACGCGCTTAAAATGTTTGGCAGTGTATTATTGGTCGGTTGATTTTTTATGAGTGCTTCAGTTTCAGAAACTCCAAGAACTGCATTACTATAATTGCTATATGCTGAATATGCTGATATTAAGTAATTATTCGCATTTGAAAGGCTTGTATTATCCGCTATTGTTATTGCAATGCCACCAGGAGCGCTCTCTATGGATGTTTGTGCACCAGGGATTTTTGTATTTATTGCAGTTGTAATGGATTGTATGTTTATTGATGCGTTTGATTGTACTGTAACTGTTATCCCACCTCTTAGTGATGAATCAAGCTGTATATGTGGTATGAAATAGAGGCTGATTAACAGCAATGCTATTGGTATAATAACGAATAATTTGTAATGTTTGCTTTCATATATGTTTCTCATTGAATCAGTCATTTGCTTAATATGTAATATTGCTAGAAGAACAAGCTCCTACCAAAGTGGCAACTATCTACCATAATGTTAGATACTATTTGGAAAGAAAACTTTATAAATTCGAATGTATTGGATGCGCATATATCTAATGCTATATATGTTTAAATGCAATGACTGTTAATGTAATTCTATTTGCCAAAGTCTTCTATTGCATCTTCTACTAATTGATTATATGCTAATGCCGGTCCTCCGCCCATTAAGACTGCAACCCACCCCGCATCCCTGATTTCGTCATTTGTTGCTCCTGAGTCAAAAGCCGCTTTTACGTGGAATGATATGCACCATTTGCAATGTGATATGACAGATAATGATATTGCAATTAGCTCTTTTGTTTTTGTATCTAGCGCACTTGGCTTTTCTATTTCATTGAGCAGCGCCATAAATCTGTTTAATTGCGAAGGGCTATTTTTTTGCCACTTGTCAACAGATTCATTAAATTCCTCCAAAAACCCTTTCATATCCTCTTTCATATTAGCACCACGTTTAATATTATTCTAAAAAACTTAAATCGAGCACTTTCCATAGCAATACTAAAGCATATAAAAATTTAATCTTCCATATTAAAATGGTATTAATATGGCAGTTTTTATAGATAATTTGGCGTATTCGCTTTTTATGATAAGCTTCGCCGGATTTATGCTTCTTTATTTAATATCCACAATATATTTTGATTATAGAAAAAAGAAGAAGGAATTTTCATTACAATTAAATTCTGCCGCTGTGCCATTGTTTATGATTGCGCTATATATGGTGGTTGGTGGTCTTTGGGGTCAGTTTAATTGGCCACTACCTGGTAGCTATAATATTTTATTCTATGATCCATTCATATCTTTTGGTTTGGTAATTGCCGCGTTTGTAGTGTCGATAAAATTTAAGACTAAATTTAGTTTTGTTGGATTTTTTGCACTTCTTGTCGGAATAATGGTTATAATATATGGCATTGTCGGATATAACTTAGGTTTAACTAGTGCTCCAATAGCGCTCCTTATAATGTATTTCTTATATGGGCTTGCTGGCATATGCGCTTATCCCGTATCCTTGATTATAGAACGACTTCCAGGCATGCAAAAAAGTGTATGGGTTGGATGGTCACTATTTTTGTTGCTTTTCTGGGTGCTATTGTTATTTGGTAGTCTTCTTGCCGGTTATGTGGGCATAGCGGCAATACCTGCGCACTTACTTAGCGCTCCATAAATCTATTTGTAATATGAAGACATATATATTCTTTTTAGAGAAACTTATATGTTTTAATGTCTAGAAAAGTGAATAAAAGAAAAAGGCCAGATAGAGATATACATCTATTAAAGGATAAAAGAATTGACGAGGCAGCTCTTGATGTCGATACGATGCGCCGCCTCAGTAAATTCTATAATAAGGGTATAATATCAAAATTAGGTTTCATTGTAGCGCGAGGGAAGGAATCAGATGTTTATATTGCAAGTGCTGGCGCGTCAGAAACTGTTAGTGGCAATGAGAATATTATATTAAAATTTTTTAGAATAGGAAGTTCCTCATTTTTGAATATGCAGGATTATATAATAGGGGATCCGAGATTCAAAAGGAGATATAGCGGCAAATTTGCCATAATACGCGTATGGTGCAAAAAGGAATTTGGTAATCTGCAAATTGCTTACGATAATGGTATAAATGTTCCAAAGCCTTACATGTTTGATTATAATATTCTTGCAATGGAGTTAATAGGTTCAGGGGATCAAATAGCAAAGAAACTTAAAGACGTTCCGTTGGATCATGAAAGCGCGAATAAAATATTAAACCAAATAATAGCTGATATAAAAAAATTATATAATGCAAAGCTTGTCCATGCAGATTTAAGTGAATATAATATATTACTAAAGGACAAAACTCCCTATATAATAGATATGGGTCAGGCAGTATCTACAAGGCATCCTAATGCAAGGGCTTTTTTGAAACGGGATGTAATAAATGTGCTAAACTATTTTCATAAAGAATATAATATAGATCTTGATGCAGAATCAATATACGAAGATATAATACGTTCAATAAATAAGCGATAAATGTTATCTATGCTATTTAGTGTATTAACGTATCCGTGCTATTTTTTAGTGTTTTCTTGAATATTGCTTATACATCCTATCTATTGATAGGTTAATTTTTAAAGAAACTATTAATATTATATTTAACTTAACCCCACCACATCCTAAAAACTTATAAGATAGGTTACACATTCTTCATTGATTATATGATGAACAACGTAACACTATCTCTAAGTAGTATATTATTGATAAATAAAATAGAAAAGGATTTTAGTCTGATATCAAGTATATTCTGAAGAAAGATTTAGCATTTTTGGAATTAATGGAGATATTGCGGAGAGGTCCATTTACAGGTATTACAAATTTAGACAGGAATATCGCTATACAAGGATTAAATGGGATAATGAATTCATGTACATTTATTTTTTTATGCAATTTTTGGTGAGGTTAAGTATTAAAAACATCTCCAAATGATGTAAAAACTTCACTTTCTGATAAAAATCTGAATTAAATGAGAAGTTTTTGAACTCATTATCGACTTCCATAAGTCGTTTAAAGGCATCTTTTCTATCGTCATAATATTCACCATATACAATAAAAATTACTTCTTTAGCAAAATTAAGCAACCAGATATTAATTTTATTTCCTAAAAAATTAATATCTGTATAATCATTATTCACTACTGAATTCCTTGCTCTTTGAGCAACCACAGAAATACTATTTAAAGTACTATTTAAACTTACATTTGGCAGATTACTTAAAACATTCTTTCCACTTATTAGTACATGATTTTTATTTAGATTAAAATAATAAAAACTACTAAATCCTTGATGTATAAAATTATTCGCCTCGTATTCTAAAATTGTAGTAACTTCTACTTTTGGCCATTTCTTATTTATTTTATCAGACATATCTTTTAACTTATCTAAATTTGTATCGTTTTTTATTATCAATAAAAAATCTATATCATTAGCTGTTTCTGGTTTACGAAGATACGAACCATAAAGATAACTAGATGTAACAAAATCATACTGAGATATGAATTTATTCAACTCTTTTGTAAAATTATACTTAGAGGTAATCATAAAAATTACTTTTTATTTATTAAATCCTGATTTTTCAACACATAAGAAAACGCCAACCTATATCTAGGTAATGCAAACAAGTTCTTTGCCTCTTTTAAAGGCACCCATCTTAAAGATTTAAATGCCATTTTAGCACTTTTTTCTCTAATGGTAAATTTTGTCTTTTTATCAATTTTTGAAATAAAAATTATCGCACTTATTTTTCTTATAGTTTTTGTATCAAATTGTATGCTATTATATCCAATTTTCTTTGGTAACCTATAAGGACTAGTTATATTCAAACCACATTCTTCATAAGTTTCTCTTATTACTGCCTTTTTTGGCGTTTCATTTTTTTCAATCCCCCCCTTTACAGGTTCATATCCCCAAAATGATTTATTCCTATGTAATAAAAGTACATGTTTGAAACTAGGATCAAAAACAAAATTTATTATGTTATCCCTATTACTAAATTTGATACCCTCAAAACTATCATTCTCAATGAGCATAAAAACTAAAGGATTTAGATTCTTTTCCGTTATAAAAAAATCAAAATATTCTTTATCCTGCGATGAATAGTAATTATTTTTTAATACAAGAATATTCATAATTTTTTTCTTCTTTGCAATTTTCGATACTGCTTCATTCTGAGTTATTATTACATCATTCTTGCTAAATTTTAGATTTTTGTCATTAATATTTGCAAATTTAACATGTTCTATAGCTATGGGTGAAATCATTCTATAGAGATTTTTTGAACTTACGTATATCATAATATCATTTTTTTCTAATACTACGTGATATGTATTCTCCAATTTCTTCTAACCTACCTTCAACTTTAATTGATTCCACATTTCTTAAAAGATTAGAAACAAAGACTATCCTTTTTCGCCTATGCTCATCTGTAAACATATTTGGGTAAGGAATTTTAGAACCCAACACAAAATTAGGGAAATTATCATTAAATTCAGATGCTGAATTATGCAGAATAAGAAATGCTTCATTTAATTGCGCGTTATTTGACATATCTAATTTCTTAACAGTTAATTCTTTTTCCAATTTTTTTACTAATATAATTTTAATTAACCTTATCGGATAATTTAAATTTGCATTTATACCTAAATCCTCAGCGATAACTGACACTTTTTTATCTTGAAACTCCAAAATATCTGGCAATATATAATTATCTAATTTAAATTCAGATTTTAAAGACCCTGCTCTTAATCTAATTCCACGCGTACCGCTAACTATATTTATCCCATCTATGAATAATCTATTACCGCTAACAAATTTTATATTTTTATTTACTAAACATGAATAGATCGCAGATGTAGTTTTTCCGGAACCGTTAGGTCCTACCATTGCTATTCCCATATTACTACTTGATACTGCTGAAGCATGTAAAGAAAATATATCTTTTTTATTTAATTTTTGTTCTAAAAATTTTGATATGAGCAATATTATGTCTCTACTAAATTGTTCCGGACTAGATTCATTAGATAAAAATATGTTTTCGCCGTCTACAACTAAACTCGGCTTGTCCCTATAAACATATATATTTACCTCCGATTTTTCTTCAGTAATCTTAAATGGTGGCAGATAATTTAAATAATCTTTAAAAACAATCTGCTCTATATTGTTTGGAATGCTTAATTTAAAATTAATACCAACAAAATTTAAATTAAAGCTGTTATTTCTCTTAATTTTATTATACATGCTATTTTTATTCCTAGAATTATTTGCCATTATAATACCTATAACATGACATTTTCCATCCATCACAATCTTTGGTTTCCTCAACAGAAAAAAAATTTAAATTTGTGGAATTTGATAATTCAATGACCACTGTATTTACAGAACCTCATGAATTTTAAAATCGCAGAACACCATTGCATTGCTATTTTGTAAATATCAATACTTTTATGTACCTTTCTGTTAGTCAAAATATACCACTATTTTTTATATGATGTAGTGGGAAAAATATAAAAGTATTTGTATTTATCCGGCGTTGCGACAAAATTAGTCTCAGGCATATGATGTAATCAAAGAAACATCAAAAATATACCGAATCTCAAAATAGTTGTACTTTATCTTAAAGAGTATTATAAACGGAGAATTCTGAGAGTAAGTTTTCTACAGATAAACATATGGTTGGATGGAAAATATCGCAGAAACGAGATGAAAGAATTGGTACTGCAATAAGTTGTATAGCTATTCTTCATAATCTATTCATAACTGGTTATGGTTAACTTTTGTTCTAGAATCGTACTGATCAAAAAGTATTTATATTAGTTTAATCTCATTATCCTATTTATTAAAAGGTTTTATAATGGATTTTAATTTTAAATCGATACCAAATCATGATAATTCAACAGTGTGGGGTCTTGGTTCTCAGGGAAGCTATATATCGAAGAAATCTGAGGAGTTAATTATTAAATATGTTAATGATGTCTCAAAAGTAATAGCAGATTCAAACAAGCCTATTCTTTCAAAAGGATATGAGAACATCGAACCAATAATATTATTTACCGATGCTGATTTTGCAAAAATGAATGAAACGATATGTTATGAGCTTAATAAATTAAGACATAACTTGGAAGAGTATGCTGAAAATGGGACTGGTGATTATACTGGTGCAATAATACCAACAATACACAATTTACATGTTTTTATACACCATCATAGATCTGGAATGCATGTAAAACATACAAAGAACTATGTTAAAACTAAAAAGGAAAACATACGAACAATAGGCGCGTATAACAAGAGCGGTAATATTTTGCTCAGGCGCAGTTCTTATGATAATGAGAATACATTTAAATCAGAGGTATTAAATTCTATAATAAATGCAATAACAGGCACAATTGTGGTGCGTGAAGCATCTGGCGCTCTTTTAAAAGCAGCTATAAGCAAAAAGACTGATGATAATAGCAAGATGTTAGATGCGTTGGATGAATTATCAATATCTATTAAGAAGACAGCAGTACTTGTAGAAGAATTTTATCATAGGCTAACGCTTAAGGTTAACATTCCATTAAAAAGAATGGTAAATTACACCCCAATTATTGGCTATCAGAACAGTAAACGTGAAAAGGCATTTAAACGGATACATTCCATGGAAGCAGAAGAGGAACAGGAAGTTTTAATGCAATAAGAACATCTTAGTTCTTTTATATGTGTTTATTTGATTCCGTTCCATTCATCAAAAAATTCTTTTAAGAAGGTTCTGAGAAACTTATCTCGATGTATTGCCATTTTCCTTCCGGTTTTTGTTTGCATTTTGTCTTTTAGTAGTAATATTTTTTCATAAAAATGATTTATTGATGGGCTATTGCTTTTTTTATACTCTTCAAAGTTTTTATGGAATTTTGGTTTTACTCGAGGATCATATATTAGTCTTCCTTTATAGCCTCCATATGCAAATGTTCTGGCTATACCAATTGCCCCTATATCCATTTTATCAGAGTCCCATACAACTTTTCCTTCTAGTGTCATCATAGTGTGGTCTACTCCTGCTCCTTTAAATGAAACGTTCCCTACAATATAGTTTACTTGGTCTATAATATGTTTTTCTACATGCAGTTTGGTTAGCCATTCTGTTGCTATTTTAGCTCCAACACTCTCGTCATTATTGTTGAATTTCCAATCAGCAATATCATGCAAAAGAGCCGAAAGTTCTACTACAAACATATCTGCTTTCTCCTGTTTGCCTATTTTTTTAGCCAATTGCCATACAAGATATACGTGCCACCAATCATGCCCAGATCCCTCACCATCCAATTTTTTTTTGACAAAATTAGCAGTCTTGTTTATCACATATTTTTTATTCATATAATCATTCTAAGAAAATCAAGGAAAGACAAGAATTTAAATTTAGTTATAAAAGTGCAGGGGGTGAGATTCGAACTCACGAAGGTGCTAGACCACAGGATCTTAAGTTCTTTAGCCTTGTCATTGGTTTTGTTAGCCATAAATTCATCAGAATTTATCAATATTTTCTAAGCTCAGAAGCTATTAATCTGAACCCAAATAATATTTTCTTCAAGCTATTTAAGCCACTAGTGTTCGAATTCAAGAAAATTCGAACCTAAAATTATAGATGCTTCTTTATTGCTTCTAGTATCTCAGGAACTGCTGCTTCATTGAAATGTCCTTTATTTACATATTCATGATATTCAGCACCTAGCTTTTCATTTATGTGGCGAGGTTCTGTTACTGGTATATACGGATCATCCTTTGATGAAAATAACACTATCCAGTTTGAATTTCCTTTGATTGTATCCCATCGCCAATCTCCATCATAATATCCACTTTGCTTTTCTTTTGCATCGCCTAAATCTGTATAGCATGCACCAACTAAAACTGCACCAAATATCTTATGTGTTTCTAGATAACGCATTACAGCTAATGCACCTGATGAGTGTCCTATTAATATAACGTCATTTCCGTAACCTATTTG
>JAJZDG010000048.1 GCA_021828705.1 Microcaldota archaeon | reverse complement strand
AAACTTTACGGTTGTTACGGAGCAAGCGTAAGGTCAGAAAAAGAAGCATTTGAAAATGCAATGAAAATAATTAAAAATGTGCAAAAAATGACAGGAATAACTATAGATAGCACACGATTAGATAGATATTATAGTTATCAATCAACGTTAAAATATTTTGATGATGGAACTATTTTTTATATAATTCCAAAAAGTAATACAACAATAAATGGTTCGTTAAACTGGAGAAATATTTTTAAGAGAATAATAAAAGACCCAATACTTTATCTTAAAGAGTATTATAAACGGGAGAATTCTGAAAGTGGGTTTTCCGCAGATAAACGTATGGTTGGATGGAAGATATGGCAGAAACGAGATGAAAGGATCGATACTGCGATAAGTTGTATAGCGGTTCTTCATAACTTATTCAGAATGGGTTATGGTTGACTTTTGTCCCAGACTCTGCTTGATAATAAAAAAGTATTTAAACATATCGTTATAAATTTTACTTTTAGTAAAAGATAGTTCTTAATTATATTACTACAAAATTTAGTCAATAAAATTATAGATGGCAAATATTTATTAGTTAAATTGATTTATGATAGCTGCAATCTTTAATATTAAATAACTATTTAATGTATATTATATATTATGCAGGATCCTGTTTCTATTAATGAAAATATGTTAACACCAGAGCCATTAGCCTTAGAGGGTGCCATAATGGAGTTGGATTATCTTATAATTAATGGAGCTGCCAAAATTCGAATAATAGTAAAATGCAAAGACGGTACCTCAAAAGAAATATTTGACAGTACGTTTAAACCATACTTTTATCTTATACCAAATAAAGATACGCAAATATCTATTTTAAATGAAACAGAACTTTATGATAACGGTAGAAAAATATCATCCACTAAAATTGAAGCGACAAAAAAAGAATTATTTGGTAAAACAGTTGACGTATATAAGATATACGTACAACTTCCTTCTGATGTTCCAAAGCTTGCCGCTGCTATGTCTAAATACGGTAGAAGGTTTGAGTATGATATACCATTTGCAAGGCGTTATGCACTTGATAAAAATATAATACCATTTAATCTTTATTTGTTTAAAATATTAAAAGAAAATAATAGGTTGGAATTGAAGGAATTTGAAGAAATGCACGTACCATTAGAACCGCAATTAAATATACTGTTTTTTGATATAGAAACATATAACCCATTAGGTGTTCCACGCCCTGAAAAAGATCCAGTTATTATGATAAGTTATTCAATAAAATCAAGAAAAAAAAATGAGAGTAGAGTAATAACTTCCAAAAAAATAGAATTGCCATTTGTTGATTATGTAACAGATGAACGTGCAATGTTTGAGCATTTTGTTGATATAATAAAGGAAAACGATATCGATATAATTACTGGTTATAACTCGGCCAATTTTGACATTAGATATATGCTTGAGCGGGCGCAGGCATTAAAAATAAATTTTAACTTAGCTAGAGGATCAGGAGATACGAGAATAGAACGCCACGGTCTTGTGGATAAGGTTAAAATTGGTGGTAGAGTCCATGTAGATATGTATCTTGTGGTGAAATTTATATCCGTTGTAGGTGCAGCTGAAAATCTGCTAAAATTAAACAGTTATACTCTAAAAAATGTATACGAAGCTATAGCGGGTTCTGAGAAAGTAACAGTTGAAAAATTAGATATATTTAAATTATGGGATGGGAATGAGTCGGAGTTAAAGTTGCTTGCAAAATACAATCTTGCCGATTCGCATGCTCTTGAAACGGTTTATAATAAATTTATACCTATAATGATAGAATTGTCAAGGACGACTGGCAATGTGCTAAGTGATACAGCCGTATCAACAACCGGTCAGTTGGTTGAATATATGCTAATGCGTTATGCATTAATGTTTAATGAGATAGTTCCTAATAAACCAAAAGATGAGGAAATACGTGCCCGTATGTTAAATCCGATTGAAGGTGCATATGTTAAAACGCCAGATCCTGGGGTTTATGAGAAGCTTGCAATATTTGATTTTAGAGGGTTATATCCATCAATAATAATAGCCCACAATATAGATCCATCATCTATTTGTGAAGATTGCACTGATTATCATCTTTCACCTATAAATACAAAATTCAGCAAAACAAAAAAGGTTGTAACCCCTATAATTTTAAAGCAATTAATAGAGCAAAGATCAACAGTTAAGAAAGAATATAAAAAGAACCCAGAAAATATATTTCTAGGTTCCAGGTCACAAGCGTTGAAAATCGTATCAAATTCATTTTTTGGTTATTTAGGATACCCAAGGTCTAGGTGGTATTCGAGGGAATGCGCTGGTAGCGTTACTGCATACGGCAGGCAGTATATCAAGGATACTATAATAAAAGCTGATAATTATGGATTTAAAGTAATATACAGCGATACTGATTCAATAGTAATACTACTTAATGATAAAAGTGAGGAAGATGCGCTTCAATTTATGAAAGAATTCAATAAAAATTTGCCTGAAGGTATGGAACTTGAATTAGAAGATTTTTATGTAAGAGGGCTTTTTGTAGGTAAGAAAACTGCCACTGGCAGTGCTGGCGCGAAAAAGAAGTATGCAATGATAACAAAAAATAATAAAATAAAGATACGTGGATTTGAACTTGTGCGCAGGGATTGGTCAAAAATAGCGCGCGATACTCAAAGGCGCGTTTTAGAAACAATACTAAAAGAAGGCAGTCCACAGCGCGCAGCCCAAATAGTGAAAGATACAATAATGTTATTAAAAGAGGGTGCAGTTCCCTTAGACCAATTGACAATAAATACCCAACTGCGAAAGAAGATAGATGATTATGACTCTAAATCGCCAGAATTGGGCGCTGCAAAAAAAGCTGTGGACATGGGACTTAAAAAGAAAAGTGATATGGAAAGCGCCGTGATAAGTTACGTTATAGGGAAGAGCGGAAATACTATATCAGACAAAGCAGTTTTACTTGAGTTCGCAAAGGATTATGATGTTGATTACTACGTTAACCATCAGGTAATGCCTGCTGTAATGCGAATACTAAAAGAACTAAATTTTGAAGAGGATGAGTTAAAATTGTCTGGAACTCAAAAAAAGCTATAAAAATTATAAATTATGTTTAATAAATTGATTGTGGATGGTAAAATGACTGATAACGTGGATATGAAAGAAAAACTTTTAGAGGAAGTTGGGCATGTATCATATAAAGCATTAAATTATGCAAAAACTCTTGTTAAACCTGGTGCATTAGTGAAAGAGGTTGCAATAGCTGCAGAAAAATATCTAAATGATCAAGGATATGCACCTGCATTTCCAATAAATTTGTCTATAAATAATGAGGCGGCTCACTATACTCCTTCATTTGATGATGAGCGGATATTTACTGAAACTGATATTGTTAAAGTAGATTTCGGGGCGTATAAAGATGGCATATCTGGAGATTGTGCTATTACAATTGATTTATCTGGAAAAAATGGAAAATTAATAGACGCTGCCAATTACGCATTGGATGCAGCGCTCTCTAAGCTAAGAGCAGGAATTACCTCGTCAGAAATTGGTAGAGAGATAAATACTGTATTATTAAAATATGGGGTCAAGCCAATACGTAACCTTGGAGGTCATGGACTTGATATAGATAATTTGCACAGCGGGTTTTTCATACCTAATTATGATGATGGAAGTGTAGATGTTTTAGAGGAAGGTATGGTAATATCAATAGAGCCGTTTGCAACTAATGGTAAAGGTATGGTTGCTGATAGTGATAGGTGTGAAATATATAGTTATGTAGAAACAGTTCAACCAAGGTTAAATTCATCTCGCGCGTTGATTAAGAATATAGAAGAACATTTTAGCAGCACCCCATTCGCGGTGCGCTGGCTTGCAAATGGAATAGACTCACATTTTAACATATACTCTGGAATAAATGAGCTGGTAAAACTTGGAGCTATTGAAGCACATCCAATTCTTTTAGAAATTGGGAATGGTATGGTATCACAATCAGAAGTTACGGTACTTGTTGAAGCAAACGGGTGTAAACTACTTACAAAATAATTTGAGTACAATTAAATTTTAACCACCATATAATTTTAATAATTAGTTAAAAATTATCCGATTTTACGTCTATAAAGTAAATGCAAATTACCATTTTCACATTATTAATTGTTAAATTAACTATCTTCAATTCACTTTGCCCTCTTTTCTCTAGGGTTTGGCTGCCCTTTATCATTCATTATCAGATTACGTAGATTATTTTTTATATAAAAGCGCCATGCGTCTGAACAAGCATTATAGCATTCGATTTTTGGAGCCAGACCAACGTGTGTGAAACGTAATTCTGTTTTATCACCCTTCTTGGTTATATCAAATACAATATCCGTACCGTTCCATTCTTCTTTATCTTTTATAAAACTGAGATGGCTGTCCATTACGTGCCATACTACTTTTTTGCCTAATATACGTTTTGTTATCTTTTGTTTTGAACGGTGCATGTCCTTGTAGCGGTACTCCCATACAGCTCCAAGCATATCTGTTCTCCCAGTGACCTCTCCGGACCACCATCCCCTAACATTGTTGATGGCCCTAAAGACCTCTTCTGGACTTTTATTTACCAAAATCGTAATCGTATAGTCCTGGCCAGCCATATAACTCACAATTTAATTATGAAATTTGAAGTTATTTAACTATTTATTTTGAAGATGTGCCCAAGTGCATTTGGTGTCTAGTTTGAACCAAGAGGAGTTTATTACTCAACGTAATCTCTAGCGCAAAGGCTAAATATATAATGTACTATATACTAACTATAGGTGTTATATAATGCCTGAGGAAATAACTACGATACAATTAAGCAAATCAGTGGTTAAGGCACTGAAACAGATTAAGAAATACCCTAGAGAGACTTATAGTGAGATAATTTTAGGTCTTATAGAAAGTGCCAGGGAGATGAAAGAGTTTGATAAGTTTGTTCAGGAAGCCCAGAAAACCAAGATGAAAGAGCTATGGGGGGAAGGTGATTACTCGGCGTGGGAGCATGCCTAAAGCTGGAGATGTGGTAATAACAAGGGTACAATTTGCTGATGGTGAAGGCTCAAAGATCAGACCTGCATTGGTGCTATTCGAGGAACTAGGCAATATAATCATAGCAGGTGTAACTACAAACCTTCAAATGAAAGGGATACGTATCTCTACAAGCGAGGGAGCATCTCAGGACAGCGTTATAAAATTGAATTATATATTCACAATCACAGATGGTGCAATAATAA
>JAJZDG010000003.1 GCA_021828705.1 Microcaldota archaeon | reverse complement strand
ATTCAGCTGATTCCGTTGTCCACTTGCCAAATTTTTTCTGTGTATAAATATAAACTTCAAATCCTATTGTTTTAGCAATGCTTGCAACATATGAAGTATTGAGCAGTTTGTCTTTTATATCTATTATTTTGGATTCGAATTCGATTTTACCATTGCTTTTAAGTACTACTATAGATATATGAGATTTTGGCATGTCCATATCAATATATTTATCAAACAACCAAAGATATCTATTACCATTTTTATAGAATCCAAACGTGTTAAATTGACAATTTTTCCAAGTTTCGTTGGCTAATGGCATATTAAAAATTAATAAACCTCCAACGGCGAGATGCTTGTAGAAATTTGACAGCGTTCTCTTTATTTCACGCCTGAGTTCATTACCGTGGTCTATAGCATCAAAGCACGTTATTATATCAAATTTTTGATTAAGGTTAAAATTTAGCATGTTGTCTATAGAAAAATCAAACCTTTTACAAATTTTTTAGCGTAGTTTATATTATTTTTGTCTATATCTAAACCCATTAATTTATATCTCCCTTTAAGTGCCAATAATAATTTTCCTCCACCACATGCAACATCTAATAATGTTTTTGATTTTTTATTTCCATATCTACTATCTACATCCAAAATAAATTTTGCCATTGATTTTTTTGATTTTAAATCTTCTGATTCCATACTATCGTTTCCAACTCTTTTATATAATTCAAATAGGGATTCATCTTTTCGCATAAGTGGAATACAATAATAAATATTAAATATATTTTTTACAACCAAAGATTAGTTTACATTTATTTTATCGTTAAAACTAAAAGCTCTCTACCGACTATTTGCTCGCTTCTATAATATATAAGGTCTGCAAAGTTTACATGGGTAAATTCAAGGCGTTTATAACCCAATTCTTTTAACTGCCTTAAAATTGGCAGATGTATAAAGCCATTTTTAGAGTTCCACACAGGTATTGCAATGCAGCATCTGGAATCCTCTTTTAGCTGCGGTTTTAAGTTAATCAAAAACTTTTTTATGAGATTGTTGCAATAGTCAACTGCATTGTCAATGGAGTCATCATTTTGCATATATTTAATTGATGGACCAAGGTACGTTTCAGTAACAATTCTATCAAAACTATCCTTCCATTTGTATGTGGTTGCATCAGCAAGAGTTAACTTATAATCTATATTTAAGGAATATTCTTTTGCAAGCCAATCTAAATTTGCTTTTGTATAATCGAGCATCAATTGCTTTATATCGCTTCCATATACTTTCGAATGCTCTAATGCCGCTTCCATTAATATGCTTCCAGTTCCGCAAAAAGGGTCAAGCACTATACTATTTTTATCTACATTTGCCAAATTTAGCATAATCTGTGCAAGTTTTGGCGGTATCATTCCAACATTCATGTCGCGCTTTGGCTTTCCATAATCGCGTTTTGAATAACTATCTATATCCTGTACTGATAATGTTCTTGCAAGATAGGCTTTTCCTGCATGTGCGATAATTAAAAATTCAAATCCAAACTCTCCAGTCAACTTATTATGTATCACCTGAGCGCTATTTAACTGGAAGTTCTTACCCATTATTACCCTAATTGTTCTTCCCTCTTTTTTGAATTTTTTACTAATGGCAAAAGAGAGCAGCCAGAGCTGTTTTGGGCTTATTTTAAACTCATTGACGCTGATACCAAGTGTTAATTTGTGTTGGGTTTCTAATGTTTTTTCTTTTAAAATTTTAAATATCTCATCAAATGCCATTGCAGATACCTTATTCCATCTGGATGTAGGTATAATTTTGATTAATTCAGCAACTTTTATGGTTCCTCCAAGTCTTGAGTGGTCTAATTTTTCCTTATCTATGTCAATAAGCGCGTAATCATTTCCTAACGGTCTTACTAATTGTGACCCCACTACAGATTCTAGCTCCGCAACGCTAAGCCCTGGCTGGCTTCCAAGCATGCAAACTAACATGCTCCTATGATGTGTTTTATAATTTATAAAACTTTCTTATTTTAATCTCTGTTTTACTAACTATGTATTTATAGTAGTATGCACAATATTATCATCATTAATACCTAATTGTGTTTTGTATGCGGAGTAAATGGATATTGTATCCTAACACTAAAAAAAAGCTTGAAGCGTCTGGAATTCTACGAAGAATAGAGCAGATAAGCAGGAATACGTTTATTAGCGGTGCAGTTTATGCAGATGATATAATACACTACGCTAAGGAAATTAAAGAGAGCGGCGCATTAGATAAAATACCAAAAATTGAAGCTGATGAATTTAAGTCGTCATTAAATAATGCATTTAAAGCATTTTTTGATGGAGAAGTGCCAAAGTGGTTAATACGAAAGAACAATGTTTTTGAAGAGACACGAATGGAGCTAGAGGATTTTCTATTGCTATCAGGCGGTATTGTATTTACACACAAGCTTTTGGGCGATGATGAATTATTCGATTATAAAAAGTTTGGTTTTAACAATATCTTTGAATTTACTGGTACTGTCGGTTCAGCATTAATGAACGCAATAAGAGAAAAAGCTGAAATTTATACTCCTAGCGGACTTGATTGGGTCACAGAAAAATCAAATTACCGCACAATAACAAGCAGTATAGGTGGAAATATACATTATGATTTATCTATTCGCCAAGTTGATATTACTGCATACGAGACAAAGGATCCATTTGGAAATTCTGTTTCATATAGACCAGAGATATATACTGATTATATGAATTTTTCAACGATACATTCTACCGAATCTGATTTTCTTGTAGTTATACTACAATATGCAGAGCAAATGGGCATAATGCAAAAGATTGTTGAGAATGGTGCAAAGGAGTTTATTACATTTGCAAAATCTTTAGGGCAACGTGCAGGTGCAACAACTGAGCATCTTATGGGATTTACAGAAACGCCCGAATATACATTCAACAAAACTCTATATCTTCAGATACCAAAACTTGAAAATAATAAAAATTATGTGGGTATATACTCACCATATACATTTCAATCATATGGTACTATTGATAATATTTATTATGCTGCATATATAGGTACAGAAAATGAACTGAGAATTCAATTACTCCCAACGTCTCAAAGAGAATGCATTTCATTCATACCAGAGGATATTGACAAAATATTAAAAGGTCTTATCTATCAATGTGCTATGGGTATCGGAAGAACTCCAGTTAAACAGATTATTAATCTTCTTGAATATAGATGTTCTACTGATTATATCAAAAATAAAAAAAAATATTCTAAATCGCTGCTTAAAAAATAATAAATCTGGAATTTTGGCATAGTGTGCGTTACATTTTAATTCTAAATACTTTTAAATAAAATGCCAAAAACTATTGTAAAAATTATATTTATCCATATGGTATAGCAACTGGGGTTATAGTGTTATTATATGGTTTTTTACCTATGGTAAGTAGCATATAAATCTCATGTGGTTTGCATGGTCCCTCTGGCAATACTACTCTATATGTTCCTTGCGTTGCATTGGCAGTAGTATTTATTGTTACTTTTAAGTGCATATACTGTATAGAATTGTTTAGTTGTTCAAATGTTCTATTAAATCTTATTGTAACTCCGTTTGTATTATTTATCACTACATTTATTTGCCGTGATATATTTATTACAGTCGAAGCGTTATCTGTTGCATTATAATTTTGCGAATAGATAAATTCGGCAAAATTGTGTATAATTACGCTGTTGCTACTTTGAGGTTTAGATACATTTAAGTATAATGTTTCAGAGCCTCCTCGTGGTAAAACGAATTGTGTTATATTGTTATTGTAATAAACAATACCACTGTAGTTAATTATGGTGGTGTTGAATGTTTGGTTTGCAAAAATTATAGGGCATGCCATTGCAGTATCTACTGGAATTATTGTGTAATTATTGCTCATATTTTTGGCAACGATGCTAGTAGTTATTGTAGCGTTAATTATCACATTTTTACTTATGGTACTTTTTGGCACTTGGTATGCGATAAAAATTATTGCCAAAATGCCAAAAACTATGAGCACCGCAACTACTTTTTTTATTAAAAGATACTCTTTTTGAGTGCTCTTTTCCTTATTTATCAAATTGTCATAGTAATTTTTATTAACCTTATAATACTTCCATTTTCTGTTTGCTCTATCATCAAATTCCTCTATTGCACCTGATTCTTTTAGCTCATCAATATGCTGCGATACTGTAGATTGGGCAAGTCCTAATATTTCGGATACCTGCGTTACGGTCCTTGGTTTTTTGTTTAAAATTTTTAATATTTTAATTTTAGTATCAAGCGTTTTTGACATATACGCACCAGATTAATATGCAAAGTTAGTTTTATAACCCTAATCCTAATGCATCGGTTTTGCTTTCTTAAAACCGATGGATTTTCGTTTTTTTAAATTGACAATGTTGTAAAAATGAAGATATAGTAATCCATTAAAAATCACAATGAATTATGCTAAAACTCAAATTAACTTTTAATTAGTTTAATAATGTACTTTTACTGATAGGTTCACTTCGCATTAATTTTGTGATTTCGGGTATTATAGATTTTAATTTTTGTGCATCTGGTCGTCTTAATGCGTCAATTATGTTTAAATTTATAATAGACAACTCTTTTTTTAGGTGGTTATTTGCAGCACTATCTATATTTGCTATTGCATCTTTTTTGCCTTTCATATAAACATCGTAGATGTTAAATAGCATAACAGGCAGTAGCATGGGTCTCTCATCAGCTATAGATTTTAGATGTTCTTCATTTACAGAATAAAAGTGTGATGCTCCATTTTCGGATGCCTGGATAATTGTCTTATTATCAACGCCAGATATATTTCTATGCACTATATGGCTGCTTTTTGCAAGCACCATAGCAGAGCTTAAATAAAATAGTCCTAATATATCTGGACTATCTACGCCCAATTTAAATACTGTGGAATTATCTAAAAATCTTGACATCATTGCAATATCAAATATCTCCTTTGACATCTCCCCAAGTCTACTTAGATAATACATTTTCATAAGATATGCCTTGTTTGGCAATAATGTATCTAATGACTCATATGCCAATTCATCATGTATATCTAATAATGAGGTGCTTTTCTCACCTGATCTTATCAAAAGATGTGTGGTCCCTTTTGTAGATTCTAATTGTGGTTCAAATCCAAATTTGAGTTGATTATGTGGAATTACATCTATTCCAAAAGCAAAATTGCCTAAGTTTATCATTTTTCTTGAGCGCTCCAAATTATTATTGCATACTATATCAATATCAAATGCTGGTCTATACGCATTTCCTATAAACTGCATGGCATTTATGCATGCAGCACATCCACCTATTAAATATGTTTTATTACTAGACGTAAAGAACTCCGCTATATTACTGACTAGTTGATTTGCGCCTTCAATAATATTTGGTATATCCATATTACATCATTCATGCAAAATTTGATAGTTACATAGTTGATCTTGCAATATTTAAGGCTTTTTTTGCAATGGGCATTTGTTTAACCTTAGAAAAATCTATTTATATTTGAAGGACAGCAATAAAAGCGTAGTGTATGGACGGATATTTAGGAATAGACGTAGAGCTCGGCGGCCCGGATTTTATATCTAGGCAGGATGCTATATTAGAGATAGCGCTGCTTGATATACCAGATCCATTTAAATCAAATTATACCGAATCTGATTTTATTACAAAATATCTAAATAAAACAAGGGTAAAGCATTTTTTGATAAAGCCATATGCAAATGTGGATGTAAATATATTACATAATGTTTTAAATAGAGATTTATCTTACTATGAGAATGGGAAGCCTCTTGTTGATGTCGCAAATGCCATAAAGCAGTATATGTTGGAAATTGGCAAAATTTATGGTAAAATTACTCCAGTATCCGATTGGCATGGGGATGTTATTGCCCTAGATTATATACTATCAAATGCCAAAACGTCAGTTCAAAAACTCATAAAGCAGCATAATATGCTGCATATAAAATCATTTGTTATTGGAATAGATAATTTTGATTATGATTTTGCTCGCAGTAAAAGAAAACTGGGCGTAAAAGAACTATTGCGAACTGAGATGCATTCATCAGATACCGATTGCATAAATACATTAGAAACATTTGTAAGGGCAACATATCTTAAAAAGAGAAAGAGCACCGCAACATTTTGATTTGATTCTTAATAAAGTATACTCTATTTAAGATTAATAAAGATAGCAATAAAACGGCTACAGGGTTAAAAATATTAAAGTTGCCATAAGGCTATTCAAAAGAAGAGAAAAAGATATGAATTATTACTCTTCTTTTCCAGTAATGCCCCTATATATCTTTTTTCTTAGTAACATTAATGCTCCTACCGCAGCTCCCGTTACCCAAATATTCATCCAATTAAATGACTGCGTATGTGCACTGGCACTTGATTCTTCTACTGCGGCCATTTTCGATAAGTTTGCAGCATTCTGGGTATCCACATTTGTTCTTCTAATGAGTTTTAGTGGCACTGCATTGTTAATAGCTGCATTTGGCAATTGAACTAGTTCCACAGTTGCGTTTTTACTATTTCCAATTATAGTACTACTTCTAATATGCACTGGTGCGTTTTTACTTCCATATGTTAATTCATTTTCAAGTTCGCTTTTATGCTCTTTTATGTATTCATTCCTATTAACGCCAGCTGGCAATATAATCCAGAGCCTTGTTGTTTTAGTGGTTGTAGTAATATGCTCAACACTCTTAGGCGTTTCATAACGCAATAGTGAATCCCCTGTTACTCTGTTATTGTTTATGGTGCTAGCATATTGTTTATATAAAGGTATATTTGATATTGGTGCAGGATCATTTTTTATTGATGTAACATCGCTCTTATAGTTTTGTGCGTAGCTGCTTAATGGCCTTCCATTAACTATTGGACTTGGCGTATACGTTCCAGTTATTACGTTGTGTGGTAAAATAATTGTTTTAGCTGGCATTGTCATATTGCTTTGATAGTAAGGTTGATACTGCGCTGTTTGCTGTGGCGCACTACTAGTTTGTGAATCCCCCGTACTGCTTAGCGTTAATCCATTATTTTGTTGAACTGGGATTTGATTGTAATATGTGTTTGGCTGTGTGTAGACATATGGTGTTCCATATTGATATGTATTCACTGCAGCCTGGTATGCATTGTAATATGGGCTTACTCCTACATACGGTGTCCCATACTGATATCCATTTACTGATGCTTGGTATGCATTATAATACGGGATATAAGGCGCTGAATATGTGTTATAATAATTTCCGCCAAAATTAAGCCCTATACCAAAATTTCTATTTGCGTATCCTATGCTCAATCCATTAAATCCAAATGTATTTCCAACATATGGCGTTCCATACTGGTATTCATTTACTGATGCTTGGTATGCATTGTAGAACGGGCTTATATCGCAGTTATTATATCCTGCAAATCCTAACGCGCCAATTCCTATTTGTAAAAATCCTCTTGCCTCTATAGTGTTTGTTGTGCTTGCAGATATTCCTGCAGCCGCAATTCCTATCGCAGCATATTTTAAAATTTTATTAGTATTTGTTTTTGTTCTTTCCATACAACCACATATAAGAGAGGTGAATTTTCTAATATAAATATCTATCTGAAATTCTCTATACAAATATGAAACGCAGTTAACTATTTATATTTGAAACGCCGCTAAGCTAATTGGTGGCTGTGGTTGGTGGGAATAGAAATGTCTTATATGACGAAAGTAGGGTATAGGTTATATATTGCTTTCTATTTTATTATATCATAGGCGATAGTGAGAATAATCCGTTGGTGAGTGGTTGGAGAGAATAAAAACAGGTATACCTGGGTTTGATGAACTCATACAGGGTGGGATTCCTAAGGGGTTCAATGTTCTTATTACTGGACCTCCTGGAGCCGGAAAGAGTATATTTAGCATGCAGTATCTTTACAATGGGGCATTAGCTGGTGATCCTGGACTGTATCTATCTTTGGATTCTCCAAAGAAGAATATGATAGAGCAGGCCTCTCAGTTTGGTTGGGACTTTGAAAAATTGGAGAGTGAGAACTTAATCTCATTTTTTAGCATACCTCCTGATAGAACAAGGCTCAATCTTTTTGATATGATTGAGGATATAGTCGCGCAGACTAAGGCAAAACGCCTTGCATTTGATAGCCTTGCAACTCTTATGATAAGTATAGATCAGTTTGCAATACCCGTATCACGCTTAAATCAAGAACAGGATGCAAAGCGGGATTTGAATATAACACCTGCAACATCTACAAAAAAGGTAAATCCATTGGATTATGAACTTCTTCCTAATGCTGAATATGATCAGAAAGGCAGGGTATTTTATAACGGAAGCACGGAGAAGCGCATGATATATCTTATTATGCATGAACTACAAACATTGGGAACTACGAATGTGATTATAACATCATCTCCTGAAAAAGAAACTGCAAAGCTTACTGTAGATGGAGTAAGTGAGTTTGCTGCTGACGGTGTAATTACTCTTGAAGTTCAAGAAATAGCAAAAAGAATTGTAAGAAGTATAAGAGTTAGAAAGATGAGAAATACAAATCAGGATTTAGATAATTTCACATTTAGTCTTTCAAATAATGGTATGGTTGTTGAAGGGAAAAAGGTATTTGAAGGGTCTAAGATATCTGGTATTAATCCTTAATGTAAATAGTAAATTTACAATTTTCAGATCCTGTGGTAATACATTCATTTTCTTTACACTCGAATTTTTTATTTAACGAGCTGGAAAATGCAGTGGCTAGATAACCTCTTGTATGGTGGCATGATACTTTGTTTTTTTCTGTATTTGTTACTGTGACCTCGTGCGTGTTATTTTTTTGATCAAAGTTAGGGATGCTTATACTACCCATACCAAAAACTTCGGCTAACTCTAATAAAAAATCTAGCCGTTCTAAATCTCCCATCTTTCTATCACATAATATCTTTATTATTGGAATAGGCATTTTTTTTGCGAATTCATATATATCATCAGGACTGAGTTTCTCCTCTAAATTTAAGATAAATTCACTAGGAAATAAAAAAGCAGATCCATTAAATAAATTAATCCTCCCGTTCTCCCCAAAGCTAAGCAGGTCCGCAAACATTAACTCTTCAGCTTTTTTATGCATATTATTCACTTGGCCGATATGGATGTGTTTTTAATTGATCTTTATGTATATGTACAACATAAGGTCTTGTAAGTTGCATTATATAATCATTGCCCTCATGTATTATACCATCTATGTCTGTAGTTAAATAATTTATCTTTAGATGATGGGCATTAACATACATTTTCATATGGTCTGTATTGGTGGTTAAATAACTCACCGCGAGTTTTGGGTTATTTTTAGCAATATTATTTATTTTTTCAACCCCCTCTGCAAAAGAATCTATTTTAGTCAAACATAATATGTATGCGGGGATTTCATTTATTAGTAATTCTGAGTTTATATCATTGGTTGATACTAAAATTGGTGTAGCTTGTGTTTCACTGATAAATTTCCCACCGTGTATTAATGTAATTAGTTGTAGTCTTTTTAATTCGTTTAGCCTATTTTTTAGATAAGTTAATGTTTTATTATCAATATAACCTATTTTAGTAGTAGATTTTAATGGATCCCCAATGGATCTTTCGATTTCATTAAGTTTTTTTAATAAAAGTGACACAAATTCATCAAAAACAGAGTTGACAATAAATACGGATTTCATTGCGTTGCAACCTATTGGGTATCTAAATGCAGAATCCAAAATAATTGAAACTGCTTTATCTAAATCAAAATTTTTATCTAATATGCATGTGCATTTTCCAGATCTATGGCTTAAAATGGTTTTAGAAGAAAAATGGTCAATCATTTGATCCACTAAATATCCATCTAAATTTTTCATTTTTTGTAATTCGTTTAAAAATTTTGGGAATTCAGTCTTCGGATTAACATTTTTATCTTTAGTAAATCTATCAATGTCTAACATTTCCTTTTTTTCCAACCGTATTAAATTATTTATTGTATCATCGTCTCCAAATGGCCATATTATATCTGCGTCGTCACAAATTTTAAAATTAAGTTCTTTTGCATTTTCTTTTTCTGAATTGAAGAAAATAACTGCTAAGCTATTTTTTGGATATCCTGCATCAATAAATGCGTTTACTACCTTTTGTGGTATAATATTGTCTGTTTTACTAGGTTTAATTATGCCTGGTATACCTAGTAAAACCATAATCGTAGTTATTAATCCTGTTATCCGTGGATCATTTCCTGGAGTGATTGCATATATAAAACCTTTTTTTGCGATTCTAAATTCAATTTTATGAAAAATATCATTTTCTATAAAATCTAAACCTATTTTTTCGTATTTAAAACCATATCTGCTAGATATTAATTTCCAAGAATTAGCCATAATCTTAGGGATTTGATAAATCTGCTCCTCAACGTATTTTACTGGCATACCAATTAATTTAACTACAGATTCAATCTCACTTTTAGAAAATTTTAAATTTTTTGATGCTTTATTTACAATGTTAACTCTTTCTTTAAAACTTAGTGCTTGTGAAATATCCCAAGACTGTTTGACTTTGGATATTGCTATAGATATATCTATATATTCTGCATCTGGCACTTCGATTTCAAAATCTTTATAAAATTGGCTTCTAACTTTAAAATATTTACCACTTAAGTTTACTGATGCCCCTCCAATTATATTATTTACTCTCATAAAACTCAATTATTAAGTTATTTTTTTGTACTATTTATTTTTTTTAAGGAAGGTAAAATTCCAAATTTTGTATTAATACCTTTTGGATTAGCGTGTCGCGGAACTAAATCATAGAACACTAAATTAAATAATATACTTAAAAAAATTACGTTTAATAAAATAATTAAACTATTATTACCCGTTAAAAATAAAATATACATTGAAATTAATACAGTAGATAATAATACTGAAAGTCTATGAAACATGTATCCATTATCTATAAATAATAATAGAATGACCATTAATATTAACGGAAATATTATACCTATTGAATAATTAGAGATAAAAAATAAAACAAATCCTCCAAATATATATAATACTGTCGAAACAATATAACTTAGTCCATCTCCGAAACTAACAGAAAATGTTGTTTCATCAAATTTAGTATCACGTATATCCCCTAGAAGATTTCTAGCTGAAGTAATTAATAATATTGCTATGCCTAAAAATATTATTTGTATATTTAGATAACTATTTGAGAATAATGATAATGCAAAAAAGAATAATGATGTCTCCATAAAGCCGCGCATAATAAAAGATGTATTTCCTGAAAATCTAGTTGAATTTTTCTTGGTATAAAGATAAGTAAAAATTAAAAAGAATACTAAAGGTAATAATGGCGTTAATCCATTGAAAAAAATGGCAAATAATATCGTAATTAATAAGGCAGTAATCGGATAGCTATATGGGATTTTTTCTCTATTAGAATGTTTATGTTGTGCTTCTAAAAATAATGTTAAAAATGTCCAAGCAAAAAATACTGGTACAAACATAAGTATGTTTAAAAGATTTAAATTTAGACTATTTGTAATTATAACTTTTGCTAAATAATATAATAAAAATAATCCGGGCAACGAATAAGGTCTTAATAAAATAAATACTGCTCTAATTTTTTTCAGCATAGTATCTAACCTACACAACATCCTGTAGAAATAATATCATTTGGGCTATCTATTCTTTTAATATCTGATATTATTTCGGTTTTTATTCCACATGTACATTCTGATTCATTTTTAATTAATGTGGCTTCATCTCCTGGCGCATATCGTATATATATGGTACCCTCCCGCGCAATAGTGGTGTAAACTAATAATCCCGTTTCACCTTTTTTTACAGGGACTATTATACCATCTTCTTCTTTTACTACCTCTACATAATGTGGTCCGTTAAATAAGTGTAAATTGTTATAGTTACATATTTTTGTATTTGTTTGTAATAACGTACTTCCTGCTTGTGGTATAGCTTCAGATGACCCTAATAAACTAGCAATAGGTTTTTCGTAAGTTTTTGACCAATTTATAACTTCATCTATTACGCCATAACCTCCTAAAACAATTTTGTCAATATACTCTTCCAAGGTGTCTTGGCCAGATTCAATTAATGATAGTAAGCTAATACCTCCACCTTTAGCTACCTTATCTCCTTCAGATATAGGTCCTTGTGTTGTTATTATAGAATTTATTTTATATTTTTTTATTGTATTGATTACATCTTCAACGGTATCAGTTAATCTACGTGGCATATATGCTGCTCCAATTTTTAACATTGCCTCTTTAGCTTCTTCCCCACCCTTATGTGTTGGGTTATACGTGCTTAGTACTCTATCAGAGTCCTTAAATCCAGCATATTTAAATGCACGTGAAAATCCTCTACTTTCTATTTCTCTATCTATAGGTGTTATAAATGTTGGTGTTGCTGTGCCTTTTGTTCCTCCTGATTTATATATGTGGTAATTATTTTTAATATCGGTAGGAAGCATGGTATATGGATTCTCATTTATTTTATTACGAAAACCTACGGTGTTTGATGTGGAATCTTTTACTAAAATAGGTATGCTTTTAAAATCATCAAATGATTCAATTTTTTGAATCTTTTTATATGCGCCCTTATAAATAGGCATAACTTTAACTGCACGTTTAAAAGTAAAATTTAGGAATGGTAATAATAGATTTTCTAAAGTTTTTTTATCTAATAGTTCCCAAGACGAATTTCCCCATATCTCTAATGGAACTTCTAATGGCGAATTATATTTGCCATTATCAACATCCTCTTGGAATTCTTTAAATTCATTATCAATTTCTAATTTACTCAAATTATCCCTTACTATTATTTTTTATTAATAATCTATCATAAAAAACAAATAAATTATTTGTTAGATGGTGACAATTTGCCAAATCTCCTTCTTTAGAACCGATTTCTCCAGATGTTGTAAAACCTATTAATTTCGCTTTACCGAAACCATTCTTCAAATTTCTCAAGTCCTCTGGAAATTGATCTTTCATTACACCACGTCGTGTAAGGCATGCTGTAATTAACATAATCTTTGGATTATCTTTTTCTTCCACATATTGTTGTATGTCATTAATTATTTGGTTAGTTGCGTCAAATAAGTTCTTAGGATTTCCATCCATTAAAAATATTGGAGCACCTTCTACTAACGGTGCAACATACGCTAAACTTTCATTATTTTTACCTGCAGGTACACCACCCCCACGTATTATAACATTTCCAAGATTATCTATCATACCAATTGGCCATCTTTGTGTAAGTCCTAATGTCATAGCACTATCTACAAATTTCTTTTTATCCATTTTAAGTTTATCTGCGTACCATTCTACTGGCGTCTGCCCGGATATTTTATCAACTACATATCCATCTAATGAAGTTTTTTCAATTACACTTAAACTTCCGCTTTTTTTAGCACCATGTGCCATTGAATAACCATATAGTGTGCTTGTCGAAGTGAATGATACTATAAGACCATCTTTAAGAACTTTACCCGAGTGTAAGGAATATATTTCATATTTACCTAATACTTTTTCCAGTGCAGTTTCAAAACTACCACCCCAAATCGGAACCTGCCTTCCAACAATATTCGAAATGCCCAAAATTATTTTATTTTCTTCACCCATTTTTGGTAATTTAAATCCATTTACAAATACGTGGATATAGTATGGTGGTACTTTAACAATACCTCTAACATCTCCAACTTTTACGCGTTGTGCTTGCATATATGGATCAATGTAACTATCTATAGATAACTTTGAAAGCGCCTCGGTTGTTACTTTTTTTGCAGCTTCAAAAGAATTTTCTGAAACATTATCGGCAGAAGCAATACCTACATGTAAAAATTTTGATTGTATACTTGCTACTACAACTCCTTTTTCTATGACTTTATCATCATATATTACTCTATCTCCCATCCCTCCTATAAATTCACTGTCTTTTAAAATTTCTTTTAATCCTTTAGTTAGTTCATATGGATTGTAATCACCAGAAAAGAAAATATAACTTATTGTAGGCATTTTACCTTTCAATTCATCTAATGCTTTTTTTGCAGCTTCCTTTCCTGCGGTATACGAATCGGGGTTCACTGACATACCACCTCCTGTAAATAATACTTCTGAAGTATTGTTCTTAGTACCCTGTAAATCTTCCCATTTGCTCATTAATCCATTGTCCATTCAACTCACTCCCAATTTTTTAAATCGTTCTTGTTCAAAAGCTACAATTTCTTTTTTTACTTTTTTTATTTCTATAGATTCAATTAACATAGGTTGTAATACATCTGGTACAATATTACTTAATACCTTTTCAAGTGACACTTTGAATTGTTCTGCTTGTCGTTTATCTTTAAAATGTCCTATTAAAGTAATTGGAGTTCCTATAAGCAATTCCAATAACCCGTCTTTTGCTATTAATCTATGAAAAAGTTTCGCTTCTAATATATCTGATCCGACATAAATAAATTCATAATCTAAAAGATTTTCTAAATCTAAAATAAATTTTTTTAAGTTATTGGTGGAAACAATCTCCTGTTTGGTAAGAATATCCCCTTTTTCCAATTTAAAAGGTAACATACCTCCAAAGTCTACTAAAATGACTTCATAAAAATCTTTAATCATATTATCCCTTACTTAAGCCCTTTTTTTATTACACTAATAATTTATATAAGTATACTATAACAAGTTAATTATGCGTTGAACAATAGAAATAATAATAGTAATGGTTGTTAATCCGTATTTTAATTTTTTGTTAGTTTATAATTAGGAGTGTGGCGTTTTTATAATGCTGATTTTTAAATGTAGCTTAAATGACTGTATGGGGTTTAAACTATTAAAATTTGCATTATATTACAACATATCTTTTTATTCACAAAAGATGGGAAGTTTTTCGTGCACGTTGTTTAAAAACTTCATTTAGCAATAACTACATTACAATTGTCATTTATTCAAAAATAATGTTTGAAAAATATGGCAAACTAAGATATTGCATTACCGTGTAAACGTATATTATTACCTGAAGGATTTTTGAAAGAAAATGCTCCATATCTGTTGCTTAAACGCTCTTTTATGTATGATTCTACAGCTTTTGGCTCCATCTCTTTAGTGAATCTAACCATTACATCAAAAGCCTTGCTTTCATTTGTGTCATTTATGTATATTTCTTTTATCTCCTTCATGCTTATTAGCTGCTCTGCGAGCGCATCGATGCTCAAATATAGATGATTTGGATTCACAAGGTAAAATTTACAAAATTTCTTGCCATCCCTCACAATATAGGTAGATTTTATTCTATTCACATTGTTTTTTGTATTCCTATTCACCATTTATACACCCAATTACCTTCTTTTCAGCATAATACTTCATGTAATTATCATATTCATCTGCCCATACTATGTGCCAGGATATATTAGACAATCTTATTACACGCGTCTTTCTGTCTTCAAAATAATTAGTTTCTGATTTCTCGTTAAATCTATACTTTTTAACACCAATAAAATCAGCCAACAGATATATCGGGTTCAAAAGCATCTAAAACACGCATTTAATTGTAAATAGTGGTGGGAGGGGGTGTGGAAAAGGCGACCGATGGTAGGGATTTATACTCAGCTGAAATATAACATTTCATATCTCCACACCCCCAAACTTAATAGTAGTATTATGAACTTTGATATATAAATATATTATCCAATAAAAAACTATTTTTATCAACATATAATTTTCAATATGTACTATTTAAATTAAAAAAACATTAAATTAACATGTTATTATATTATTTACTTATAGAAAAACAATAGATTTAAATATTTAACATGTTATTTTACACATATGCAAGAACTACCAGAACTCGTATCTAATAAATTAAACGAATTACGGTTAAAATATCCATATAAAATACAGTTGCGAGTAATAAATGGGAAATTTTGCATATATAAAGATCGTTATAAATATATAAAAGAAACAAAAAAAAGTAAAGTGATATCCGAGTATCTCGGGCGAATAGATAACAATGGTATATTTATTGAGAAGAAAAAGAAACGCAAAAGCGCGCTTGATAAGGCAATAGAAGTTATAAAAGAGCATGGAGGAACAGTAGCACTTCCTGAAAGTAATAATAACATCTTAGAATCAAAAAAGTCAATTTTAGATGAAGCGGATAAGAAGATACTTATGGCGTTGAGTATGAATTCAAGGATACAACGAAAATATATAAGTCAAATGTGTGGCCTATCTCAAACTGCTGTAACGCACAGAATAAAAAAATTTGAAGAAACAGGTTTTATAAGGTATGAGTTAGAGTTATTCAACCTCTCAAAAATTGGCTTTAATACATATATGTTTTTTATAAAATTTTTAGATAAAAAGCCAACATCTGAAATCATAAGGGATGCATTTAAAGATGATCCTAAAGTACAACTTGTAATAATAACCAAAGGAGAATATGATGTTATAATATATTATTTAGAAGAGAGTAATATTGCCTTATTTCTAAAACCTATTCAAAAGTTAAATACATTATTAAATCGATATCCGTCAAAATGGTACTTAACACCTATTAGCGAAAGTTATGGTCTTGTGCAGATTAGGCAAGAATTTTTCGATGTCTTAAAAGAGAAGGTAATTAATAAACGAAAAATTGATGACAAAAACAAAACAATAAAATATAAAGAATATGCAACACTTAGGGAACTAAATGAAAATAGCACAACAAGTTTTTCTGAAATAGATAAAAAATATAATTTACCATATAATAGTTCACATTATACTTATGATGATTTAATATCAGAGAAAAAAGAGATAATACTCAGACCCACAATTAACATTATTGGGCTTAAACCAAAGTATTTTGCAATGATATACTTTGCAATAACAAATTGGGATAAATTCAATGAAACGAAAAATGAATGGCGGAAAATTGTTATAGCTTATAATAAGTATACAAATTATTTTTCTTTAATATTTGATATTGGAATACCAAATGGCGGAGCATTAATAATCCCAGTTTATGAAAATGAACTCGAAGTAATTGAAAAACAAATGTTAAATGTCAAAGGAATCGAATTAAATTCACTAATAATCACAGAAGTACTAATAGGAAGTATAAACGTGCGCTTGTTTGATAACAACCATAGCGTGCAATTCGGGAATCTCGTAAAAAGCAAAACTATAAAAAGCGCCAAACTCGTCGACTATAAGTTAACAAAGAATGAAATGAATTACTAAGATGTATTAGAACCGCTATTTCCATTGTTCAACATATTCATCATCAAGTCATATTCACTAGAAATATTTAAAAACCTAACTATAAGATTCGATACCTATCTAACACCTATTAATAGACACAAACTTAATATTTGACAATAACTACTTTATACAACTTAGAACGTTCGTCAAAACAGTGTTTTTATTTTATCTATGCAGGGGGAGGGATTTGAACTCTCGAACCCCTAAGGGAGCAGGCCCTGAACCTGCCACATTTGACCAGGCTTTGTTACCCCTGCATTGCTTATATATTTTACAAGCATATATTTAATGTATGTATCTGTACTGATTTAGATTTTAATAATATAATTTCATCTAATTTTTATGTTATTGTAAATAAATTTTAAAGAAAATTATATTATTCTAATATGTTTATTGTACGTATGAAATCTGTGATTTTATGCCTTGTTTAGTTTATACAACAGCAGAGGAAATATCACGTGATATAGGAATTAAGATAAAAGAAAATTATAAATCTCTTAAATCATTTGGCGATGTAAATAAGTTAAGTGATGATAAAGTTGAAATATTTGAGATAAACACGAGTATCGATTCAGATTATCTTAATGATAAGTTATATGAAGAATTTGTATTTGTAAGTAGGCATGTAAGTTCAAAAGGGGTTTTGGCATTTACTGTGCATCCGCTCGGTCGGATATCAGAAAATAATTATGATCTTGGTGTTGCGGATCCTATAGGCATGCTGAAAATGTTGCAGTCAATAAACGAATCATGTAAATTTGAAAATGTATCTGTAACATATGAAGCTACGCACCATGGTCCAATAATTTCAAAAAGGTCATTTTTTACTGAATTTGGAGGACCAATAAACATTGAAGATTTTGGTGTATATACACGTGCATTATCATTTGCAATTGTAAATTCATTTGATAGAAAAGCAGAATATGAAAATATAGCGCTTGGTATAAGCGGCACACATTACCCAAAAAAATTTACCGAGCTTGCAATAGCTGGAAAATATGCATTTTCACATATTCTTCCTAAATACAATTTAACTAATATAAACATAATAAATAGCGCGATAATACATTCAGATCCAAAGCCAGATATTGTTATAATAGAAAAAAAGGCGTTAAATAGTATTCAAAAGAAAATGGTTACGGATGTACTTAATGGGATCGGTATGGAATCTGTTATGGTATAATAATTAGTTTTGAATAACACTCAAATATATATAGTTTTAATGTAATAAAATTACATGATGGTGTTAATATACCAACAATCTTAAAAAAAGGAGAGAAGCTTCTTGTATATATACCAATGGAAGTAGCGAAGGCCATGTTAATAGATGAAGGGGATGAAGTATCTTTTGTAAAAGATAGTGATGGTACATTTAAAATTGCAAAAATTGGCTTAGAAGGTGTGCATAAACCAAAAGAATTTGACAATGCAAGAACTGTTATATTAAATCCTGAGGAGCTTGCGGTTCTAAAGCGTCTTGACACTATTAGGTATTCAAATAGGACCAAGGATACGATTAAGCAGATATTTGATTTGGAGGAGCAGAAGATACTACAGGCAATGTTAAAGCGCGGTATTATAACATTATTTAAAAAGAATCCTGAGGATGAGCAACATTATAGCATATCAAAGGATATATATGACAAATTTCTATATGGCAAGCGTGAATATAAATTCAAAAGGCCAGATTCTTTGGATGTGCCAGCGGCAAAGCAGCCTGTTAAAAAGATAGTACCTGAGAGCATACAAGAGCCTAAGGTAGAGAAGGCATGGGAATTAAAGCTAAAAGAGCAGAATAAATATGCGGAAATATTGGAATCCAAAGGTTATATTGTATTAAATAATGATGTTGAGGCCTCAAGTCTATCAACATTGATGGAGGAGAGTATAAGGCGCGGGCTTGTTTTGGGGACGCGCGCATTTAACAAAAAATTTTATGTGGGATTACGCTCATATATAGCAAAGAACTCTGCAAAAATAATGAAAGTACTAGAGAATGGAAGTGCTCCTATATCAAAAATATCGAAGGAATCTGGAATCGAAGAGGAGGGTGCGCGTACAATACTTTATCTTATGGCTGAGAGTGGGGATATAGCTGAAGTGCGAAAGGATGTCTTTAGCATTGCATGAGAATTATATGATACTTTGATGGTACTAAACTTTCATTTACTTTATTCTAATTAATTTTGTGTGGGCACGATGCTTATCTAATGAATCTCATACCGCTATCAATTAATTTTATTTCTTGGTGTATGGTGCCACTTCTACCACAGCGAATTAGATGTTGTGCACCTTTAAGGTCTGTTTGTATGCCAAATAAATTGGTTTCAAGCTTAAATTGAACATTAATTAGTTCAATACCTACCATAATAGAATGCGACATATTGGATCTGGAGATTATAACATCTTGCAATTTTGATTCGTTAAATTCACTTTTAAACATGAATGAGTGTTCAAACGAAATGCATTTTAAAGCAGATCTGTTAAATTTTGTATTAGTAAAATCTACATTTATAAAATTTACAAAATTTATTTCAAGATCAGATAGGTCGACTCCGACCAAACTTGTATTACATAAGATTAGTGTGCGTCTATGCCATTTGGATAAATCCAAAAGTTCGTTAAATTCATTACGCGTAAGCTCATTTTTTTGCGTGCTCAAAAATTTAAATCCATCAAGGCTAAACGCAACAGCTACATCATTAAGCGGCTGTGCTCTTCTAATTGGTATTGTAAAAGAATTCATTTTAATCAACTAATGCTATTAATGTAGTTTGTCTACCTATACTTGCTATGTGTCCAAATATTTATTTGTATATGTTACTGCACAAATGCGCTTTAAAATAGATTTGCGGCATAAAATGCTTAAAATTAGAGATATGCAAAGTGGTCTATTATCATCACTATTATTGCAAATGATAATATGATTATCATCATCATCTTAGGATTTAATTTAGGTCCATTGGATGGAGCATCATAAAAGCTCATTACTCCGCTTTGTGATTGCGGTCCCATAAGTGAAGGCATATATACACCAATAACACTAATGATAGGGTATATAGCTATTTAATCCTTATTACATAAATATTATATTATTATAAATAGGAATTGAATAAAATATTTTGTGTTTTTGAAGTGATACTAAATGAAAATATCTGACTCTGTTGGTTATACAAAGAAAACAACCCCTGGCAATCCGGATACGCAGATAATAGATGAACCAATAGAAATATCAAAGCCATTAACTGGATGGTTTGGGCTTTTGATTCTTGCAGTAATAATAGAGTTAGTGGTCGCCCCCTATTTTCCATCACTCTCAGATATAATGGTTAAATTTTCAAACTATGTGCTATATCTTCCAGGAGCGATAATACTTCCATTGATAGTGGCCGCATGGCTTGGCGAACGCGCTGGTTCTATAACAGTAAAATCTGGAAGAATACTTAGGCTAAGTATAATAAATTCATTATATACTGCAATAGTTTACGCCATAGGTATATTCATAATTTATTTGATATTTTTGTATGTTAGTTCTGTTGGTTTAAGCACAATTAAATTTGATGATTTTTTGATGTATCTAGTTGCTATTCCAATAGGTATATTGCTAATACTAACACCGATAATCGCTCTTCTTGCTGGGGCAAGGCGTACAATATAAATAATCATACAAATAAATTCAACGCAGTCAAACATCATTATGCGAATAAATAATGTGCAGTTATTCACTTTGCCGCGCTGACAATTTTTACTATCTGATTATCTTGTAATATTTGCTCTTTTGATATGCGCATTTTTTTTCGTGCATCTATTGCGTATAACATTTTATTGGCAAGTTCTGTATGTATTATTCTTGCAAGGTCTATTGCAGTAGATCCATTTTTAACTAAAATAGCATCGGGCAGAACATTTCCAAAATTATCTGTAAATTTATTCTCATCCTCTACAGGATATACTACAATCTCTTTTAGTACGTTAAATACAAGGCCATTCAATAATGCATGCACTCCAGTACCATTATTTCTTGATATGAATTTTTGCATAAATGCAAGCGCATTCATCTTTTCAAAATTTACGCTCTCTATTATATTGAAATTGCTGTTTCCAGGGATATATTCAATTAATTTTGATGCATCCGCTTTTATTAGTGCCAATTCTATTGCGGCGGAGCATTCAAATATGGGAATATTTGGCAGACGCTCTCTTAGCGATTCTATGCGCTTATCCGCGCCCTCACTATCACATTTATTTGCAGCAATTACTATGGGTTTTGATATTTTTATTATTAGTTTTGAGAAGTTTTTTATTTCATCATCATTCCAATTTATTTTGCTTTTAGTTAATGATAGCTCATTTATTGTATCCTCTATATTTTTTTTATTGATCTTAAAGCCTGTTAATACTTCTGACAACGCAACTGCCGCATTTTCAGATCTCGACATTACGCGCATATGTTTTTTTATTATGCCAGACAACCATTCAATTAATTCATTCATTACCATATTATAGTCATTGAATGGATCAGCGTTTATTGCTGCATTTCCATTCATGTCAGTTTTTCCGCTTACGTCAACTACTATTATATAAGCATCAGACGATGACAAATCATTAAGAAATTGATTTCCCATACCCTTTCCGGCATGCGCATTTTCTACGAGTCCTGCGACATCTATTATGTTTATTGGTATTTTTCTAGTACCATTGCTGCATAAGGAATTTCGTGCCTTGCATTTTATTCCAAGTTCAATTTCAGGACACTTATGTGTTACATATCCAATACCTCTATTTGGGTCTATTGTGGTAAAAGGATAATCTGCAATATCAACATTATTTGATGTTATGGCAGAGAAAAGCGTGCTTTTGCCCTTATTTGGTGCTCCTATTATACCTATTAACATATAACTCTACCTAAAAAGATGCACTCTTATTATGCGTTTGCCATCTATTTCTCGTAAGAAATAATAAATGACAAGCAGTGATATTATCATTATAACTCCAAATGTTGTGGCCTCTTGCGGCATACCTGCAATGAATGCAAGCAGCATAACGATGGCAATTATCGGAAGATATGGGTATAATGGCGTTTTAAAGCTTCCATTAATTTTATTTCTTCTGAAATGTATTATCGCAAAGCTTCCTATTAAATAAGAGAACATGAGTCCAAAATTGCTTATCGCCGCAATGATATAAATATTTCCTGAAAAGAGCATTATGACTCCAATAATGCCTGATAAGATGACGCCATTTATAGCAACATCGCTTTTTCTATTATATTTTCTTAGTATCTTAGGCAGCAGTTTGTCTGCGCTTATCTGATACACGGTTCTTGATGCGCTAAGTATCATTGCAATTGTTGCTGATATGGTTGCTATAAGCGCTCCTACGCTGACTACTATAAAGAGCCATGCAGGTGCTTTAATGTATTGCAATGCAAATGACAATGGATCTGCGCTTATAGTATATTTTGATGCCGGCACCATTATTATAAGTGCAACTATTACAAGTACATAAAAGATCATACTTATTATTATTGAGTATATTATGGCTTTTGCTGCTCCATTTGCGCCGCCTTTAACTCTTGACGTGAATGTGGATATTGTCTGAAAACCAGAGTATGCAAAAAATACTGCAATGCTCGCTGCGAATATATCTCCTATATTATTTTTTGATTGTATAATTGAAAAATTTGTCGGGCTAAAGCTTTTTGAACTGATTGCAAATACTATTGCCGCAACTATAAAGATTGCAAGTATTACGAGTTTTATTACAACTAACCCAAAGTCCGCTTTAACCGCTTTTTTTATACCTACAATATTCAGAATGGACAATATAAATATAAGCAGAATGGCTGTAGGTATAATTAAGGTATTGCTTATTCCAAAAAGACTTGTAAAATATGAGCCAAATCCTAATGTTATTGCTGATATGCTCGTTGCCAAGCTAAAATATCTCAATATGCCTGTTATAAATCCAAGTTCGCTGCCAAACGCCTTATATACATATGAGTATACGCCTCCCTTTACGTTTGGTGCAATGGATCCGAGCTCCCCAAGCTCAAATCCTATTATTATGGCAAGTATGCCTACAAGAATAAAAGCAATGAGTGCGTCAGGTCCAGCAAGTGCAATAGCAGTACCGCTAAGCACAAATATGCCTGCGCCTATTATTGCACCGAGCCCAACAGCTGTTGCTGCAGCGACGCTGATTTTATTATCCATATACATCTATATTGTAAAAAAAGTTTAATAAAGCAGGCACTTTTAAAGTAAAATTCGATTTTTACGTATTGCGCACAATTTTTTGACCATCTTTTTCTGATAATCATTTTGATAATCATATACATAAATATATACTAAGGTAAAATACTCTAAAACATAGAGTTCCGCTAAATATCTTAAATGCAAACATTTAAAAAGAATCACAGTGCTTTAAAAATTGGCGACCTGTATGAGTAATGTAAGAGATCTTTCTGAAATAAATGATATTGTTGAGCGATGCATAGATTTAAGCTACAATCAGCTTGAGGGCTGCTGTTTTGCTATAGAATCAAAGCGCCCACAAAAAGAATATTTCAAGCAGTCAAATCAGCAGATATATTCAAAGAATAATAAAAAACTATCTATTTTCAATAAAAAGGATCTGAGCATAATACGCAGGCTTGCAGGCCTTGATGGTGCAATGATACTAAATAATAAAGGTGAACTAATGCAGGTCGGCGCCACGCTAATACACTCTAGGAATTTTATAAATCATGGAAAGAGACATGCGTTCGCATTAGGTACAACAAAGGTTGTGAATGATGTTGTATGTATACTTGCAAGTGAGGAGGATCGAAAGATACGTACGTTTAGAAATGGTGTCTGCGTCGCAGAAATAGATGGTCTTACAAAAATGCCGATAAATACAAAGAGAAGAGTAACTGAATTGTTAACATCTAGAACTACTGGCCTTATAGTTGCAAGTGGAATTGCAGCAAGCATATTAACGTTAAATCTTATACCTGCAATAGTTACAATAAGTGGGGCTCAGATAATAACGTATGCGGGATTTGATAGGATAAAGGAACTGTTCAACAAAAATACTGCAAAATAATATCATATTTGCATTTACTTATCCTAATGCTAATAACTAATACAACTAGCGTCGGTCAAAATCTGGTCTAAATGGCCTGTAAAAGAAAGGTCTTTGCCAGTACATATACGGTCTATACGGAATAGTATAATATGGTTGTGAATACGGTACGTACAATTCGGGGCTTCCATACGGTTCATAGCTTGTAGTATAATATCCCGAGCAACCTGAAATTGGGAGCGCGAGCGCGCTAATTATTATTGTATTTCGCAGTAACTTTCTAAGTGGATTCTTTTTTTGTACACCATCGTGGATTTGACTTACATTAGAATTTAATTTGATAGATTTCTCCATACTAATCAAATATAGTTTATTTTTAGCATATTTATAATGTATTAGCACGTTTGACATATAACGAATAAATCAAAAATGAAAAGAAGCGGCATTTGATTTTAACAATAACAAATTAATACCAATACATTATAGAGGTGATAGATAAATTATTAGCATATATTATGCTCCTTTAAAAACGTATGCCGCGAGTGTCAATGCGCCATTCTCTCTTGTGTTATTGTATCCAGAATAAAATGTTGCGTTGTAATTTCCTATATTCTGATTTGTGCAGATCGCCGCAAAGACCCCATCAAATATTTGTTTGCTTTCAATTATTGGGCGGCAGTTATTTGGTATTATTTCATTATGCAAAAGACCATAATATCCATTTGCAGCAACTATTACAACAAATGAGTTATTTTTCGAGATGCTATATTTTATTGTAGCTAAATTAGCACCATATGTGTTATTTGTATAGTAAGTATACTCTGTATAATTTGTTGATCCTATTCCGATAGCGGCAATGCTCATGCTGCTGTTGCTATATCCTACTATGCTCTTTGTATGTGCACTGCAAGTATTGGAATTTTGTGTATATATTTCAGAATCAGTCACATTGTCATAGCGTCCTGTTATAATTTCATATGGGTTGTTATTGTTATTTTTTATTGGTCCATAACTAGCGCCAATTAAACATATATAATTCTGATAACCAAGCGGCGCAGATACTGTTGCGTTGTCATTATATAATGATGCAACTCCAAAGCCAAAATTAGGATTCTGTGCCGCTTTTTGTATTACGCCAGATGTGATTTTTCGTACTTTGTAGCCACCACCGCTGCTGTCTGAATAATTTATCCATATAGTTCCATTGAAAATTTGCCCTACCTGCATAATAGGGCTGCTATTGCTTGTGAAGCATGGCATTGTTAGATTTATAAATTGATCACTTGGTAATTTTATATAATTTTGGTTGCCATTGTTAAATATTGGCATGTTATTGATAAATGTACTCCCATTTGTATCAAATCCTGGCACCACATAACGGTTTCCATATTCTGGATATCCATTTGCATTCTGCTTGCTAGAGCATGATAAATCACTTATATAAATTGTATGCCCGCTATTTTGACCAATAGTAGCGCTAAGATAACCACTTGTAGAGATTGATGCGCTCTGACAGATAAATCCTGCATTTGCATTGCACTCCGTTGTTGCTAAAAATCCATCAAAGAATCCTCCAAAATAGAGCCCAACTATTATAATAACGCCAAGTATGACAACCCAATCATACATTGTAAGATATGTAAATACATAACTGAGGCTTGATTCTGATTTATACTTTTTTCTTTGCATGCAATCAAATCCGTTATTTAGGTATAATAACTCAAGTTTAAATATCTATTGAATGTTGTGCTAAATTTTGTGCATTTACTTATATTTTTGATTAATCAAATTTGATTAATTAACGCGGCTATATAATATGTAAATTAATTGTGTGATATAAATTTTAAATAGGCATAATAGCCTATAAATAATTTGTCAAATTATATAAAGAGTATAACGCTATATGGGCCCGTAGCTCAGCTTGGATAGAGCGATACCCTCCTAAGGTAAAGGTCGCGAGTTCAAATGGTTATTTAGACCTGGAAATCCCGCCGGGCCCGTATAAATGGTGATACTATGGCAAAAATTCCAAAGAACAAATCAGATAAGAAGGAACCTGTATTTATAGTGAAATCTGCATCGCATCTAGGAGGCCTTGATTATCTTCATATATCTCTTATAATACTTGTCTTAATACTAGTAGCATTGGCATTTGCCCTTGCAACATTTAAGCAGGGTACATTACTAGAAACATGCAGCGGAAATGTGATAAATGCGACCTGTATGCCAAATAATGCGATAAACGCCTCAGAATTAATAGGCGTGCATGATGCGCTTGGGCGCATACTTGCAAGCTATGGCAGCATGAATTCATCACTCTCGCTTGTTGAATATTCATCTTTAATAAATCAGTCAAAAATATATTATCTGACAAATCAGAGTATGTGGCTTGCTATTGTCCCATATAAGGATCCATTGTATAAAAATGAGACATTTAATATATCATTTATATTAAACAAGAACCTATCGCTCAATTCTGCATACTTATCTACGTTAAGGCCTAATACATATACCTCAAATAAGGTCGTCTCATTAGATACTGTATCGATAGCAGGTAAATATCTATGCAATTATTCAAAACCATTGCCTATATATTATTTCACTGATCCGTACGCTCCAGGATTTATAAGCGATATAAATGCATCAATTGCGCTTGCAAAAAAATATGGGAACACAATAAATGTAAGCTATAACTTTTTATTTACCCAATATGCGCAGAGCTACTATAGCTCATATGGAAGGGTGTCAACGCAGCAGTTGGGGGATTATCTTGTATGTGCATCAAGTCAGCCAAAATTCAATGCATTTATATCAAATTTAAGTATGGATTATAATGGAAAGCCTATCTCAAATGCAACATTATATCAGATGGTGGAGGGATCTGGCTTAAATATATCAGATTTTAATAGTTGCATTTCAAATGCCCCTTCTACAATAGATAGCCAATCTAATCTAGCAGCTTTTTACAACATAACAACGGTCCCAACATATATAATAGACTGCAAATATCAGGCCGTTCCATACTCAATAAATAGCGCGATAAATTATGTGATCAATCAGACAAAATAGGAGTGGTGAATGATTGACTCATATAATAGTAGGTATCGATCCTGGTAAAAGATCCGCTATAGCATGTGTAGATTTGGATGGCAATATGTTGTATTTGGACAGTTCTATAAATGCCGGCATAAGTTGGTTTGCTAAAGCAATAAATTCGGTTGGTACACCATCTATAATTGCTACAGATAAAAAAAGAATCAGCGATACTGTTAAGCGTATAAATGCAATATTTAATGCAAAAATATACGCTCCTACCGCAGATATGTCCGTTGAGGAGAAGCGCATGCTTTCAATAAAAATAGGTGTAAAAAATCAGCATGAAATGGATGCATATGCTGCATGCATAAAAGCATATAACCATTATATTAATAAACTTAATCAGGCAGAACATCAGATGAGGATTTATGGTCTGGAAAATATTGATGAAGTGAAGGCTAAAATATTAAATAAATATTCGATTAATGAGGCAATATACAACAAAAAATCAAATAGGAGATGATTGATGAGAGTGCAGAGAAAATCGGTAAGCGGCATAAAGAGAAGGAGCGTATCAAGAGAGATTGTCTCAAAGTTAAATATTCTTCCTATAAAATCGCTTCTATTTGCAATATCTTTTCTGTTATCAAAGATAGACAAGCCCGAATCTGAGGAGCTTCAATTAAATGTTACAAAAGCAAAAAGGTCCATAAAACAGATAACAACAACAATAAATAAATTGAAGTTAGGCGATGAGATAGATCCGCAGGAGTTTGGAAATGTCATAGACAGTGCTGTTTCATCTTATATAAATTTGTATTATTCGTTGGACAATAATATGCGTAACGCGATAACAAAGGAGTATGGGCATTATATGGGTAAGAGTGAAGGCCTTAGTAGGGATGAGAATATATTAGTATTGCCACTTAAAATGTTTAAGAAGAGATATACAAAGAATAATGCGATAACGCTTACAAGAAAGGGTTTATACAAAAAGCCGCTTAAATATCTTAGCGATGCAATGGAGGCTTCAAGGCGCGTAGAGTCGATGCAGATGAAGATAGGGCTTAAGCCCCAATCAGATTTTGGGATATCGAAGATTGTGGGGCATATAAAGATGATTGAGAAGCGCATTTTAGACATAGAGCGCAGCATAATAAATCCCGAAATTGATGAGCGCTTAAAAAATGAGATAATAGAGGAGCTCGCAGGGCTTTCCGCAACGCACAAGATACATACAATAACCTATATAAATTCTAAGCTTGATGAAGGATCATTGAGCAGTAGCTCGGCATCAAGGATGCTTAGGGGCTAGGTTTTTTGCATGATAAAATATTATATTAAGGAAATGCTTGAGCCGACAATTCTACTGGCGCCAATAGCCTCGGTTGTGGGTATGTTATCAGCCGATATATTTTATCGCATAAATATAATTACCGCAGTACTTGTGGTTATTGGCATACTTCTTGGCCAGATATCAGTAAATGTTCTTGATGATTACGTAGATTTCAAAAAAGGCATAGATAAAGATACAAAACAAACGAAATTTAGTGGAGGCAGCGTTCTATTAAAGAAAGGGCTTATAACACTTGAAGGAACGCTTGCGCTTGGTCTTATAACATTTGCATTTGCGCTTCTAATAGGTGTGTATATATTTGTAAATCATCCTATAATATTGCCATTCTTAGCTATAGGCGTGCTATCAATACTATTCTATGCTAAGTATTTGGTGCGTGTACCATTTTTAGCAGAGCCATTGATGGCAATAAATTATTTTGCCGTAACGGTAGGTAGCTTTGCGATAGTTGCAAACTCACTTAATTATGCGATAACTGCCGCAATAGCTGGTGCATCTATTGGCATACTTGTAACTACGCTTCTTGTTGTCAATGAAGTACCAGACAAGAAGGCGGATAAGAAGCACGGAAGAAAGAGCGGCGTGGTCCTAATAAATAATAATAAGCATATAAGATATTTCTATTTATTCTGGGTTGCAATACCTTATATTTTAGTGCTGCTTGGCGTAATTTTGAGGGTTATGCCACCTGTGGTATTGTCATCGTTTATACTGTTGCCATTTGCAATAATGGTCTCAAATGCAATAAAATCATATAAATCTAATAAGACCTTCGAGCGTTATATGGGATTTAATGTGATACACGCATTCTCATTTATGCTTGTAATATTTTTTGCAATACTAACGGCAGCGCTATAATATTTTCATATAATCAAATGGTAATAAAATGAAGTTAATAGAACTTTTGTTCATACTGCTGCCACTACTTTTGTGGCCCTTGACATTCATTGTGCTTAATACTATCTTTATATACGCGATGCTAGTATCAGTGATAATACTTGCAATTATATCATTGCATATCTATGGTAAGCAGATAAAATGGTCAAATAATAGCATTATAAGAACCATAATTATTGGAATAATCGGAGCACTGATACTATATCTGCTTTTTTATATTGGCTATTATGCAACTATTCTACTTGGTATACAAAAGGGCGTTAGTAACGTATATACGATGATATACGGCAATGCTCCAACACTGATATTAATGCCTACGCTTGCCCTAATAGGCATCTGCGAGGAGATCTATTGGAGGGGAGCGCTGCAGGTCTATGTTAAAAAGAAGAGCAGATTCTTTAGAAAAATGCCATGGGTTGCGGGCGCAATGTATTATGGACTTATACATTTATCTACATTAAATATTGTGCTTTTTGCAGCAGCAATAATTGTTGGCATTGTCACAAGTATAATAGCGTATAAATATGGTATATTGTCCTCTATAATAACGCACGTCGTTTGGATAGAGGCCATTGTTATTCTTTTTCCGATAGGCGCATAACGTTTTGGTTGGTTTAATGAGTACATATATAAAAAATCTTTTTTCCGAAATTCATAATAATTATGATCTGATGAATGGCATATTGAGCCTTGGCATGGATAGAAAATGGCGCAGCGCAGCAGCAAAACTTGCAATGCCAAATAAAAAATCATTCAAACTTTTGGATATCGCCTGCGGGACTGGAGAGTTTGCAATAACTCTATATAATGAGGCTATTAAAAATGGCAAAGATGCATCAATAACTGGGATCGATTTTAATTCTGATATGCTAAAAATTGGAATTGAAAAGATAAAAATGTGCAATCTACCAATAACATTAATCAGCGGCGATGCGCTGAATATAAAATTTGATTCAAATGTATTTGACGTTGTTACCTCTGCGTTTGCAATGCGCGATTTTGATGATCTTAACAAATTTGCCCGTGAGGTCAATAGGGTGCTTAAAAAGGGCGGTAAAATTACATTAATGGATATGGCACTTCCAAAAGCGGGATTTGATAAATATCTATTTAAAATTTATTCAAAGATAATGCGTATTGAAGGGTATTTTGTGGATAATAACGCATATGCGTTTTTGGTAAAAAGCATAATGGAGAATGATAGTAATAAAGTCGCAAATATATTCAAAAAGAATGGGTTTACAAATGTTAAGATAACAGTTCTAAAGACGGGGGCAGCATTTGTCATCACTGGAAATAAAAAATAGGGCAATGTAAATGGATGTTATACAAATATTTATCGGGATTTCAATATTCATTCTCTCTATGTTATCATTTTTATTATCCTATCTACTATTAAAAAAAAGAACAATAAGCAAATCCTACATATTTTGGGCCACAGGGATCGCGCTTGTCGGCGTAACTGTTTTTCAAGAATTTATTATCTATTTTAACTATTGGTCAGAATTTTTCATACAATTGTATATTTTTTTAATTGCAATTCTTGTCGGAATATTATCGATAGGTTCAGTTCTTATGTTAAACTCCCGTAAAATAAAATATGTATGGATCGGTTATGTCGCAATAATTGGAATTATAACTCTTTTATATTCATTTACGCTTCCAATACCAAAATCTATAATTGCAAACGGAATAATAATTAATAATGTTGTTCTTCCAATGCCCGATGTGATCTCATCC
>JAJZDG010000002.1 GCA_021828705.1 Microcaldota archaeon | reverse complement strand
AAAAATTCAGACATGTCAAAAAGATTCCTCTCTGATAATTTTTTGCTTGCAATTATGCCATTTAAAGTAGCATATGCAAACACCTGAGGGGTAACAGCCATAAGTACATTGCCTTTTTTAACAACAGAAATAGCATAACTAAACGCCTTTGCTTTTCTGATTAGCTCTTTTGCAACCTCTGCGTTCACAAATAGCTCTGAGCAGTCATGCAGCATGATAATATCACATTCCTTTGCATATAATAGTGCATTTCTAAAAAGTTCATTTGTATTTGGTTCTTTAATAATTATTTTTTTAATATTTGTTAGTCGCATGCGCCTTATTATTCCGCTACAACGTTCAACACACGCATTATCTAACAATATTATAATATTTGACAATTCTTTAACTAGCGAAATCTGCTCCAAAGTTGCCTCAAATATAGACCGCCCATTTGAATTTAAGAGTATATTTGAATTGCAGGATAATATCAACCCCACAGTCTCACTTTTACGTATATTAAATAGCACATTTCCATCAGTCTTGACTATATTATTCTTTAATTTTTCTCTTGTATCTACGTTCTTTAGCATACAAACAATACCTTCAGCGCATCATCTAAGTATATACCTCAAATTATTTATAAATGGTTTTTTGACAAATTTTGATATTTTTGCATAAAGCCGCAAAAACAGAAAGATTTTTAAGTTTAAAAGATTGAATATTAATAAATACGGAGTAAAGCAGTAAAGCTAATTCTACGTATTGGAAGAGATTAAATGAACGAAGAAGACGAAGGAATGGAAAATAGAGGAGAACGTAGAGGCAATAGAGGCGGAGACCACTCTGGAAGAGGGGGTATGAGAATAAAGCCTGACTATTTTATGCCAAAACCAGTTAAAGTAGGTGACGAAGTTAGCGTGAAGATTGAGGCAGTAGCATCCAAAGGGGATGGAATAGCCAAGGTTGATGGATTCGTAATCTTCGTTAAGGGCGCAAAGGAGGGAGATGAACTAAAGATAAAAATAACAGAAGTAAAAGCAAGACACGCAAACGGAGAGATAATACAGTAATTATCTATATTCATTTTGGGTCGTTTAGACCCTCTTTTTATTTTTAATTTTAAAATTACACTAATATAGAGCAATTATTTAACGCTATTTTTATATTAATTATACTAAAAACTATTCAAATCATTTCTTATTAATTTTATAATTTTGTCATTCTGCTTGCTTATCTTATTTAACGACGTTTCCTGCCTTAACATAGCTGTATGGAGATTATTTATTTTCTTTTCGACACTATTACATTCTACATATGCACCAGATAAAAGTGCTGCGCTTAAAACCAAAGAAACACCAACTAATTTTGCATTTTCCATAAAATCATCAATTCAAAATCTGTTCACGGAAATATATATAGGTAATGTTTGTAAATAATGTTTGCCAACTAAGCAAAAATATTTTAATTACACAAACAATATTGATTTATGGAATATGTATTAAAGAAAAATATGGATGGCATAACTGCAATAATAATAAACAAAAAAAGCAATAAAATATTATTTTTAAAGCGGCGTTTTTTGCCGTTCATAGTAAATCCTGGCGTGTTTTCTTTCGTAAGTGGAAAAAGAAAATATGGGGAGCGTTACATAAACACGGCGTATAGAGAGATATATGAGGAGACAAAACTACCTAAAAATGAGCTTGAACTTATATATGATGGAAAAATATTTGTGTATTATAAAAAATATTTCTGGACGAATAAAATTTACGTATTTGCCACAAATAAAAATTATATTAAGCTGAATATAGAGAATAGCGATTATAAATGGGTATACTATAAAAAGATACCAGATGAATATCTTAAAATGTTTATTGATAAAAAAATGATACGCAGCATCATAAAGAAAGCGGCATTTTAAGATAATCTTTATATTTTTGTTCAAGCTTAACTATCGTGTTGAATTTTATGGAAATTGATAATAATAAATGGATTACACTTTGGAATGAATTAAATCTTTTTAAATTTGATGAGTTTGATACAAAAAGGCGTATGTATATAATAGACCCGCCGCCACCATTTACAAGCGGCGAAATGCACATGGGCCAAGTATTCTGGGTTACATACATAGATTCAATAGCAAGATATATGCGAATGAATGATTACAACGTATTATATCCATTAGGATGGGATACCCAAGGGTTTCCTACTGAAATAAAGGTAGAAAAAAAATATGGTAAGGGAATTGGTAGAGAGGAATTTTACCGCAGATGTGTAGAAGTTGCCACAGAAAATATGAAAATAATGAAAAGGCAGATGCTTACAATCGGAGCATCTTTTGATGATAAATATGAGTATATAACATTTACTGAGGATTATAGAAGAAAAGTTCAACTCTCAATAATTGATATGTTTGAAAAGGGTTTTGTTTATCGTGGAAAGCATCCAGTAGAGTGGTGCAGTCACTGCAGTAGCGGAATAGCAAGAGAGGAGACTGTTGAATTAGAAAGAGATTCGGCATTAAATTATATTGTATTTAAAACAGATTATAAGGATAAGACAATAGATATAGCAACTACGCGCCCTGAATTATTACATGCATGTGTTGCAATTGCAATAAATCCGGAAAATAAATTATATCGTGACCTCATAGGAAAAAATGCTATCACGCCAATATTTAACAAACAGGTTCCAATAATTGCAGAAGAGTCTGTTGATTTAGAATTTGGTACAGGAGCAGAGATGATCTGCACATTTGGAGATAAAAATGATGTTATCTTATATTACAAACATAAATTGGCACATATTAGTGCCATGGATAAGCGAGGCCGCCTGTTAGATGCAGAAAAATATACTGGAATGAAAGCTGAGGAAGCGCGTATAGCCATAATAAATGACCTAAAATTATTGAATATATTCAAAAAGGCAGAACCAATAAAACAGTCGATAAAGTTACATGATAGATGCAATACGCCAATAGAATTATTGTCTTCAATACAATGGTTTATGAGAACAAAGGAACACGCAAAAAAAATACGGGAGATAGCAGATCAAATTAAATGGACACCAGAAACCGCAAAACAGATATTATATAACTGGACTGATTATATAGAATGGGACTGGAACATATCAAGGAGTAGAGTATTTGGGACACCTATACCATTTTGGTATTGCAACAAATGTGAATATATAATTGCAGCAGATAAAAATAAGCTCCCAGTAAATCCCGCGCTTATACAACCTGAAATTAAAAAATGCCCGAAGTGTGGATCTGAGGATATTTCAGGAGAGACTGATACATGTGATTGCTGGATAGACTCGTCAATAACACCATTGGTAGTTGCAGGCTGGCCAGATAATATGGAATTATTTAAAAGAGCATTTCCAACCACAATAAGAATACTTGGAACCGAAATAGTTAGGACATGGGCATTCTACACCATATATAGGACATGGGCATTAAAAAATGACAAACCATTTGATAATCTCATAGTTCATGGGCTGGTTTTAGGAACTGACGGAAGAGAGATGCACAAGAGTTTTGGCAATGGAGTAAGCCCAGATGAGCTACTAAAAAAATACAGCGTTGATAACATAAGGTTATGGGTAACGGCCTCTGGTAGAACAGAGAAAAACAGGCCTTTCTCATATGAGGAAATAAACCACGGAAAGGCATTTATAACAAAATTATACAACTCTGCACTTTTCATTAAGCAGGCACTTGCAGAAATAAAAATCGATGATATACCATCAAAAGATATGGGCGTGTTCGACCTTTGGATATTAAGCAGAACAAATGAGATTATAAAAATTGCAAGAGAGGGCTATGAAAGCTACGACTTATACTTAGCCACATCCAAAATAGTAGAATTTTATTGGCATGAGTTCTGCGATTATTATATAGAAAACGTCAAATATAGGTTATATTCTGAAAACAAGGACATGGAGGGCAGCAAGAAAGCCGCAGCATATACATTATTTAATGTACTATCTAACATAATGAAATTGCTAGCTCCAGTAATGCCATTTACTATAGAAGAAATAAATAGCATGTTCTCGAATAAGAGCATATTCCTAGAACGTATGCCAAAATATATTGAACCACCATCAAAAAATGATTATGTGATTAATGGTATAATCTTTAGCAGTGTGATACTAAACATTAATGAACCAGATTCAATAGGTGCCTTGTTAAATGATATTATAGCGGAGGTTAGAAAGGCCAAGGCATCTATGCGTATAGCATTAAACAAAGAAATAACAGCTATTAATATAAATGTTGCTGAGGCATATTATAGTGCTGTTTCTAGTTCCAAAACGGAGCTAGAAGGCATATGCAAGGCTAAGAAGGTTAATGTTTCTATTGAGCATTCGAAAGGTACATCTAAACACAAGCCTAAAAAGGGCGCCGAAACGGGCTTTTCCGTTAAAATAGAGATATGATATTATACCTTTGTATGACAAACTACTATAATTACGTATGTTAGTTATAGCTAAAAGAGAGTGAAGCAATGGCAAGGCTTTATACAGGAAAACATGGAAAATCAAAATCTAGAAAACCAATTGTAGATAGTGCAACTTTTGGAAGCGGTAATGAAGAGCTCTCAAAAGAGCAGATTGAAAAAATAATAATTGATTATGCAAAAAGTGGTATGAGCCCTGCACTTATAGGCGAAACACTAAAAACAAAGCATAATGTTAAGTATATAAAGCAGGCGATAGGCATGCGCCTTCTTGAATTCTTAAGCGAAAAGAAGCTAAACGGAGAGATTCCATCAGACATGATAGATCTTATAAGAAAAGCAATAACGATGAGAAAGCATATCGAGAAAAATAAGCAGGATGTTTATGGCAAGATAAGGCTCATTAGAATAGAATCAAAGATATGGAGGCTTGTCAAATATTATAGAAGAATAGGCAGCATACCGGAAAATTGGAAGTATGATCCATCCACAGCTGAACTTCTTATCAAAAATAGGTAGAGTGTGTTATTATGGCATTTCAAAAAGGAGTAGACAAATGGAAACTTAAGAGATGGTTCTCAGTCTATGCACCAGCAGTCTTTAAGGACGCAATCATAGGAGAGATACCTGGAAATGATGAGGCAAGCGTGCTTAACAGAAACATGAAAGTGAGCCTTGATGTAGTCACTCAAAACCCCCAAAACACTTATACGAACCTATTCTTTAAAATTACGGAGGTTGATGGTGATAAAGCAAAAACTAAACTCGTTAGAATGGAGATACTTTTTAGTTATGTAAGATCTATGGTAAGAAAATATAGAAGTATATCCACTTCGGTAATTGATGTTAAAACAAAGGATAATGTAAGCATAACAATAAAACCTATTGCTATAACAGCAAAGCGCGAAACACACAGCAGACTTATAGGGATGAGAAAGGAGATGAACCAATTCATAGAAGCATATTCAAAGGAGAATAGTGCAGATGCAATAATAGAAGCGGTCATATCAGGCGCATTGCAATCTGAAATACAAAATAAACTAAAACATATCGCACAATTAAACAAAGTGGAGATAAGAAAACTTGAGGTAAATAACTGAATAGTGATTTCTTGTCTTTTGGTTTTTTATACCAGATCTTTTTATATCCTATAATTTATATATTTCCCGCATATGCGGCAAATGGAGCTCCAATACTCTTTGGAGGCGGCTATCCACTAGATTTGAAAAAAAAGCTTTTTGGAAAACGCATTTTTGGCGACCATAAGACTATACGCGGAACGATATCAAGTATTATTGCAGGCATAATAATAGGATTAATAGAATACCCGTTTTTCCATTACATGCTTTTTATAGCAATATTACTCACAATTGGCGCAAACGTTGGAGACTTATTTGGGAGCTTTATAAAAAGAAGAATTAATATGAAATCGGGAAAAAGTTTCCCTATAATGGACCAGTATGGTTTTCTTCTTTTTGCATTGATATTTGCATTACCATTTGGCAATTATCCACAGCTTTTTGGCATAATATTTATAATAATTTTAACTGGAATTATGCACCCACTTACAAATATCTGCGCAAATAGGTTAAAATTAAAGGATGTGCCGTGGTAAGTAAATAAAAAGATTCTGTGGAAAGGTTATAAAACTTTGAATTTAGATTGAAGTATCTTATAGATATTATTTTTGAGTTGGATTTTTATGGATATTGAGGAGCTTTTGGGATTTGCAAAAAGAACAGGATTTTTCTGGCCTGCTGCAGAAATATACGGAGGCACATCAGGGATATTTGATTATGGGCATTTAGGGGCTTTAATGCGTAGAAAATTTGAGGATGCGTGGCTTAATTTTTTTGTATATAGAAATGAGAATTACTATCCAATAGAAGGATCTAATATATTGCCAGAAAAACCTCTTGTAGCATCAGGACATGCCTCGCGCTTTAATGATGTAATTGTAGGCTGCTCAAAATGCAAGAGTTATTATAGAGCAGACGTATTGCTTAATGATATGAAAATACCCGTCGCAGAAGGTGCAAACGCGTCAGAATTAGGCGAAGTCATAAAAAAGAATGGTGTAAAGTGCCCAAAATGCTCTGGAATGCTTCTAGAACCTAAAGCGTTCAATATGATGATTGGTGTTTCTTTAGGCCCGGAGAAAGGAGAGCTTGGATATTTAAGACCAGAGACCGCCCAATCAGTATATCTTAATTTTTTTAGAGAATTTAACATTTTAAGAAAGCGTCTACCTATAGGACTTGCTATAATAGGCAGAGCGTATAGAAATGAGATATCACCAAGGCAGGGATTATATAGAATGAGAGAATTAACCCAAGCGGAATTGCAGATATTTTTTGATCCTGATACATTTAACCCTACAGATAATGACATGCTACTAGAAAGAAAATTAAATGTAATTTTATACGTGGATAAAAAAGAGAGAGTAATCACAGGAAATGAGCTTGTTGCATCATTTAACATACCAAAATTTTATGCATACCATATGGGTCTTATAGATTATTTTTATAAAGAAGTTTTAAGCATAAAAAATGATAGAATGCGCTTTTTAGAAAAAGGAGGAGAGGATAAGGCATTCTACAACAAAGTACATATGGACATAGAGATAAATGTTGATAGCTGGAATGGATTTAAAGAGGTTGGAGGACTTCATTATAGAAGTGATTATGATTTGACTTCACACTCCAAAGGGTCCAATATAGATTTGTCTGTCAACATTAATGGCAAAAAAATAATGCCAAATGTATTGGAACTAAGTTTTGGTGTTGATAGGAATCTTTGGATGTTAGTAGATCAATCATTAATAAAAGATGAGGATAGAAGCATATTCAAGATCAAACGGTTCCTAGCCCCATACGCATTTGCTATACTACCACTGCAAAAAGATGATAATATAATAAAAGTATCACGCGACATATATGAGAATTCAAGAAAAATTTTCAATGTATATTTTGATGAGAGCGGTTCTATTGGACGAAGGTATGCGCGCATGGATGAAATCGGAACGCCATTTTGCATTACAATTGATTTCAACACCGTTGATAGCAATTCCAATGAATACAATACAGTTACAATACGCGAACGCGACAGCAAAAAACAGGAGCGCATCAAAATATCAGATATATCAGAATACGTATCAAAAATGGTGAAGTTTGGTTATTAGATGGCAATAAATAGTAGGTTGCTTGAAACTAACCTAATACCCATAAAAATCTTCAACATGCAGCACACCTTTGAGAGCGCACAGCCATTAACATTCTATGCTGATTATTATATAAGAGAGAACATGATAAAATATCCATCAAATGGTAGAATTTTGGAGCTAAAACATTCTGGCAGTATTAATGATGGCAGCATATCGGCAATAGGTTCAAACACTATATATGCATTACAAGAAGTAAAAAAGCGCTTTAGATTGCAGGATCGGATGAATTATATATATTCAAAAATAGATACTGATACGTTTATGTCTGAATCAATAAAAAAATATTTTGGCATGCGTGTTACTATGAATGATCCTTGGGAGACTACTGTTGTTTTTATAATTTCCCAATTTAATAATGTAAAACGCATCAGACTAATAACAAAAAAATTAATGGAGCACTTCGGCACGCCTATTTATGATGAACATAATATGATAATTGGCCATAATTTCCCAACAATAGAGTCTATAGCCAAGGCAAGTGAGACTGACATTATGTCCTGTGGACCTGGATTTCGCGGCAAATACCTAAAGAGCGCTGCGCAAACATGTATGGAAAATTTGGATCTTTATTCGTTAAATGGCAAAAATTATTATAAGATTAAAGATGCCCTTATGAGCGTACACGGGATAGGTGAAAAGGTTGCTGATTGTATTGCGCTTATGGGTTATGGAAAAACCGAGGCATTTCCTATAGATAGATGGGTTAAACGCGTCATGGAGCGTATTTATTTCAAAAAAGAGCAAAAAATAGATAAGATTGCAGATTTTGCAAATAGTAGATGGGGTAAATATGCAGGGTATGCGCAACAATATATTTTCTGGAACGGAAGAAGCATAGGTGTTATATAATGGAAAAAATAGATGCTCAGATAGAAAAAATAGAGAATGAATTAGAAATTCTGCAAAAAAATTTTGATGAGGCACATGAATTATCCAGAGAGATGATACGAAATGCGGCAAAAATGATAACATACATACATAACGACAACAAAACGGGCATAGAATTAATTTCAAAGAACATTGAAATGTTACATAAAAAGCTAAAAACGTTTGAGGAGCGTTTTAGATATATTGTAATCCAAGCATATCAGGAGATGGCTGAAGCGCGCATATTTTATGAAATAAAAATTAATGAACATATTCCAACACCTGATGAGATTGGTATAGATTATGAGTCGTATATACTTGGACTTATGGATGTCGTCGGAGAATTAAAACGTGAATTGCTAAATGCATTGAGAAAAAATTGCATTGATGATGCAAAAAGATATTTCAACTATATGGAGTATATTTATGACGCTACAAGAAGCATACGTTTTGCGGAAGCAATACTTCCAGGCTTTAGAAAAAAGCAGGATGTTGCACGTATCCAAATAGAAAACGCAGGAAGCGATATATTAAAACATAATAAATAACTTATTTAATACACTTTATCGCTGGAGGCAAATAGATCTATCATCCTGTTGAGTTCTGTTGTATTTTTATTTTTATAGGATATTGATGCTATTTCTATTATGCTGCTATTTCTTTTTAATGATATACCATGAGAGATTATCCTCTTTGAGCATTTATCATTTAGATATTTGTTCACGGCCGCCTGTGTTAAACCCAATAAATCTGAGATGCTATCCTGCTTCAGCTTGTATTTTTCGCTTAATATATGCGCAATGGCATAACGTATTGAGGGAATTTCATCATGTATAATAGGCTCGCAGTTCAGTTTTACAGATCGCATAATAAATACCTTTATAAACATTGTATAGATAAGGCTTAATATTTTTATACTTTTATATTTAAGTACAAGTATGGTGTTCGTTTGAGAGGAAAAGAGACGATAGTGACATGTGAGTCATGCGGTAGAAAGATACCAAGAAACAAAGGCGTTAGTTTTGAAAGATCAGTAAGCTTCAATACAGAGCTTAGAACTGCAAACGACGTCAGATTTTTTGAAAGGATGAAAGTTTACTATTGCGTCAGTTGCGCAAAGCATAGAGGTATATTCCAAAAGAAGAAAGAGCAGGCTATGAGGCGTAGTGCCAAAAAGTTGGTATAATGACTATAGAGCCTGACAATGACTTAATCATATTCAAAGAGCGATTGAATAAGAATAAGGGAAAGCAGGCTGATACTAGCGGGCATAGTTCTGTTAAGGATAGCAAAAAAAATGAAAGTGAAAGCCTTAAAAAGATGAAAAATAATGTAGCCCTTAGCTATGTAACTGAAAAAGAGAGCAATGAAGAAGTAAAGAATGCGATTGTAGACCAATTGGGCAGCGAATATGAAGCAGTGGAGATACTTGGCAAATCGCATAAAAAACATATAGATACTGAAAAAGAGAGTAGAAAGGCCGCAAAGGGGCTATTTTGCGTTTGGCATTCTTGGAGGGGTGCATATGCAATATGCGATTATTGCCGCAGACCATTCTGCTTTGAGGATCTTATTGAGCAATCGGGCAGGTATTATTGCCTTGAAGACATAAATTATGCTGCAAAAATGTATGATAGAGGATATAATCTTTCAGCCGCATTGCTCTCTGGTATGCTTCTTTTCATACCAATAATAATAGTTATATATCTAAATAATTCCGCGCTAATAAACATGCTCAGTTACATAAATAACGTAGGGTTGCAGCAGTTTATAAGCGCCCCTAAAGTATTATACATAAACATAATATTTGAATTTGTAATTTCATTATTAAGTTTTATAGCAGGGCTAATTATGGTAACTGGAGCTAGAAGATCCGCCGGATTTGGTATATTTTCATCAGTATTGCTCTTCTCTTTTTTCATATATATTTATATACAAACACATGCTACGCTGCCGCTATTTATATCAATAATAGGAATTGTAGCGTTCTTTTTAATAGTGTATTCAAGAAGTGAGTATAGTGATGAAACGCTACCATACAATTATAGCAGGCCAGAATCGCAGCAGAATTTAGATTGGCCAGACGTTGGTAATTTTTAAATATTATAGAATCTAAATATTTTGCAGTGATCTTTGTTGATATCTGCCACGCATCTCAAGCTCATTTAATTTTTTAATTATTAATTTATGCGCTTTAGAACTTTTTTTATATGATGAGATAAATATGCCAAAACCCTTTTGGCTAATTGAACGCTTCATTAAAAGTATATCAAGAGCTTTTTGTTCTACTGAGTCTATTATCTCAGAGAGTCCAAAATCTATAATAAATAATTCCTTATTAAAAACCATTATATTTGCAGGGGTAAAATCACCATGAGCTATATTATTATTATGTAGCATACCCAACAAAATTCCCGCATCTTTTAGATATACATTCGTATTGCCGTCTATTTCACTGAGCAATTTACCATTTATAAAGCCCATTGTAATGCCATATTTTGATACAAGAAGTAGTGGTGGAACGTTTATGCCATATGAATGGGAAAGCGCGAGTATTCTTGCCTCAATTTTTGTGCGCTGCTCACGTATCTGGTCGTCAAGAAATTGAATGCGATATAATTTTTTTTGCCTTACCTTTACAATACAATCTATGCCAAGTATATTTGATCTATATACATTTGCCTCGGCGCCGTTTGATATTCTCATTTATACACCCTGGCTGTGTCTATTCTAAACCTCTGATTTATATTACAATCATTTATATTAGATATTACGCCGTTACTTAGCATTTTCTGCGCAACCAATGCTATCATAGCGCCATTATCCGCATTAAATTGATTTTCAACAAATCCGAATTTTATTTTATGCTCATCAGCGATGCATTTTAACATGGCTTTTAACCTAACACTCTGTGCAACACCTCCACAAATGCCAAGCTCTTTTTTCTTTGTAAGCATCAGCGCACGCTCAGTCGCCTCACAGAGCATTGAAAATGCTGTCTCCTGTAATGAATATGCAATATCGCTCTTATTTATTGTAGGGTTATCAAGCATTTTTACTGCATGTGTAAGCAGACCCGTAAACGTAAAATCCATTCCCTTTACAGTATAGGGCATTTGTATATAACTGCCATTTTCAGCAAGAGTGGCAACTGAAGAGCCCCATGCATGTATAAGCTTTGCGGCACGCGCAAAATTATCTAGCATGTTTCCTATACCTATATCAAATGTTTCTCCATATATGTGGTACTTATCCTTCTTTTCATTAAAACCAAGAATCTGTGAATTGCCCCCACTAACATATAAAAAAAGTGGATCATCAAAATTATTTATATGCCGCACGATCTCTAAGTGAGCGAGCGCATGATTAATTGAATATATTGGTATTTTATAGCGTAGTGCTAATGCTTTTGCGGATATCGCGCCAACATTTAATGCAGGACCTAATCCAGGACCTTTGGTATAACCTATTGCGGATATATCACGCATTGATAGTGAGGATTCGTCAAGGGCACTCTTTAAAGCATTTGCGGCATTCTTTGAGTGAAATTCAGCTAACTCTGATGGTATTATGCCGTTATTAGTTATAGGAAACATTATGCGTTTATTGCTCAAGAACCTATCTCCATCTATGATTCCTATACCAAGCGTATGCGCACTAGACTCTATCCCCAAAACAGCCATATCCACTCTACCTTAGCAATACTAATAGCACGCTTATATTTTTAGAGGATTGCTTAAAATATTAGAAATTATTTTCTGTGTAATACTTCTATATTCGCTTCTTTGTAACCTAGATTTACTAAAACGCGCTTAACATCATCAACATGTTCGCCCTGAAGTTCTATGACATTATCCTTGTCCGTTCCGCCGCATGCCAACGATTTCTTTAGGCTCTTTGTGGCATTCTCTATCTCATCCGGATTTATGCCTTCCACTATAGTTACAAACTTGTTAAATTTAGCTTTTTTAGTATATACCTTTATTTTACTCTCAGTTTCCTTGTCTAATACAGAACAGACACATATCTCCTTAGGAAGACCACAATTAGGACAAACCTCAGCCATTATTCTTTTGCACCCCGCTCTTTAAGTATGGTCTGTATTCTAGCTATAGTCCTGCGTATAGATCGCACCTTTATTATCTTGCTTGATACCCCAGTAGCCGCTATATTTCTACGTTCTATAGCTAACTCCAATGCGAGTTCACCCTCCTTTGCCAATAATGCGCTGTCAGGAAGCGCTCTAATGTCATTAATTTTTATAAAAAACACCTTATATGCTCTACTTCTATAAATTTAAATATTAAAAGCTTTCTGTTTTATTTCTAAATATGTATAAACAGTATGCCAATATAGCGCAGGTGTACAATATAGATTAAGATATAAAATGTAGGTAAAGATTTTTAAATTTTATTTTAGATGCTTTATTGTGGATGTTTAGTTATAGTGTTTCCCCACCGCTAAGCACCCACATATTGAAAATGTATATATTTTGCAGGGCATTCTCAAAGGGTATTTATAATTTGCTTTATAAATATTATCTTGACTTTTTATCATTAAAGTTGATGTAAATGGCTAGTATATATGATGTAGATACTTCGAAACTTATAGATGAGGCTGCTAAAAAGCTAAAGGATGTTATGAAAGCGCCTCCAGCATATGTAACGTATGTTAAGTCTGGTGCCGGTAGAGAAAGACCGCCAAAGGATCCAGATTTCTGGTATATTAGAAGCGCCTCGATATTAAGACAAGTATATGTAAATGGCCCCGTAGGTATATCGCGATTGAGACTACGTTATGGAAATAGAAAGGAGCATGTAATACATAAAAAACACAGCGTGCGCGCGTCAGGTAGTATAATACAGGATTCATTAAAAGCACTAGAAGAGCTCAATTACGTCAAAAAAACCAAAAAGGGCAGAGAGATAACAGCAAGCGGGCGCTCGTTTATGGATAAAATAAGCAACAGTATAATTAAGACATAATCTGTGATTAGTTATGCCTGAAGAAGATGAGTATAATAAAAAGATGAGGTCTCGACTTGAATCTAGCATAAAAAGAATGCAAGAGGACCAGCAGAGAAGGGAGCTTGCCAGAAAGATACTTGATACAAACGCATATGAACGGCTAATGAATATAAAAAGCACAAATCCAGAATTATATGGACAGATATTAAATATTTTAATATCAATAGTACAGAGTCAGAATCTTAACGGGCGAATAACCGAAACACAGTTTATGCAGCTTCTTAGCAGGATAACCAGCAAACCGGAACCAACAATATCATTTAAGCACAAATAGGTGTTAATTAATGTCAAAAAATAGCAGTGAAAAAAAGAGAATATTAGGAAATAGGATGAAACAATCAAGAAGGTTGCCGATATTAACGGCGCTTAGAACGCATAGAAAAATACAGACTAACAGGTTTTCCAGAAGCTGGAGATCACAAAAAATGAGGATAAAGGTTGATTGAGATGGCAGAACGTTTGATTACACTTAATCTTAGAAGATATTTGGTTGAGCAACCGGTTACAAAAAGGCAGAGAAAAGCTATTAATTACATACGCGAGCGCGTTGCACACTACACAAAAGTAGACATTGATAATGTGAAAATAGACATGCCGCTAAGCGAAAGTGTGATAAAGTATTATTCAAGAAAGATGAAGCCGATAAAGCTGAGTATAGATTTAAAGGATGGAAACGCATTCGTCAAGGCACATCAAGATAGCATAAGGCCTACACACCATGTAAATAAAGATAATACTAAAGCTACTGGTACAAATAATGTAAAGTTGAATGCTCCAAAACCAAAAGAGAATACAACAAAATTAGAAAAACCTATAGCTGCCCCGAAGCAGAAAAAGAGTGCTGAAAAGAAAAAAACAGAATGAGTAATATGGGAGCTGCTAGATACATAATTGATGGCAGTGAGTTTATAGGCGCATTTGCGAGCCCCACAGATCATAATGTTTTTGTGGGCAAAAATATAACCAATGGTAATAAGAAGGTAATATCAGAGACGCTTAATGTAAATACAGTTGATGTTACAATAGGAGGGTCTAATTTGGTTGGAATATTTATGAGAGCAAATTCCAAAGGTATGCTCTTATCTAATCTCACAACAGAGAATGAGATGCATATTTTAAAAGAAGCCAAATTAAATATGAAAATAAACATATTAGACAGCCCACTTAACGCTATAGGAAATAACATAATGGCAAATGACAGTATCGCATTTGTAAATAGCGAATATGATGATAGATCATTTGAAGTAATAGAAAAAACCCTTGGAGTTAAAGCAATTCGTTTTGATATTGGTGGTTTTAAAACTGTTGGTGCTAACAATATATTAACCAATATAGGAGCGGTGCTGAACAATAGGTGCAGTGATATGGAATTAGTAGATTTTGAAAAATTAACAAAAATAAAACCCACAATAAGCACAGCGAATATGGGTTCTTTAGGAATAGGGGTTTCAACCATAGCAAATAGCAATGGGGTTCTTATGGGAAATAACACTACAGGATTTGAATTAGATAGGATACTTGATGGTTTAAACATAAGGTGAATGTATGAAATATATAGTAACAGGAAACATAAAAGGAGGGGCAAATTTTAATATAGAAATTGATGCAGAGAGCGAAAATCATGCAAAGCAGATAGCCATTTCTAATATAGGAGGCAGACAGCGCATTAAACTAAATAAAATAAAAATTGACATGATAAAAGTTATAAAAGAGGAGAAATAGATTATGGACGAAAACTCGCAACCAAGCGATAACAAAAAAAATGAGGCTGCGCAGCTAGAGTACATGCTGCAAGCATATCAAGAAAGATTAGTTAATGTAAGCGAGCAGATAGAGTCCATAATGTCGCTAATACAAAAATTAAATATGGAAAGAGAACTGCTCGAAAATACCAAACAGATAAAGAATAAAAATATGTTAGTCAACGTAGGAAATGCACTTTTTTTGGATGCAAAATCAGCAAGTGTTGAAAATGTTGTAGTTGGAATCGGTGCCAAATTAGCAATAGAAAAAGATACACAATCAGCCTTAGACTTAATAAAAACAAGAATTGAAAAAATAACTGGAAATCTTAACGCAGCAATAGCTGAAAAGAAAAAAACAGAAAGCTTTATTTACGATATCTCTTATAAATTAGAGCAGCTCGTTGGTTAATTATGTTTGATGGACTTAAGAAAAGAATATCTAAGGCGGTTAAATTCTTTTCAGAAAAGGAAGAGAAACATATAGAACTTGAAAACACTTCTGCAAAAAATAACGAGGATAATACTGAAAAAATAGTTGATAATAAAGATATTGCAGAGCACAGAAAAGAAATTTTAGACAATTCAGTAGCAATAGAGCAAAAAAAAGAGGAGCTTATTTCTAAAGACAGCGCTGTAAAAGTAGAACCTGTGCCAAAATCAAATATAGAACTTAACAAAAAAACAGAAAATAAAATTCTAGAGAAACAAGAACCGCAATTGCTAACAGATGTTCAAAAAAAACCTGAGGCAAAAAAAACATTTGGAATAGATTTGAGCTTATCTACAAAGATAAAAAGCGTGGTATTTAAAAAGACAAAACTAAAAGAATCTGAGATTGATGGATTTTTAGATGATATAAAAGTTTCAATGCTTGAATCAGATGTCTCTTATAATACAGTTGAAAAATTTTTAGAGAATCTTAAAAAAAGAATTTTAGATACTGAAATAGATTCAAAACAAATAGACAATGAATTATTCAAATTTATACGAGAATCGTTACTTAGTATACTATCGAAAAAAGGCATTGATATAATAGAGTATGTAAAAGAGAGCGTTTCAAAAAAAGAAGTGCCAGTGAAAATACTTTTTTTAGGGCCAAATGGTACCGGAAAGACCACGACAATTGCAAAACTTACGTATATGCTTAAAAACAAAAATTTTAAAGTAGTAATATCTGCAAGCGATACATTTAGGGCAGCGGCAATTGAACAATCTGAATATCATGCAAAAAAACTAGAAGTTCCTATAATTAAAAGTAATTATGGTACAGATCCTGCAAGCGTTGCTTTTGATGCGGTCGCATATGCAAAGGCAAGAGGCATTGATGTTGTAATGATAGATAGCGCCGGTAGACAAGAAACAAATAAGAATTTGATAAGTGAAATTGAAAAAATGCAGCGTGTAATAAAACCAAACATCATCATATATGTTGGAGAGAGCGTTTCAGGAAATGCAATATCCGAACAAATAAATGAGTTTAAAAAATTTGTTAATATCAACGGAATAATACTAACGAAACTTGACTGTGACGCAAAAGGGGGCAATGCAATATCTATTGCTGATGTTACAGGAATACCAATATTATTCTTTGGAGTAGGGGAGAAATATACAGACCTATTGCCATACGACCCTAATTTTATTGTTGACGCAATTGTGCCAAAGAATTAAATCTATATTTATATTTTTTCTTTCTATCATATATGTGACTATATATGGACCCAAAGGCATATGACTTAGAAATTCGCGTGCTTAAGAGCCTTAAAGGTAGATTTGTCAATACGACAGATATGGATAGGCGAAAGGATCTTATATCAAATGTCATAAAAACCATCTCTTATTATCCAGACATAAATATTGACAATATAATAAAAGACATATATGATTTAAGCCCTATATCCGACTTAGTAAACAGCGACAGTATAGAAGATATAATAATAAACAACACCGCAAATATCTTTGTATATGACGGAGGTAGTGGATTTAGAAAAATGGATATGCGTATTGAAACATTTGAGGACCTTGAATTATTAGTTCATAAACTAAGACTGTACGCAACAAATGAGAGCGCGAATGGGAATATAATGGACGTACATCTGCCTGATGGAAGCAGAGTAAATATAATATCATCTCCACTAGGTTATGATATAACAATAAGAAAATTCAAACGCAGGGCACTTAGCATACTAGATCTTATAAATTTTAATGAGCTTGATTATCAGATAGCTGCAAGGCTTTGGATGTATGTTGACGGCTTTAGAGTAAGACCTGCCAATATATTGATAGGTGGATTGCCTGCCGCTGGAAAAACTACGCTGCTCAATGCCATGTTCTCATTTTTCAGACCGGTGGAACGTATTATAACTATTGAAGAAACATATGAACTTGATACAACCACACAGCCAAACTGCGCAAAGCTCGAGACAAGCCAGGACATGCCCATGCTTGAGCTTGTTAAAAACTCTTTAAGAATGCGCCCCGATATTATAGTTGTAGGCGAAGTGCGAGGAGAGGAAGCAAAAGATATGATAACAGCAATGAACATAGGTAAAATAGTTCTTGGCACAATACACTCCTCAACCGCAAGGGATGTCATAAATAGATTGCAAAATGAACCTATGAATGTACCAAAGGAGCTAGTACCCGTAATAGACGTAATAGTAATGCTTGGGCAGGTTTATATAGATAAAAAACCACTTAGAAAGGTAACACAGATATCAGAGATTGCTGGAATAGAAACTCAGGTCTTATTATCCGATTTGTATAAGTATGATTATAAAACCCATAAATCAGCACCGATTCTACCCAGCGTAACGTATAGGGATACAATTTCTACTATACTTGGCATTGCACCATCTGATATAATAGCTGAAGAGAAGGTAAGGGCGCACATGTTATATGCAATGAACAGACTGGGAAAACGCGACATAACCGATATAAATGGACTGGTAAGAGATTATTATCAAGATCCTTCAGGAACGTTGAAGAAACTAGGCCTTAATGACATTGAACCTGTAATAAAGATATGATTACGGAAGGAAGTCATTATTCTTGACTTTCTCTCTAACATAATCTCCTATAAATGTGAGCTTTGGCGCCTGCAGCGAATCTTGTTCGAGCTTTGTTTTTGTCTGTATTACTTTCTTAAGCTCTACAACCCATTGTTTATGCTTATTTATCCATGAATAGCCAAGCATCTCCTGCGCCCTCTTTACATCAACATCATTTGCCTTTATAGTCATTTTCTTTAAAAAATCATACTTCTCGATGTCGGACATTGTAACACCCAAAAATCTTGCCTCTGGCGTTGCTATTGAATTACCTATATATGCAAGATTTATACTGCCTGTTTTTATTGTCCAATAAATATACCAGCCCCATGCATCGCAATCATTAAATACGTATATTGGCAGACCTGCGTCCGCAAGCTTTCTAATAAGCCTTCGTGTGCCTCTTGATGCTTGGCCCTTTGGGGTTATTATTATCGCATTCTCTTTCTTCCAAAATCCATCCTCATTAAGACGCTGCCATACGGCATCCTTCTCCACTACAAGAACATATTTTGCCTTTATATCAACAAATTTTATATCATTATCCACATCGCTTGGTATGGGCCATCCACCCCTTCCTTGCTTACTTGCATCGATCTCTAATTCTTCATCCCCAAACTTATCTATTACACGCACATTTCCAGCAAGAAAACCTTTTCTATCTGCGCTCAAATTAAGATCCTCCCTTTTTAGATCCAATGCGACCTCCAAATCCTCAATTAATGGATTTGATTCGCTCTGCTCATTAAAAAGATTCTCCTCTATATCTTCCCCTAGTGAGAGTTTTAATTGATAGAATAGTCCTCTTATAGATGTATGTAAATTAGCCTTAACAAAAGAGTCGCATTTTGCGGCTATTGCCATTGTCTGCATGAACTTTCTTGCCTGAGCTATATTTACAAACGTACGTTCCTCTTTTGAATTGCCTAATTTTAGAAATCCATTTTTATCATCAAATATTACATTTGAACGTGAGCGCACCGTCGTAGAAAATTTCGGGCTCTCTCCGCTTTTTATATCATCAACTATATGTGCTCCAAAATTATAGAGCCGCTTTACAGTCTCTGCATTGCTTTTTTTTTCATTTGCCATTAAAATCAACATCAACTTTTTTTAGTCGCGCTCTCAAGCTCCTTAATTATCGCATCGCGTTTCTCGCTGGGTTTCATTGCATTCTTTATTACCTCAGCTAGATTTTTCACAGGTATTATTTGAACCTTCTTTAACATATCCTTGCTTAGATATATATCATCCCTGTTATTTTCCGGCACTATTATAGTACGTATGCCAGAACTTATTGCAGCCTCTACCTTGCTCGTAACACCGCCAACTGGAAGTACTTCGCCTCTAACTGAAAGCGAACCGGTCATTGCAACAGATTGATTTACTGGAATATTCTCCATTGCAGATATAATGCTTATAGCAACGGATATGCTAGCGCTATCTCCCTCTATTCCTTCATATGTCTGCAAAAATTGCACGTGCATATCGTAATTAGCAACATCCTTCCCCATATGTTTTTTAATAATCGCACTCACATTCTTTACCGCTTCATTTGCAATCTTACCAAGCTTTCCAGTAGGTATAAATTTACCTTCAGAGCGTGAGCTTGCTGGAGTAACCTCAGCAACTATTGGTATTACTATTCCAGCAGAAGTAGCTGAAGAACCGACAACCGCAAGTCCATTCACCTTACCAACACTAAATCCTTTTATATTAAATACCTTGTAGTCCTTTCTATACTCTAACTCTTGATTGACAACTTGCGATTCTATTGAACCTGCAAGATTTCTTGCAGTTATAACATCATCCTTTGTAACCGCTTTATGTTTTCTTTCTATTGCTATATCTCCTGCCGCACGTATCAGTCCGCCCAAATCTCTTAATGAAAGTGTTAAACTTTTCTTCTTGCCGGACCTTCTGCGCGCCTCCTCTATTATCTCGTCTATTGCAGACCTATCAAAATGAGGTATTTTTCCATCCTTTTGAACCTCCTGTGCAATAAAACGCACTATAGAATCTATATTCTGCTTATTATCCTCCATGGATGATTCCATATAAACCTCATAACCATACCCACGTATTCTTGATCTTAATGCAGGATGCATGTTCTTTATATCTATAAGATTACCAGCAGCAACAAGAATGAAATCTGACGGAACGGGCTCAGTTTTTACAAGTGCGCCAGAGCTCATATCGCTCTTTCCGGTTATTGGATATTTTTTTTCCTGCATTGCAGTAAGAAGCTCTTGTTGTGAACGCCCATCCAAACTTGATATTTCATCTATAAATAAAACGCCATTATTTGCCTTGTGTATTGCTCCGCTTTCCACACGAAGATGCGCAGGCGTTCCTAAACCTCCACTTTGCAGAGGGTCATGCCTAACATCACCAAACAATGCACCAGCTTTTGAACCTGTAGCATCTATAAATGGAGGATGTGTCATTCCAGTATTATCCACAATTAATTTAGGCTCTGACACATCAGACATCCCAGGAAATCCTACCCTTTTTGTAAGACCGGTCATAACTAATGCAACAGATCCAAATATCATTATGCCAAGCATTAATGCAGCAAGAACCACTATTTCATAACCATTGAATATACCACTAATAGATAGCGCAAATAGTGCAATAACCAAAATTATAACTATTGGAATTATTATAGAGCCTGCACGACCAACACTCATTCTGGCTTTCATTCTTTCATTTTGAAGTATTGTTCGCCCCTGACCATCTTGATTTTTCTCTTTTATACCATCAGGATAAGTCTTCACAGCTTTTACTACGGGCACATTTTCATCATTATTATTCTTATATATCAAAACATCTGTCAAATCTGTAATAGGTAATAATTCGGACATTGCCTGTGCTAAAAGTGTTTTACCAGTTCCTGGAGAACCTATAAGAAGAACATTTCTGCGCTGCTTTGCGGCTTTCTTAACTATCTCTACGGCGCGTTTTTGGCCTATTATCTGATCTATTAGTTTATCTGGTATTTTTACATCAGCAGTTGTTTTAAAATCAGCCATTTATTTTCACTTTTTATATCGTAATATGTACCTTATACACTACAATCAATATTATACTGGTATATTTTATATACCTTATTAAAAATTTAGTTTTTTCCCCTATTTCACCACATTAGAACAATTCATTATAATGAGTTCAATAAGAATGCATTATATATATTTTGTATATTAAATTACTTATATTTAGTCCCGTCGTCTAGTGGTCAAGGACGCAGGGCTTTGGACCCTGCTACGCCGGTTCGAATCCGACCGGGACTAAATGAAATGATTTTATGAACGATGGAATTGCATTTGTAATAATACTTATAATATTAGGGCTCGGTATTTATCTATTTTTATATAGCCCTAATTTTATTACATATTCAAAAAGCCACATAGAAACAGGAAATAACATTACATTGCTTAATAAATCCTTCATGCTCAGTTTTTATAACAAGACAAAAAATATGAATGAATCATTTTTTATAAATTGGATAAAATACAACAAAAGCACAAATGTTTCAAGTATACTTAATATAAGTACAAATAATGTAACCAATAAGGCAACATATTTATGGAATAAAATTAACGCGCTTAAAAATACGACGGGAATTAAAACAAACAGCTCAAAAATATATAATGTTTTATATGCAGCTTTTGAGAATCTGACAAACAATTCCAAAAAATAGTGGTATATTGATATATGATTACCTATTAATCCTTTTATCAGGCGTACTTATAGGAGTATCAGCGCTGATAGAAAAGGCGACGCTCAAAAAGGAACATTCGGTTGCATATGCCACAAGTGTCGCACTCATTGCAGCGATAATATCATTAACATTCATCCCATTTATTAATTTGAATATTAGCATTCTTGACATATTCTTATTATATATTGTCAGCCTTCTTTCCACAACGACCGCAATACTTGCAGCAAAAGTCTACAAACACGGCAATATTAGCGTTGTATCGCCTATTCTTAGTTCAATACCGCAATTCATAATTATAGTGCTTGCTCTGGCATTCTTAAATGAAAAACTGAGCCCTATAAAGTATGTGAGCATTGCAGTAATAATAATAACTACATATTTTTTAATATCAAATAAAAATAAAAAATCCAAGTCATTTGACAAAAAATACTATATCTATATTCTAATAGTATTAACGTTACTCATGGCAGTTGGTGCCACCATACTTAAATATCTGCTATTTTCTATACAGCCACTTACATATCTTTTATTCTTAAGCGTATTTACAGCAATCAATGGTATTGCTTACATGCAGATAAAATTTGGTGGTTTACGTGAAATTGTTAAAAACACAATATATTACAAATATCCAATAATAGCAATTGCAATTATAACTATTACATATAGATTGCTCTATTATCTAGCGCTAGTAAATACATTTGTAAGTATCGCATACCCTCTGAGAAATACACTCAACATATTGATAACCGTGATTTTAGGTGGTCTTCTCTTTGGAGAAAAGAACATTAAAAGAAAATTATTATTATCAATTATTTTAATGATTGCGGTATATACGCTCATTGTATAGTTTTGTTATTTATGAAAGGCTTTTATCCTTTTAATACCATTATACTACGTGATGAGTCGAGGTATTTCTGATCTGTGATGAAAAGAGTCGGCTGAATTTATTTGTAATCGATTAGATTACATATTCTTTGTGTTTTGATCCATTGGTTTATGCTCGTATAAGAATACAGCGCCTTTTAAAGTTTTAAGTGAAAGTGTGGCGCATTTAAGCCTTGCAGGCCCTGGATCTATATTTATCAATTCTTTTAGGGTTTTAAAATCCATTTTTTCTATTTCAGATAGCTTCTTTCCCTTAACAAAATCAGTGAGCATGCTGGCTGATGCTATACTAATTGAACACCCATTACCATCAAATTTAACATCCTCTATTATATCATTTTTTATTTTTAGATATATCGTTATATCGTCACCACATGTCGGATTATATTCATGAAATTTTGAATCCGAATTTGAAATGACACCCTTATTGTGTGGATGCTCGTAGTGTGATATTAATTCTTCTGCATAAAAATCCATTTAATCAACTTCTGCTACTTTACCTTAAAGAGTTTTTTTGCCTTTTTTATTGCCTTTAATGCTCTGTCTATCTCTACATAATTATTATATACGTTAAAACTTATTCTTGATAAGGCGCTCCTGTTTAAAGACTCGGTTATAAGAGGCATTGCACAATGATGGCCTGCGCGTATAGCTATTCCCTCACTATCAAACACCTGCGCCACATCATGTGGATGCAAACCTTTTATATCAAATGATACAACACCTATGCGCCTATTGTCTACATTTTTAGGTCCGTATACAGTTATGTCATCTATCTTTGATAAATGTTCTAACAGATAAGCGGTTAACGCCATATTATGCTTTGCTATTCTTTGAATGCCTATTTGCTCAATATAGTCTATTGCAGCATTTAAACCTATAGCACCTTCGATATTTGGCGTTCCTGCCTCAAATTTCCAAGGTAATGAATTCCAACTATAAGTATCATGCGTAACAGTATGTATCATATCGCCACCCCCATACAATGGTCCCATATTTTCAAGAAGCTCCTCCTTTCCATATAAAACCCCAATGCCAGAGGGACCAAACATTTTATGAGATGAAAACGCATAAAAATCGCAATTTATATCACGCACATCTACAGACATATGTGACACAGCTTGAGCGCCATCAACAATAACTATAGAGCCATGCTTATGTGCTTCACGTGTTATCTCCTTAACATCATTTACAGTTCCGAGCACATTTGATGCGTGTGATATTGCAACAATTTTGGGATCTTTTTCCAACTGCTCTTTTATACTGTTAATGTCCAAATGCTCTTTAGACTCATCCAATTTTATATAATCTACTGCGGCTGACTTTCGTTTTGCAAGCAACTGCCATGGAACAATATTGCTATGATGTTCAAGATCAGTTATCAATATGTGATCCTCTTTATTTACATACTCATTGCCTAAAGTCAATGCAACCAAATTGATTGATTCTGTCGTATTTCTGGTGTATATTATCTCATTATATGAATTTGCATTTATGTATTTTGCAATATGCTCTTTTGAGGATATATACATACTTGTTGATTTTTCAGCAATGTTATATATACCACGGTGTATATTTGAGTTATAATTTACATAGTAATCAGATATTGCTTTTATCACCTGTTTTGGTTTTTGTGAGGTTGAAGCACTATCTAAATAGGCAAACCGTTTTCCATTAATCCTTCTTTTAAATATTGGAAAATCTGATCTAACACTTTCTATACCATCAGACAGATCATTTTTAGAAACCATCAAATACACATTTATTCAAAGTTTACATAACCTTTTTCTTCTAATTTTTTTACCATATCACTATTGCCTTCCTCTACAATTTTTCCTTTAACCATAACATGCACAAACTCTGGTTTCATATACTCTAGTATCCTGCTATAGTGTGTTATTACAAGTAGTCCTGAATTCGATTCTTTTACTATTCTATTTATATTTGTAGCAACCACACGGATGGCATCTATATCTAGCCCAGAATCTGGTTCATCGAGGATTGCAATCTTTGGTTTCTGTATTGCCATTTGCAATATCTCTGCTTTTTTCTTCTCCCCTCCAGAAAAACCTTTATTTAATGGCCTACCTATTATGCCCTCACCTATTTTAAGATCTTCTGCATTCTTTTTTATCTCTACCATCATGTTCTTCATGTCCACAGTACCTTTATTTAATGATTCTTTTGATGCTCTTAAGAAATTTATAAATCCAACACCCTCAATTTCAACAGGATGCTGAAAACCTAAAAATAGCCCAAGCGCCGCACGCTGGTCTGTTGATAAATCTAGTATACTCTTGTTGTCAACTAATATATCGCCGCTTTTTATTGTTACAGCAGGATGGCCAAATATTGCTTTTGCAAGTGTTGTTTTTCCTGATCCATTTGGACCCATTATTACATGAAGCTCTCCTTGCTTTATTTTTAGATTAAGCCCATTTATTACCTCCTTGCCGTCTATCTCTGCATGCAGATCTCTTATTTCTAATAACATATTCATAAAAACCACTTTAAATATTAATAAATTAATTGTTTTAATGCCTTAATTTACATACATTACCTTACCATCATATTACAATCAAATTTATGGTATAATTGACATAAATGGCAGACTGATTTTTGTGCATTTATATCACTTTTGGATAATATATTTTTGACGTAATCATAGACATTGGAACGCTCAAAATTTAACATTATGCTGCGTGTCTCTTTTGATATTTTTTTGTTATTTAAATATTTGCTAACTGCAGCCTGTGTTACGCCCATTGCCATAGCCGCCTCCTTCTGATTCATATGCATTTCATTTACCAATATGTAGACAGTATACTGTCGTAATGCTGGCATAAATTTATACGCAACACGTTCATAATCAGTCATTATTCTATTCATCTAATTACCCCTGTATTTATAATGACGCTCGAACAGATCAGCTGACGGCTTGCTAAACCATATAATATCAGTAGTATCAATCCTTGGTATTACGCCATATCTACCATTATTTTTCATTTTGTCATTTATCATTGAGGATATTATAGATTTAACATTATCATCAAAAATATTACTTATGACTGGTGAGAAAAATCCAGAAAGAATTAGCTGCTGTGCTCGAACTTTATCTATACCCCTTGAAGTCAAATAAAATAATGACTCATCATCTATAGGTCCTGTTGCTGATGAGTGCGTAGCTTTTACTGCATTTTCATCTATTGAAACAGATGGGATTGAATCTATTCGTGCGGTTCTATCAATAAGTACACCTCCTTCTTCAACAAAAGAGCGCGATTCTTTTGCGCCATTTACAATTTTAGCAAACCCTTTTATAAAACATATAGAATCATGCATTAATGCAACTTTTGAATCTAACTTTGCAGTAGTTTCCCTCCCTGTGTTTATTATATAGGTATTTATGTCCATTTTCTGTGATTTTGATCCAAAAATAATTTCATTTGCATTTATTGAACTGCCATTTCCAACAGCATTTATATAATTTCTCGAACGTACAGCATTACCTCCGATATATATGTAATTAAATTTAATATCTGCATTTATACCTGCATCAGCTTTTGAATTATTAATTATTGTTACACGTTCATCTTGTGGGTATATTACATTAACTTCAGCCTTGGAATATGCTAACGCATCAAATTCATTTATTATTGATGTAAATATATTCTTTTTTGATTTTGATACAGATAGCTGCAACATTTTAAGATTCGCACCCTTTCCCAATTTAGTATATACAATTATTGGAAGTGATTCATTAACATTTACAAATAATAGATTCAATGATGCTACCGTATCTTCAGGTATATTTATTGTTATTATTTGGTCAACATGTGCGTGTGTAAATGCAACATATTTATCCTCACGCTTATCATGCATTGATTTTTTTAGTATACTATAAAACTCTTCATCGCTTTTATTTATTATTTTTATATAGGGATTATCTTTAATTATTGCGCCATGTCTTCCTATAATCATATCAAAGGGTATATTCAAATGGGCAATTGATTCCGTATACACACGCTCTATTACAGATTTATCATCAATTAACTCAGATTTTTCATCTAATAAACTTAAATCCAAAACTATATGTCTACGCTTATATATTGAATTTGTCTCCTCTGGAAGTGATTTATATAATTCCAACGCTTCATTTGCAAATGTTTGATATTCACTCATTTAAAACACCAATTAACCTACAGAATCGGTCATATCTATCTTTATTAATCGCTTTAATTCTAATGAATATTCCATAGGTAGTGCCTTTGCAAGTGGCTCTATAAATCCAAGCACTATTGTTGTTAGTGCATCCTCTTCACTAAGACCCCTACTCATCAAATAAAATAATTCATCCTCCCCGACTTTTCCCACTGTAGCTTCATGGGTTATACTTGCATCCTCCCTATGCATTTCCATATATGGATATGTGTTAGTCTTTGAATTTTCATCAAGCAAAAGCGCATCGCAGCGAACAGCGGACTTTACATTTGCAGCATCCTTTCCGACATATATAAGACCACGATAAGTAGTCAGCCCGGAACCTTTTGAAACGCTTTTGGATATTATTTTTGAGGTTGTATCTGGAGCGAGATGAAGAATTTTTCCTCCAGAATCTTGTATCTGTGATTCTCCAGCAACAGCTATGGATAATATTTCACCCTTTGCGCCGCGTTCTTTTAAGTATACACTTGGATATTTCATGTTTACCTTGCTGCCTATATTACCATCAATCCATTCAACATATGCGTTCTCATACGCAAATGCGCGTTGAGTAACTAAATTATATACATTCTTTGACCAATTCTGAATAGTAACATAGCGAATATGTGCATTTTTATGAGCAACAAGTTCAACTACAGCCGAGTGCAATGAAGAACTTACATATATTGGCGCAGTACATCCTTCTATATATGTAACATCAGCACCTTCGTCAGCTATTATAAGCGTTCGCTCAAATTGGCCAGCCTTTTCAGCATTTATTCTAAAATACGCCTGAAGGGGCATCGCAAGCTTGACATTTTTTGGAATGTATATGAAACTGCCTCCGGACCATACTGCGCTATTTAAGGCAGAAAATTTATTATCATTATCAGGTATAACAGTGCCAAAATAACGTTTCATTAGTTCCGGATACTCCTTTACTGCAGTATCTGTATCTGTAAATACTACACCCTGCTTTTTAAGATCCTCTTTTATACTATGATATACAACTTCACTGTCATACTGTGCTTCCGCTCCTGCAAAAAATTTTCTCTCCGCTTCTGGTATACCAAGTTTATCGAATGTCTTTTTTATATCATCAGGAACAGAATCCCAACTATCAGATTTCTTGTCTGTAGGCCTTATATAATAATAAATATCATCAAAATCTATACCTTCAAGATCTGCACCCCATTTAGGCATTGGTTTACTTTTAAATATTTTATAAGCATTTAACCTTTTCTCAAGCATCCACTCAGGTTCATTCTTTATTTTGGATATCTCTCTTACTATATCTTCAGATAGCCCTTTATCACTCTTAAATTTATAATCAATTTTATCATTAAAACCATATTTCTCCATATACTCCTGTTCGTTTGTACCGACGAACTGCTCTTTTGTATTAGACATAATAAAACCACGATGTAGACATTAGCTATTATTTATAATAAAAACATTATAATTATAACTCAGTTATAATCTGAACATTCTCCTTTTTAAAGCTTATTATAATTTTTATTTATCACAATTAAATTAATGTCAAGCATATTACATATTAAATTAGTCATTTGTCCGCAAACTATGAAAATCGAATTTAAAAATCATTTATAAAAAGATGTGTTATGATTATACTATATTGATGTGATAATATGTCTTATTCAAAATTTAAAAATGAATTTACTTATAAAAAATTTATGGAGAGCAATAATGAAGTGGAATTTGATAGATTATTTGATGATGCGATTTTAAGACTTAAAAAGAATATTGGATCTACATACCCTATGTATATATCAGGAAAGGCAATTAATTCAGATAGCTTATTAACCGAATATTCACCAATAGATAAAAACATAATGATAGGCCGCTTCCAATGTGGAAAACGCGAACATGCAAAAATGGCTATTGATGCTGCAAAAAAAGCATTTGATGAATGGCATTTAGTTGATTATAAAAAACGTGTTGAGATATTTAAAAATTTTGCAGTTTTATTATCAACAAATAAATTTGACTTAGCAGCATTACTAAGTCTAGAGAATGGAAAATCTAGATATGAATCTATCGGAGAGGTTGACGAAGCAATAGATTTCGCCAATTATTATGCAAATGATGTGGAAACTAATAAGGGGTATATACGGAAAAATATTTCAGATAATAGTAATATAAAAATTAATGCTGGATTTCAAGGTGCACCTGGTGCATCTGAAATAGTAAATATAAAGTTATTGCCCGTAGGTGTATTTGGAGTTATAGCACCATTTAACTTCCCAATATCTATATCTTCTGGAATGAGTATAGGTGCAATGATTACAGGCAATACTGTAGTATTCAAACCATCTTCGACAGATAACATGACAATGCTTACAGGATTGAGAATATACCAGCTGCTAAAAGAATCAGGATTGCCTGATGGCGTATTTAATTTTATCACAGGCCCAGGTAGTGAGGTGGGAGATGAATTAGTAGTAAACAAGGACGTTTCAGGAATAGCGTTTACTGGTTCATATGATACAGGAATTAATATGATTAAAAAAAGCCTTAATTTGGGTCTGCAAAAAAATTTTGTTGTTGAAATGGGAGGTAAAAATCCTGCGATAGTGTCAAAGCATGCAGACATAGAAAAAGCAGTAGACGGAATTTCAAGTGCGGCATTTGGTTATACTGGGCAAAAATGTAGTGCGTTATCACGAGTGTATGTACACTCTTCAATAAAGGAAATTTTTATAAGCAAATTAATAGACAAGGTAAGGACATTTCATATAGGAGATCCGCTCAAAAAAACCAATTATATTGGCCCTTTGATAAGTGAAAATGCATATATTAGATATGTAGAATCGATAAATAAGATAAAGAGATCTGGATCACTATTATATGGAGGTAATAGAATATCAACCCAATTAAATGGATATTACGTTGAACCAGTAGTAGCAGAATTAAAAAATGATGATGAACTGGTACATAATGAGCTCTTTTTACCTATACTTGCAATAATAGAGTTCGATGATTTCAATAAAGCAATAGAAATGGCAAACAATGTCAAATACGGTCTTACAGCAGGGTTATATACCAAAAATAAGAATGAAATAAAGGAGTTCTCCAACAAAATAGCTGCAGGTGTTGTTTACATAAACAGAGCAACAAGCGCAACAACAGGAGCAGTTGTAGGCTTGCATACATTCGTAGGCTGGAAGGCAAGTGGGTTTACAGGCAAGGGCAGTGGTAGCAAATATTATTTGCAGCAGTTTATGAGAGAGCAAAGTTTATCATTAACGAAATAAGGTATATAAATGCCACTATTAAAATTCTTGCAAAAACATATGCATTATAATGAAGCCAAAATTTACATAGGAAAAAAAGAGATTACTGCGATTATCGCAGATAATTTTATAAAAAGAATGATAGGGCTTATGTATAAAAAATCATTAAATACTAATGGAGGTATGCTCTTCATATTCAACAGAAGCGATTACCATAGCATATGGATGCTCAACATGCATTTCAATATAGATATATTGTGGATCGACAATAACTTTAAAATTGTAGATTTTTGTGAAAATGCAACGCCGTGCACCTCAATGTTTAACTGCAAAACCTATATACCAAAAAGTCCAGATAAATATATTATAGAATTAAGCGCCGGATTTATAAAAAATAATGGAATAAAAAAAGGAGCAAAAATTAAAATAAAAAAATAGGTAAGAAGATTACCTTCTTCCCTTTCTATTCATCTTTGCTCTTGCAACATATCCTTTCTTATCAATAAAATAGAGATAGCCCTGTTCCCTCTTGATCTTTTCGGAACCCACTTTCGATTTTCTTCCTCTTGTATTAGATTTCATCGGAGTTCTCCATACAAACCCGTCCTTTCCCAAGAAGTATAGGTACCCATCTTCTCTCTCTATTGATTCGCTTCCTATCTTTTCTGCCATTAGATCACTAATAAGAATAAACTAGATAGATTTAAATATTTATCGTCGATTTACAGAGGAAAATAGGTTTTTTACGTAAATTTAGCGCATTTTTTGGCTTTTTTCGTCTTTTTTATATAATCTTTTATATCTTCCCTAAATAATAAATATGATTTGATGATCGAAATAAAATTATTTAAAAAGATAGAATTAGAGGGATGCACATTCTTAGAAGGCTTCCCAGGAACTGGGCTCGTAGGACCTATGAGCATAAGTTATATGGTAAATAAACTTCAGCTTGAATATGTAGGATATATAAAAAGCGATCTTTTCCCGCCACTTGTATCTATACATAAAGATACACCAATGCCACCATTAAGATTTTATTATTCAAAAAAAAATAGTCTCTTATTGCTTTTTGCGGAATCGGGACCATCATCTGAAAAATCCATATACGAAATATCTGATGCAATATACAATTTCCTGAAAGAAAAAAAGATTAAAAAAATAATATCGATAAGTGGCATACCTACCCAAAATCCAAATAATTTTGATGTTTTTGCAGTAGCGTCCACAAAAGAGCTATCTGAAAAAATACAAAAATTAGGATTAAAGCCAATAGGTGAAGGCGTTGCGGCAGGGGTCAGCGCAGTAATAATGATGAATGCAGCTATAGATAATATAGATGATATTAATATATTGGTACAAGTAAACCCACAGATAATAGACCCAAGATATGCGGAAATAGCAATAAATAGTTTAAATAAATTACTTAATATGAATATAGACGTTATCGAACTTGATAAAGAAGCCAAAATGGTAGAAGACAAGGTAAAAGAACTACTTAAAAAGAGCAAGGAGACACGTGAGGGTGTTATACCGGAAAGTGATCCAAACATGTATACATAAATATGATTCTGTTGATAAATATAACTTAATTGCAGGGGTAGCAAAGTCTGGTTTGGCTGCTTTGGGCCACAGAAAAATGCGCAGGACTTAAGATCCTGTGGTCTAGCACCTTCGTGAGTTCGAATCTCACCCCCTGCACTTTTATAACTAAATTTAAATTCTTGTCTTTCCTTGATTTTCTTAGAATGATTATATGAATAAAAAATATGT
>JAJZDG010000047.1 GCA_021828705.1 Microcaldota archaeon | reverse complement strand
ACTAACAAATATTAAAAAAATAATTATTAAAGAACCAAATACAAATGAACTTTTTAGAAATGCACTATTATATGCAAAGGAATGTGATATTATCATGCTGCATGACTGCTCAGAGCTATTTGTGAATGCAGAGGTTGCAAAAGAGCTAATCAGAAAAGCAAAGGCGTTTAGTTATGCTATTTCTGTTGTTAAAAAAGGCAATGTACTTATGGCTGTTACTCCTCAGGTGTTTGCATATGCTACTTTAAATAGCATAATTGCAAGCAAAAAATTATCAGAGAGGAATCTTTTTGACATGTCTGAATTTTTTGATTTGAATAAAGATTGCAATGTATCAGATTTAAAGGATAACAATATAATTATTCGCAGTGACTTAGATTAGAGCGTTTGGAGAATTTTCAGCTTAAGTGGTTTGATGCCTGTTGGTCTTGGTTATGATATACATAAACTCGTGGAAAATAAGAAACTTATACTAGGTGGCGTAGATATAAATTTTCCAAAAGGCCTAATTGGGGATAATGACGCAGATGTTCTTATTCATCCAATAATAGATGCAATACTTGGAGCGGCAGGCTTTGGTGATATAGATAGATATTTTCCAAAATCTGATCCTAATTATAATGGACTTAGGAGCGTTGATCTTCTAAGATATACTGTAGATTTGATTTATGGCTATGCTTGGACGATAACAAATGTGGATATCACTTATGTTGCAAAAGAGCCGCGCATAATAGAATATTCTAATGATATACGAAGAATGCTTGCAAGCGCAATGAATATCACTATATCAAAAATAAATATAAAGGATAAGACCAACCATGATATAGGGCCAACTGGAAACGGAGAAGCGATTGCGGTATTTGCTATAGTGCAAATAGAAAAGGCGTTATAAACTTTTTTTCATGCTTTTACTATGCAGTTTATAAATAATATATAACGTTATTATAAAAATTCCTGTAGAAAGCAGTATCAAAATTGCATTATTTGAAGGGAGTGCATAGTATCCAAAAAGTGCAAGAATAATGTCCCAGATAAGGCTTCCAGCGAATGAATATAAAATAAACTTTTTGATATCCATACGCGCAAATCCTGCAGGGAAGCTAACAATTGTTCTTATTACTGGTACCATTCTTGTGGTAAATACAACTATATTGCCATTTCTCTCAAACCATCGATCAAAAGCATTTAATGTTGTCCGTTTTATGTGTATTTTTTCAATGTTATTGTAAATGATATCTTTTCCAAGATAATATGCTATGTAATAATCTATTAGTATGCCAAAGAGGTTTCCTATGCTTCCGGCAATTATTGCAAATGGTAAAAAGAGTAGTCCAGTTGCCGAAAAATACCCTGCTAGCGGCATTATGACCTCACTAGGTACTGGCAGTGATATGCCTTCAAGCATCATTAATACAAATATAGCAATATAACCAAAGCTCTTTATAAAACTATAAAGAATTGCGCTCGAGCCAGTTATTATCTGTATAATCGATGAAATTATCACAAATTCTATCATCAAATCAATCTTAATGTTGTTTAAATATTATATACGATGCAAATTATAATATAAATGTAATGCATTATAAATGATGTTATAATATCAAAGCAAAAATTATATAATATCAGAAGATAATATTAAAATAAATCAGGGTCATTTAAAGTGAAAATTATAAAATTCAATGGCGAATCGGGTACGATGTTTGTAAAACTTGAAACGCTTGAGGATCTTTGGACCATACAGCGTATACTCTTTAAAGGAGATAGAGCAAAATCAAAAACATTGCGCAAATTCAAAACGGAGGATGGAAAGAGCGGAGATATGAAAGAGGTAATGGTGAAGCTCAGCGTTGAAAAGGTGGAATTAGATAAGAGCTCTGAGCGGCTTAGAATTGCAGGCAAGATAATAGAGGGCTATCCATTGGAATATATAAAACTCAATAGTTATCACACGCTAAACATTGCAATATCTGACATGCTTGAGATAGAGAAGGATAAATGGACCTCATATATATTAGATGTCATAAAGAATGCGGTTGTATTGACTAAAAAACCAAGGCTTGGCATAATAGCAATAGATGATGAGAAGATATTATCTGCATATCTTTTGGGATATGGTATTTCATTTAGAAATGAGATATATAGTCATTTGAGCAAGCGGCTTACTCCAAAAGAATTCAATGAGTTAGAGAAAAAATTTTATGATGAAGCTGTGGCGTTAATAAAAAATATGGAAGTTGAATCAATAATAATAGCGGGTCCTGGGTTTACGAAGGATGATCTGAAAAAATACATGGATGATAGCGGATTAACAGGTAAGATATCAAAGCGCTTATTTTATATTAACACAAGCAATACTGAGCGTTCAGGAATCTATGAGCTTATACGCAGCGATATGGTATCAAAGATTTTAGATAAGGAGCGCATACGCGAAGAATTCATATTAATGGAGCAATTTTTAAAAGGTCTCTCAACAGGTCAGTCAAGATATGGTATTGATAATGTAAAAAAAGCGATGGATGAATATGAAGCACATTCGATACTGGTAAATGATAGCGTTCTTGGCAATGATTTAATACAAAAACTTTTATCTGAAGCGGAAAAAAAGAAGCTTGTTGTTGAGGTATTCAATTCGACAGATGAGGTTGGTATGCAACTTAGTAACTTTAAAGATATTGCCTCGATATGACTATTTATCTGAAATTATACCTAGACATTTGATAATGACGAACTTAACACACAAGCTTTAAATAGTATACTTTTTACTATATTAACGATACATTACGTGTATCTTTAATGCGAAATGGTTTGGTGCGATAAATGTTGCAGAGATTACAGCTATGGTCTAATTCAAAAGTCAACTATAGCGTCTGCAATAAGACACTTAAGTTTATAGCAGCACCTTTTAACCATTCGGTCGCATAAACTCGCTCTATTTTTCAGGTGGTTTATGTGGGTCGAATGGTATACACTAGTGTAGGTTGCAAGAGAACAAAATTAATAGAGCGTGAGCGCTTAATAGTTCTTGAGATAAACAGCGATGCTATATACAGTGCGTCATCGTTTGTGGATTATCTTTGTAATTCATATGGGTTTTCTAAGAGCTCTATTTGGTATAATCTTAACAGGCTAAGGGAAAAGAATATCTTAGATTTTGCAACAAAAGATGATCCTGGTAGGCCGCTTGCGTTGACAAAAATTGGTATGGAAGAGCTAGCGGCACTAAAATATGAGAAAAACACCGTAAAAGAACGTTTTGCTCAGGTATACATGGAGCGCTTTAATACTGTACTGACATGAAGGTTGTTATGGAAGGTTTAGGGTTGGGTGGACCCCAAACCATCTCCATGCAAGCTTTATCCTTAAAAATTTTGTCTTTGATATAGAATAGGTGCTCTTTATGCCTAATGTTAATGACAAATTAAGTGTATGGTACAATGGTCGAATGCTTGGTTATAAGAATGCAAACGTTTCGATACTTACGCATTCGCTGCAGTATGGCAGCGGAATTTTTGAGGGAATACGCGCATACGAGGCAAAAGAGGGTACTGCAATTTTTAGGCTTGATGAGCACATTAATAGATTTCTAAACAGCGCAAAAATATATCGTATGGATCTTGGATATTCACACAAAGAGCTTAAGTTTGCCATAATAAATGTAATAAGGAAAAATAATCTAAAATCCTGTTATATAAGGCCGTATGCTTTCTATGATGACGATAAAATAGGACTTGCAATAGAAAATAAAAAAATTAGCACATATATAGCGGCTGTGGAATTTGGGGCATATTTTGGTGATAGCAAGATAAAGGGTATAAATTGCAAGGTATCGTCATGGCATAGAATCAATTCAAAGATACTTCCTATAAAAGCAAAGGCGAGCGGTAATTATTTAAATTCGATAATTGCAAGCAGCGAAGCTAAAAACATGGGATTTGATGAGGCTATATTGATTTCGGATAGCGGTTATGTGGCAGAAGGGCCTGGTGAGAATATATTCTTAGTTAAAGATGGCAGGCTTATAACGCCAAATGAAGGATCTGATATCCTACTAGGTATAACAAGAAATACAATAATAGAAATTGCGGAGGATATGGGGTTTATTGTTGAGCAGCGTTTTGTGAGGAGGGATGAATTATATACTGCAGATGAATTATTCTTTACCGGTACTGCCGCAGAAATAACACCTATACTATCTGTAGATAAAATCAAAATATCAAAAAAGCCAGGTCCTATTGCAACGGCGCTATCAAATAAATATGACGCGATTGTTCATGGGAAAGAGATTGCATATAATGGGTGGCTTACATATCTGTAAAAAAGGTTGTTAACAAACGCGTGAAAAAATCTGGTTTTGAGATAGAAGTCAAACGCGTAATAATTCCGGCATTTTTAACTGCATTGAGTGTAGCGATAGTGGTGTATCTTTTAGTATCATTTGGATTTGATATTAAATATGGTTCGGGATCATCGCTTATAGTATTTGCGTCTTTGGGTTCTAGCGCATTCATTATGTTTATGACTCCAAAATCCAAAGCTGCAAAGAGCTCAAAATTTGCAAAAAGCTATCTGCTTGCGGGTATTATAGGATACATTAGCTATTTAATTGCAGCATATATGGGAGTATATATAGGATTCTTTATTGGGGTGTTTATAATGTCTATTTTAATGTACCTATTAAAAGCTGAGCACCCTCCAGCTGTTGGGATTGTATTAGTATTTGTAATGTTTAAAATCGGAATACTTGGAATAGTGCTAATAGTCGCATCTGTGATGTTTTTGCTTTTAATCAAATACCTATTTAATAGAACACTTTCAAAGTTTATTCTATTTGATTAATTGGTAGTTTTAATGGATCGTCTTTCAAAATCCAAACGGATAATTGGTAATATAAAATCACAGCCGTCAGATTTTATTGTGGAGGAAATATCGGAAAATGGCACAATACTTAAATTGGACAGTATTTATGCGCCAGAAACGCTCGGTTTTAAAAATAATGATGCAGGAAAATTTGCAGCCTTTATAATGCAGAAAGAAAATTGGAATACCCTTCAGGCGCTCCGTGAAATAACAAAAAAGGTTGGTAGAGGTATAAAATCAGTAAGCTTTGCAGGAACAAAGGATAGATCGTCGATTTCAACGCAAATGTGTGCTATATATGGCATTAAATCAGAACAGCTCAGTTCAATGCACATAAAGGACATAAAAATAAATGGACACTGGCAAAGCGATACTCCAATAAAATTGGGTAGTCTGCTTGGCAATCATTTTATAATATCAATTTCAAATTCGCAGAGTGAGGATATTAATAAAATAAATATAATAGAAAAAGAGCTTAATGGATTGTTTCCAAATTTTTTCGGGTCGCAGCGATTTGGCAATAGAAACAATAATGTTGATGTCGGAATAAATATAATGTTAGGCAATTTTGAAGAGGCTGCGATGCATTTTCTTACAGACACGTCAAACGAGACAAATACTGAGGCAATAGAGGCAAGAATAAGGCT
>JAJZDG010000046.1 GCA_021828705.1 Microcaldota archaeon | reverse complement strand
GGGTAATTCAAGTATTAGCGGAAATAATGACAATCTGAAAATAAGCAAGGGGGGAGGAAATTTTATATTGCAGGGTAATGAAAACAATATTACATTATCAAAGGGCAGCGCTGTTTTCAAGATCAACGGAAACAACGATGGTATAAATACATCATCTGGAAACATAAATGTAACACTTCAGGGCAATAATGATAATATTACAGAGAACTTTGGAAATGGTACATTTACTATTAACGGAAATAACGACAATCTCAATTTCTCTTCGGGCACTGCAAATATAATATTGCAAGGGAATGATAACACATTTGGTTTATCAAATTGCAATGTATATATAAATGTTATTGGAAGCAACAATAAATTTAACCTAAATAACTGCAATATTTTAGCAAAAAGCATAACGGGAGGAGGAAATAAGATAAAAATAAATTAATTTTATTCCAGAAGCATTAAATAATTTTACAACAGTTTTATAATGTGGATGTATGGTTGGAATAACTATTCTTGGCGAAAGCAACAACGTTATAAAACGATTTGATGCAAACTATACATTAAGAAGAGAAAAAAACCTAGACGTTATAAGTTTGTTACTTCAAAATCCTAATATAGATCCAAGAATTGTAAAATTTAATTGCGCAATATTAAAATCCATAGATGAAAATATAATATTAAAACAAAATAATAATGCCATATTTAATTATAATATTATAGTAAACGAATGGTTTAATTGCGCTGCGCGTACGATAACAGAAATTTTTGATATTGATAGCATTAATGACAAATTCAATGTGTATCTTTCAGATGATTTAATATACTGTTCTGTTTCAAATAATATAGGAAAGACTATAGTTAAAATCGGAAATAAATATGTGGAACGCATTGTATCTAATATTGCAAACATATCAAGTGTTCATTTTAATAAACACCCAATTAACGCAAACAAAAACATTATTGGCCATAACCAAGATATAAACATATGGAAAGCAAGAAGATCATTAGCACATTTATCCTATTTATTATTACATGAGACTGTACACATAATTCAAAATACTATGGAAAATGAAACTGATATACTAATGAATGATGTTATAAATAATAGAACATTGTGCGCAGTTATTATGGAAGAAGCAATGGCTAGCTTCATTAGCACGTTTCTAAATAAAATTTCTAAGGAAAACCTGATATATTATATATCAGAATACCTTCCTTTAAAAAATTATATTGGTAATGATATTAAAAAAATGCGTTATATTGGTTATATAATTGGGATAATGGCGGGTAGATATGCAATAGCGCAAAATAATGATGATTACATAATATCAGAAATAAATTTATTGTTCAATATGCTTCCAAAATCTGAATTTGATGTAATACTTGAAAATCTTATCAAAATGACAAAATACAATAAAAGTGATCTAATCAAGGGTAAAGAATTCTTCGAAATCATCTGGTATGTAAATCGATTAAGGCGTGATGCAGCACACAATATTGAGATGAACTAACAATTACTCTCTACGTAAAAAAGGTGTATTAAATTTATCCATTACTGATAGATCTTTGTGCATTATAAGTACAATTCCTCTACTCTTTATTATTACGTTATTTGTTAATTTATTCCCTATGTTTATAGATAATAGATTATAAGATTTTTCAATACATTCCGCATCCCAGCCTATTATTCTACCATAACTTCTAAACAAAATCCTCTGCATCTCCCAAATAGATAAATGCTTTTCAAGAAAAAATAGCACTGCTTTTGCATTTTCGTAGTCTACATTAAGTATGGACCCACTTTCAGATAAAATAATTTTTTGTGAGGATCTCTGCCCAAAATATTCATATAAATTTTTTATGTTTTCACTTAAATTAGTTGGGTTATAACTTAAAATTTTTGTAGATGAATTAATAACTAGCTCTTTCATCAATCGGGCACCTAATTGTTCAGACATAATGTCACAAACTGCGATAGAATTCGCAACATTGTGAGAAAAAGATGAAAATAGGTGCTTATCAATCAAATACTCGGGAAATTCCGCACCAAACCTTTTAAAATAGAAATGGTACATTTCGGTACTACGTATTTTTTGTATATCTATATCCTCAGGAAACCTAAGTTTATACATTTTAAGTACCTAATTAAAAAATTTTATTTTATTATGTGCTTTGTATTTACCCATTATCTTTCTGCTTTTGCTTTTAATATAGTTCCTGCGCATTTGCACCTTTACATGCCTAACAGTTCTTTGTATTAATTTTCTATGTCCAAACCATTTATGGCCAAACTTAACTGTATCAATAACTCCAGATATTGGGGTGTAACTAATAACGACACCAGTTAGATCTCTTACGAACGCTTTGTGCTCAGAACTTAATCGCATTCTATTTGTATCTAACCCCATTAACTGACCTCGATCTTTTTTTAAGTCAAATAACTTTTGAAAGTAAGATTTAAAAGGAATATGCTATAAAAATTTAGCGGCACTATACCAATTATAAAGAGCAATACCCTAATTAATCATCGCAATAACTTGGTCAGTGCTACGTATTAACCCTATTCTGGGAAAAATAAATTTTTGAGTTGTATCATGCTCCTCTTTTGATGATGCAGTCATTGCATCTATTGCAAATATTTGATTATAACCATGCTGATACGCTTCCCTTGCAGTAGTTTCTACTCCAATATTTGTTGAAATACCGCATAAAACTATAGTAGTTATATTGCGCCGTCTAAGTTGCAGATCAAGTTCAGTACCATAAAAAGCGCCCCATTGCCTCTTTGTTATTACTATATCTTTATCCGATTTATTTATTTGTTCTATAAACTCAGACCAATCCTTTGGCCTTTCACTTATATTCCACGAAGGAGCAGAATCAACAAGGGGTTTTAACATATCCTGCCCATCATGCGAATTTACATGAACTAGCACAACTGTTAAGTTAATACTTCTGAATGTATTTGTTAATTTTACAATATTATCTATTACCTGTTTTGAGCTATAAGGTTCAAATGGTCTTTGCATTGCAGCAATGCCTTTTTGCATATCTATAACTACAAGTGCTGTTTTTTTTGAATCTATATTTATAGCATCCATATAATCATATAATATTTATAAAGAAAAAATAATAACGTTTGCAGTGTTTTAGTATCTATAATTGATTATATAATTAATTTTTTAATAAAAAAATAAAAATGGGCTCGCGGAGAATCGGACTCCGGATCTTCACCTTGTCAAGGTGACGTCTTACCACTCGACTACGAGCCCATATAATAATATAAATATAGTAAGATGTACTTTTTATTATTTATATATTTAGCTTCATCCCATCAAATGCTACTAAACTATTTTTAAACGCCTTTTTAGCATCATCCAATAGTATACTACCGTCTTTATACCTGGCACTTACATGAAATAGCACTAATTTTTTAACATGAGCGTCACTAGCTAATAAACCAACTTCATATGCGGTAGAGTGCATTCGTTCTTTTGCTAATTTTATTAAATCATATGAGTAAGTAGCCTCATGAATTAAAACATCAGCATTTTTTAATATATTTATTGTAGACTTAAGTGGGCGCGTATCTGTTGCGTAAATAATTTTTTTGCCTAAAACTTCTGAAGATATTTCGGATAAGTTAACTATTTTGCCATTTACTTTTAATTTGCCCAATTTTACTATTTTTGAAAACATCTCTCCATTTATACCTAAGGAATTTGCTTTTTTACTGTCAAATCGCAAACGATCGTTTGTTTTAAATACATACCCCATTGTTTTTATAGAATGTTTTAGAGGATATGCAGATATAACATAATCCTTTTCTTTTATTACTACACCTTTTTTTATTCCATGTATATTTATTTTATATGGAATTATAGCGTTATCAAATGTTATTAACTCATTTATTTTATCTTGATAACCATCAGGTATAAATATATTTATTGGTTTTAACCGGTTATTTAGCGCCAACGTTCTTAGAAGACCTGCTATACCTATTACATGATCACCATGTAGATGTGTTATAAATATAGAATTTATTTTATTTATATTCACAGAATATATCATTAATTGCCGCTGTACACCTTCGCCACAGTCAAATAGCAGCACCTCACCATCGTATTCTATAGCAACAGAAGGCAATGCCCTACTACGTGTTGGAACAGATCCTGACGTACCTAAAAAAACAATATTAACATTATTACTGGTCAACCATCTCAATCTCTATTAGTTTTTCTTTTTTATCTACTTTTATTATATTAAACCCCTGTGCTAGTATTTGCAATTTTTCTATATCTATATTCTCATTTTCCTTAATTTCTGAAAGCAGATGATTTAATATATTCATATGCTCAAAAATGAATTTTCCTATAATTTTGTTCTCATCTATTTCATTATCAATATTTTTAAGAATATTCTTTTGCTTATTTATACTATTTGATATACGCTCAAATTCTGGATTAATTTTATTTGAATAAATTGGCGCATTTTCAGCATATATAAATTCAAACATTTTTTCAAGAGTTTCAAATTGCTTTTTATCAAAATTTTCATATTTTTTTAACTCCATTATACTATAATCAACTACACTATTATCTTTCTGATAAACAGTATTTAATCTATTAAAATTATTGCTAGATATTCGCTCAAGTAGTTTCATAATTTCATTTGCCTTATTAATCCCAATTGTATTTAATTTTGACTTAGGATCAATATTTAATATTAGCAGTTCATTTTCTATGTATATTGCGCCAATATTGCAAATACTTGAAAAAAATTGTATGGTACGTTTTTCTTTATATAATTCAAAGAGCTGTTCAAATTTAGTAGCTGCATTCTCCTTTTTTGGCATCTGGTATATTGATTTTGGTTTTACTGCTCTGTCCTTAAATTCATGCACTTTATAAGCCAAAAGTATCTGCATATTGCTATCCGTAATTATAAAATTACCTTTTCCAAACATTTCAAGTATTATATATACACTTTCGTCTTTTTTTTGTAAGGAAATTTGAAGAATTCTGTCATTGCCTAATTGTTTTATTGCACTTATTTTATACCCGATAATTCTTTTTCTAACAGCCAAGCTAAAATTTGTCGGATTATCTATCTTTTCTATATACTCCGTATTATTCAGACTCTTGCATAAAATACACAATATATTATGCTCGCTACCATCTTTTTTAAGCTTAATACGAAATTTATCCTCCTCTATTTCATAAAATTTTTCTACGTAACTATCAACATACCTTTGTAATTCTTCTATTAATAAAGATAATTCTAACGCTGATAATTCATGCATACATTATACCTTTTTGAGTTTTTTTAATCCCTCTTCTTTTGCAATATCAGAAAATAACCTTGCGGTTTTAGCAGTATCTACATTTGTTTGAAACGCAGTACCTATCTGTACAATATCCGCACCACTCTGATAAGCATCGCGCACATTATCAACTGTTGATATGCCTCCAGCTACGATGTATGGAACATCAACAACCGATTTCACCATTTTTATCATTTCTTTAGGTATAGGACCTTCACCCTGCTGTTTTGGATTAGAACCGGTATCT
>JAJZDG010000045.1 GCA_021828705.1 Microcaldota archaeon | reverse complement strand
ATCCGGTCCATTTTTAGCAATAGTTACTATTGGGGTTATGGTATTAGTTTCTGCAAAAGTGCGTGGCATAAAAGAGGCGCAGCAGGTAAGCACGCTATTAATACTGCCAGTTTTAATAATACCATTCACATCTGTTTTGGGGATAGCTACACTAAATGTAGGATTTTTTGAAATGTTAATATTTGTGCTTATAATATTGGATGTTTTGATTTTGTATGCGAGCGTGCGCAGCTTTAAGAAGGAGGGTATTCTTGGTTGAGCAATCTGATTTGATAAATAGTATACATATAGATGTTTATGACGGTGTATACGCACCACGGGAGGACTCGTATTTGCTGGCAAGTGTGGTTGAAAAGCATGCGAAAGGCAATGTACTTGATCTAGGTACTGGTAGTGGAATATTAGGCATAGTGGCTGCAAAAACCGGCTGCGATGTTACGTTTGCAGATATTAATCCTATTGCGTTGGAATGTGCAAAACATAATGCAAAAATCAATAACATAAATGGCATATTTATTCTTACTGATATGTTCTCAAATATAAAAAATAAATATGATACTATAATATTCAATCCACCATATCTTGACAATAATGTGGATGCCACAAGTAGTATTGACATAGCGCTTGATGGCGGGGTTTTAGGCCGTAAATACATTGATATATTACTTAGCAATTTTAAAAGCCATGTAAATAAAAAATACAATATTTTGCTTATTGAGAGTAGTATTAATAAATATGAAATGGATATTAGAAATTATAACGCTACGATAATGGCTTTGGAAAAGGCATTTTTTGAGGAGATTGTTGTATTGCGCATTGGTGATTGATTGCATATAATAGATGTTATAGATATAGAAAAATCAGAAGATACACAAATAATTATAGGGCACTCTTCCTTTATAAAAACTGTTGAGGATATTTATGAGGCATGTGTAAATTCGGTACCAAATATAAAATTTGGCATAGCTTTTGTAGAAGCCAGCGGGAAAAGGCTTTTGCGCAGTTCTGGAAATGATTTGGAATTAGAGAAAATTGCAGTTAAGAATATGCAAAAGATAAATGCTGGTCATAGCTTTTTGGTGTTATTTAAAAATGCATTTCCTATAAATGTGTTAAAACATATTAAGGATGTACCAGAGATATCAAATATATATTGTGCAACTGCAAATCCCATTAAAGTTGTGCGAATAAATAATGAAGGAATGTTTGGCATAATCGGTATAATAGATGGGTATCCATCTATTGGATTGGAAACTGATTTGGATAAATCAGAGAGGCACGATTTTCTTAGGAAAATTGGGTATAAGCTTTAAATCTAAATTCATAAATAATTTTCTTATGATTAACTACTGGTGGATGCATCTTTTGGTGCATAAGTGAGTTTATAGTAGTTAAAGATAGCAAATATGCCTCTATAATAGTAGGCTTAGTTGGGACTAGGGTTATTTCAAAAAAGGAAAGTACAGAGTTTATTGAGCGCGCACATTTAGAGTTGGATTTTATCCGTAAAAATGGAGTAATTGGAGAACATGGATTATATAAAAATAATAATGATTCGGAAGAGTACTCATATATCAACAGCTTTGTATCTATTTTGGAGAATATGTTGGGATTTAAGGACGACTCTATTAAGCGAGCTCAAAATATAATAAAATATACATTTAATGGGAATAATTTTTCTTTAAAACCAAACAGCAATACTATTAACATACCATCCACAATAGCAGGAATGATGTTACTTAATAAGGATGAAATGTATTTGCCTTTGGATAAATGTATGAAATTTAAATCAGGATTGTTATATAACAATGGATTTTTAACGAGTAGTATTGATAAAAATATAAGTTCGGTCTTCTTTACAGCGCTTGAAGGTATATTCCAACTCCAGCTTAAAAATTATAAAAAGGCGCAGAAAATACTTGAAATTATTGAAAAAAATGCGAAGATTGGAAAACATGGAACACATATGGCTTATGTTGACTTTGGGCCTGAGGTAGGGGAGATAGGGTTAGCAGTATCTATATTAAAAGTATATTTAAATGGCTATGCAGCATCTGAAGGATATATACAGTCATCTCTCTCTATATGTGAGGATAGTATATCAACGCACGCACTTTCAGGTATACTTTTTGCAGCAGCTTCTGAATATGATTTATGATTACTTGTTATATTTATGGGCTATAGCATTTTCTATTAGGCTAAGAAATAATGGTGCAGGTTCATAGAGGCGTGATTTGAGTTCTGGATGGGCTTGCGTTCCTATACCAAATCCATCAGTCCACTCGATCATTTCAACTAATTCATTATCTGGTGTTGTAGCTGATATAACCAAACCATTTTTTTCCATCATATCCCTATACTTATTGTTGAATTCAAATCGATGTCTATGTCTTTCACTTATAATATCTTTCTTATAGGACCTATAAGCGATAGAGTCTGTTTTATTTATCTTACAATCCCACGCTCCAAGACGCATAGTTGCCCCTTTATATTGTGTTCTTCTCTGAGATGGCATTGTATATATAATTTTATGCTCCACATTTGGATTAAATTCGGTAGAATTCGAATCATTTAATTTACAGACGTTTCTTGCATATTCTATCGCCATTAGTTGCATGCCAAGGCATATACCTAAATAAGGGGTTTTTGATTCTCTAGAATATTTTATTGCATTTATCATACCTTCAATACCCCTTTTTCCAAATCCTCCAGGGACAATAACTCCATTATATTTTTTAAGAATCTCAAAATCATTTTCCGGTTTTTCGAGTTCTTCAGCTTCTACCCAATCAATATTAACTTTACAATCAAGTTTTGCCCCAGAATGTATTAGTGCTTCTTTAACGCTTGTATACGCATCAGTCAATCCAACGTACTTGCCAACTATTGCAATATTAATCTCTTTTGTTGGGTGAACGATCCTCTCAATAGTGTTTTCAAGTTCACTAATCTTCTTTTTAGAAAGATTGCTTCCATCAAGGCCAATCTCATCTATAAATTTTTTATCAAATCCCTCACGTATGAAGTGTAAAGGCATTCTGTATAACGTGTCCTGTGTGGAATCATCTATAATATAATCTTTTTTTATGTTTGTGAACAACGATAACTTTTCCTTTGTTTTTTCTAGCACACGTTTATCACTTCTACATACAAGAAAAGTTGGGCGGATTCCAGTATTCATTATACTTCTAAATGCGATTTGTGTTGGTTTTGTTTTTTGTTCACCAACAACATCTATGAATGGAAGATAAGTAAGCGCTACAAACGTAACTTTTTCTTCCAAAGATAGTTGCCTCATTGCTTCTATAAAATAACTATTTTCAATATCACCAACAGTGCCCCCTACCTCTATTATAAGAACATCTGGTTTCTTTTCATTAGCTATATTTTTTATTCGCTCTAATATCTCTCCTGTTAAGTGTGGTATTATCTGCACGTCATCTCCAAGAAATCCACCCTTTCTCTCCTTTTCTATTATGCCGCTAAAAAGTTTACCTCCAGTTATTGAGAGATCTCCAGTTAAATCTTTATTTAAAAATCGTTCGTAAATACCAAAATCCATATCAACTTCGCTTTTATCATTAAGAACAAATACTTCTCCATGCCTATATGGGTTCATAGTTCCACAGTCGTAATTCAAATAACCATCAAATTTTATTGGTAATGCGTTATACCCATAAAAATCCAATATCTGTAATATGGATGATGTTACTATGCCCTTGCCCATACCACTCATAAGCGCTCCAAGTACTACTACAAACTTTGTTTTCATACGACCACCTTCAAGAGTATATAACTATAGATATTTATCTACTTTGATATATTTTTTGTGAAAAAATAAAAGAAGCAAAATATAGTTAGAAATTAATACTTTTATGATGATTTGTACGTATAATCTAGTGATATAGTGGTCAATTTAAATGAAGAGGGAAAGATAATCGATATCAAATCGGAGCGTTTGCCTGAAAGAACAAATTTTATGGAATGGTATAATGCACTTTTACATCTTGCTGAGATAGCCGAAAAAAGTTATCCGGTAAAAGGCACATTTATATGGATGCCATACGGTCTTGGAATGATGAAAAAGATAACTGGCGTTGTAGATGTTGAACTTAAAAAAATTGGAGTTAAAGAGGTGCTATTTCCATTATTTGTAACAATGGATTTTGCCCAAAAAAATGATAAATGGTTTAATGGTTTTAAAGAGGAAGCATTTTATATAGACGGTAAAGAACTTCTTTTAAGGCCTACAGGGGAGCCAGCAATGTATCCCATTTTTAGTGAGTGGGCGCGTCAGGGAAAACTCCCAATACGTATATATCAGACTGTCAGCTCATTTAGAAATGAAAGTAAGACAACACATTCCCTTATACGTGACAGAGAGATAACCTTTTGGCATGAGATACATACCGCCCACAAAACTGTTGAGGAGGCACGCCGTGAGGCAGATATGCATAGAAAAATGTATTCCTATATTTGGAATAATGTGTTAAATATACCAGACATTGTTGTTTCAAAGCCAAAATACGAGATATTTGCAGGGGCGGATTCAGCCTTTGAGTTTTATACAATACTACCTGATGGTAGGTTATTGGAAAATGGTTCTGTTAATAATTTAGGGCAGTCGTATGCTAAGAAATTTGACGTATGTTATACAGATGAAAATGGCAATAAAGAGTATGCGTGGCAGGTATGTACAGGAAATGGCGCAAGATTTCTTGCAGCAGTAATATCAATACATGGGGATGATAAGGGGCTCGTGGTGCCTCCACATATCGCTCCAATACCTGTTGTTATAGTGCCTATAATAAAATCAACTTCAAGTGAAAATATCTTAAAAGAAGCTGAAATTTTAAGGGATGAATTAATATCAAATGGCATATATACAGAAGTAGATGATTCAGATATCACAGCAGGAAAGAAGTTTCATATATGGGAAATCAAGGGCGTTCCAATAAGGATAGAAATAGGTGAAAAGGAAGTATCTGAGAATACTTATACAATATTCAGGCGCGATCAAAATAAAAAATATAAAATAGAAAAATCAAATGTTATAAAAGTTATAAAAGATTTGATAAATAAGGATATACCAAAGGAGCTTTTGGATAAGGCAAAAGCAATATATTCAGAAAAAATAATATATGTGACTAATTTGGATGATGCAAAGGCTGAAATATATAAGGGAAGAGTTGCAAAAGCAATTTGGTGTGAGGAGAAGGAATGTTTTGAAAAAATATCCTCTTTAGGTCCGAGTATAGAACCTATAGGTAGCCTTGTGGGTGAAAATAAAGAAGGCAAATGTATTGCGTGCGCAAAGATTGCATCAAAATTGACTCTTTTCGGGAGGACCTACTAAATTCAAATTTTATTATAACAATAATAAACTATTTTAGTAGAAAACAGATCTCTTTTAGTTTTTTTGTTTGATTTAATAATATGGAATATGTAAAATTTAGTGATACCAATTTTAAAATAAGTAAAATTGGTATAGGCACTTGGAAGCTTGGCATAAATCCAACTGAAGAAATATCAGCTATTAAATATGCATTGGATGAGGGTGTAAATTTTATAGATACCGCTGAAATGTATGGGACAGAAGCGCTTGTATCAAAAGCGATAAAAGGCTATGATAGGAATTCTGTATTCATAGCTACAAAAGTTTCACCGCACAACTTCAATTATGATAATTTGATCAAGGCGTGCAATAGAAGTTTAGAGCGCTTAAATATAAAATATATCGATCTGTATCAATTACATTTTCCTAATTA
>JAJZDG010000001.1 GCA_021828705.1 Microcaldota archaeon | reverse complement strand
GGAATTATTCCATACAAGTAGGCGCATTAACTACTCCACAGCTAATAGATAATATGAATTGGAGTACAATAGAATCTGATTTGAATAACCCAAATACAGCACAAGCGCAAGCAATAATAGGTACGGCTGATGTATTCACATCACAGATATGTACCATACTAAATAATAGCGCACCGGCCTGCAAATAGTAGTATCACGTTATTTTGAATTTGTCTTAATCTTCAGATTTTACTAAGCCAATAACTAACAAACCTTTTAGTTAAAAAGCTTCAGTAGAACAATGCTTTGTATATTAAATAGTGAAAAATGATAACTTATTATACAAAGTAACTCCTTTTTACACAATACAAAACATTCGATAGCTTTTTATATTTTAATGTATTATAATGTTATAACATTAAGTGATACTATGATAAAAGAGCGTAAATATACAACAATAACAATACCAAAACCATTATTTGAAAAAATACAAAAGCGCATAGGCAATACAGGATTCTCCTCGGTTTCTGATTACGTCACATATATATTAAGAGAATCAATTGTTGATATGGAACAAAAAGGAACAGACAGTAATATAAAAAAACGATTGAACGCATTGGGTTATATTTAGTGATATTATGGCAATTGATATGTATATGAAAGCACTGTGGAAAAATCCAACTGAGCAGGAATGGGACTCTTTCTCTAAAAAATTAAAAAAAAGCAATATAAAATATTACAGAGTAGTTTATAAAGAAAAATCATTAAAAGATAATAAAGGATTAAAAAATGCGTATATTGAACTATATTCTAATACAATGAAGCTTATTGGAGACGTACCACTATTTATGATAAAGAAAAATGATGTATGTGGTGCTACTATATATTTAAAAGGCATTAAAAATGCCAATATAATAGAGTGATGTTATGATAAAACAGGACTTAAATCAGTTGGAGGAAAAAAGTATATATATAATTAGAGAAGCTCAATCAAAATTTAAAAATATTGCAGGATTATGGAGTATGGGAAAAGATTCAACAGCTATGCTAGCCATTGCAAAAAAAGCCTTTATGGGAAAGGTGCCGTTTCCTATCATACATATAGACAATGGAATTGATTTTCCTGAGACATATGAATTTAGGGATATGCTTACAAAAAAGTGGAAACTTAATCTTATCGTTGCAAAAAGCAAGATAAATAAGGAACTTTCAGGATTTAGTTGTTGCGGCTCAAATAAAACAGACGCGTTAAAGAAAGTTATGGCAGAGTATGGTTTTGACGCACTTATAGTATCTATAAGAAGAGACGAGCACGGAATAAGAAGCAAAGAGAGGTACATGAGTCCTAGAGATGAAAATTTTAAATGGAATTATAAAGAGCAGCCTACAGAATTATGGAATGATTATTCATCAAAACTAGATAATAAAGGACATATACGCATCCATCCATTACTGGACTGGAACGAAATAGATATCTGGACATATACTAAAAAAGATAAAATTCCAATTAACCCTCTTTATATATCAAGGAATGGATATAGATATAGAAGTCTTGGATGTACAAGATGCACAATACCAATTAAATCTAATGCTAAAAATATCAATGACATAATAAAAGAGCTTTCGAATACTAAAATAGAGGAAAGGTCTGGAAGACAACAGGATAAGGAAAAAGAATATGTTATGCAAAAGTTGAGAGCTTTAGGATATATGTGATGGTGTTTTAATGAAAATAAATAGAGTGACTATGTTGGGCCACAAGGACCATGGAAAATCAACTCTAATAGGCAATTTATTGCTTTCGACTGACTCGATAAGCAAAGAACGTATAGATGAAGCTAAAGAAATAAGTAAAAAACTAGGAAAACCATTTGAGCCAGGATTTTTGTTAGATAGTTTTTATGAAGAACGAAGAGAGGGACTCACAATAGATACCACAAGAACCCAAATTAAATATAAAAATAAAGCATTTGAATTTATTGACGTGCCAGGACATGAAGAATTAATAGGCAATATGATGAGTGGTGCGTCATATGCGAAAACTGCGATATTAATGGTTTCGGCAAAGCAGGATGAAGGCATACGCGAACAATCAAGAAGACATATTTTCCTTGCAAGAATGTTTGGTATTTCAAATATAATAGTAGCTGTAAACAAAATGGATGCCATAAATTATAATGAACATATATTTAATAACATAAAAAACAGCTTGTTGAATTTTATCCAAAAAATAGGTTATAAACATATAGCATTTGTACCGATATCCGCTTATGGAAATGAAAATCTTATAAAAAGCTCTGATAATATGAAATGGTATAACAATGGACCACTCATGGATATACTATTAAAATTTATACAGGATGATTCAAATGCATCTGGAAAATATGGCAGCGCATTAATATTAGGTTATATTGATAATGATAAAAAAAATATATTATCTTCTAGAATAGTATCAGGAACTGTAAAAAATGGAAGGTATATGATTGTACCTAAAAATAAATATTGTAAAATAAATAAAATTATTGCGCGTGGAAAAAAAGTGAAAAATTCATTTTATGGAGACAACCCGCTCATATATATCAATAACGAAATAAGTGATAATGTACGCGGCATGGTTATAACAAATGAAAAAGATAAGGTAAAAGCACAACGTAATTTTAATTCCCTTATCTTTGTGGTTAACGAATTTAAAGGAAATTTGTTTTTAAGGTTCAATGGCATAGACATAAAATGTAAAAATTTGAGCATAAAAGAAGTGATAGATTTGGAGGGCGTAGGAACTAAAAGGTCTGATATTATGCCGTTAGAATTTGGCTCTGCGCACATTGTATTGGAAAAACCCATTGCAGCATCAAAATTTGATGATATTGAAGAATTAGGGCGTTTTACAATATACTCAAATAACAAGTTTGTAGGTATTGGAATACTAAACTGACTAGAATTTTCTTTTTATAACTTTATCATATTTTTTTATTAGTTTTTTATTTATACCAACCTTATTGTATAAATTTGCGGGTATGCTAAAGCTCTCAGACTTTACATGTTTTGAATTTATATGTTTTTGTGGATTTTCCACGCCTTCGATTATGCCCAAAAGCATTTTTGGTATATTTATCAATGTTTGATAATCTTTAGACTCTTGAGTAAACTTTTTTGGAAGCATTATTGCAAGCGGCACTTTTATTACTTCATCATATAGGACGGTTCCATGCCCTACAAAACCATTTTCACCTAAAGATTGACCATGATCTGATGTTAATATAATAATCTGATCATCCCCATATGATTCTATAATATGCTCAACCATTTCAAAAGCATATGAATAACTAAGCCTTGCACCTTTTTTATATAACTTTTTCCACTTTTTTATATTTTTTTCACTTGGAGGATTTGTCATGAATGGAGTAGACCAATCGAAATCTTTTGATTTTTTCCCAATATATGGATCATGAGCTTCCATTATATTGACAAGAAGAAAAAAGGGTTTTTTGAATTTTAGGCTTTTAACACGCTCGACTATTTTTTTGCCACCCTTCTCTAATGGCCAACCATCAATAAATTTTGCCTTTGCTTTTTTAAGCAGGGCTTTTGGAGTAAGCTTAATGGAACTTGAAATCGCTTCAAAGAGAAGATTCGGATTCTCCTTTAATAGTACTTTGGATATTTTTAATATATTATTTCCATACATATTCCTATATTTTGATATTTTTGGTTTTATTTCTTTTGATACCTCTATAACACTGCCAAATACATCGGTAAAATAAGATTCCTCGTAAAAATCATCAAATTCATCGAATCCATAAATAGGATGCACGTATGGATTTGCTGATATGCAATGGGTTTCATAACCTATAGCTTTAAACTTCGATACTATTGTGCTTTTCTTTAATTTTATTTCACTTATATTAAGACTTTTTATACTCTTTGTCTCATGTGCAAAATGTTCGCTAGGATAAAGACCTGTCAAAAGAGACGCATGCGAAGGAAGAGTCCATGAAGATGGAGCTATGCAATTATCATAAATAAAAAATTCGCCGATATTTGAAAGAGGCATACGCCGATGTATATCAACGAAAGCATCATATCTTAATGTGTCCATAACAATTATAGACACATTATATTTCTCCATAAAAAATCATATAGTGAATTATTCCTCTGGAATTTCTTCTGCAGAATCATACTCTTCTGTTTCAGAAAGTTCCTCCTCTCCACTTGACTTCTCTATGACATTTATCTTACCAAACTTACCAGATGAAAGCTGTGGTGAACCTCTAAATTCACTAACATAACCATTTGTTATCTCTATAAGATCCCCTTTTGAGACCTTTGATATATCATCACCCCATAAGGACATCTGTATGCTTCCAGTCTCATCCTTCAATGTTATATTTGCAACACTCACACGTTTGCCATATTTAGTTACAACTTCTCTAGGATCATCCTTTTTTGCTACTTTTGCCTGTATATTTACATTTGTGGCCCCTGCCTTCAATTCATTTATCTTCATATTTTCACCTTAACTAGAAAGACAATATTTCATTTAAACATATAAATATAAAAAAGGTTGTATTCCTTTTAATAGTATTCTGCAATTAAATGACATTGTATATAAATATGTTACATTTAGGTATTGTTAAAATAAATATTTGGTAGTTTATAATGGAGATATCAGTATTAAACCCGTTCTTTTACCCATATGGTGGTGGAACAGAAAATGTATTGCTAGAAATTTATAGAAGGCTTGCAAAAAAACATAATATAACTATAATATCCGGTTCTTTAAAAGATAATCAGAAAACAACATGCGATGAAATATTTGGAATTAAGATAATCAGATTAAAAGCGCACTACATAAGCATACCTGGAGCTCCATTACCTTTTTTAAGAATGGAGGATTTAAATAAAACAATCCTAAATGAACATTCTGATATATACCATATAAATAACAGATACCAATATTTTATGAATAATGTGAAAACAATAGCATCTATAAATAAAAAGATTGTACTTACAATACACAACTCCTTGCCAAAAAACATAGATTTTGCAACTGATATTGCTGCGCTTTTTTATGATAAATTTGAGGGAAGAAAAGTAATGCATGCAGCCAATGCTATAACGTGCGTATCAAAATACGCTATGACTGTCACAATTCCGCAAATAGATAAGCAAAAATCTTCTGTGATATACAATGGGATAGACTATAACAGATATAAAAAAAGAGAAAAGAACAATGAAATGGTATCAAATATAATAGATAAAAACAACTTGGATGGATTTGTCATATTCAATAACGGACGGCTTGTCACACAAAAAGGTCAAGTATATCTTATTTATGCATTCAAAGAATTTGTTAAAAAACATGATGCTAAACTTCTAATCGTTGGTAATGGACCACTTAAAAATAACATATTACATCTCATAAAAAAATTAAAATTAGAAAACAAAGTAATTCTTACAGGAGGTTTACGAGAGGATATAATGCCTTATTATTACAATGCATCTGACATGTTTGTACTTCCATCCCTTTATGAACCGTTTGGAATGGCATTGATAGAAAGTTTATCAAGTGAACTGCCAACAATAGCAACTAAAATAGGAGGGATACCAGAAATAATGGGGAATAATGGATTATACATTAAACCAAACAGCCATATTGATATTTATAATAAAATGACTTATGCATATAAGCAAATAGATGTTATGGGTAAAAAATCAGAAGAGGCAAGAAAACGAATAATTAAAAAGTTTGACTGGAATCTTATATCTAAAAAATATGAATCATTATTTTATGACTTAGTTAAGTGATGTTTTGATTAAAAGAAAAAAGGAGCGTATTTGGGACAGAATTGCTAGTAAAAAGAAATTTAGTAAAAAGGATTACTTTAATTTAACGCGTGCAATAATGATTATTGTCGCTGCGCTTATGGTAGTAAGTTTTGCTGTCTTTTTTGCGATCGCATACTTTTCAAATGGAGGTATAGATAAAGTATTCACTTACATGCTAACTGCGAATGGCATTATTTACATGCTTGCATTTTTATTTGAATTTCTTAGCATTTTCATAAGATTTTTCAAATGGGAATATTATATGAAAGTGCTTGGAATTGATATACCGATATTCAAAAATTTTATGATATATTTATCGCTCTACGCAATGAATTTAACCCCTGGAAAGATAGGAAGAGTTGTATCTGCATATTCTATAAATAAGGTATCCAAACATAAATTGTTCGGACTTCTACCTATAGTAAGCTTTGATATATTCACCGATTTCTTAGGGTATGTTCTTCTTAGCTTAATATTGGTCATAATTTTCCCATCATATCTGCCAATATTAATACCAATAGATGTTATAATGCTTCTGCCATTTAGCTTTATAATAAGTCCATGGCTATTTAACATAATAAAAAAGAAAGTATTTCGTGGTAGATTTTCTGAAATATTTGCCTTTTATGGGGATGAGTATTTTGCTGCGCAAAGTAAATTAAACAACAAAAAGGTTTATCTTATATCTGCTATATTTACATTGCCAGCAGCAGTAATGACTTCACTATCAGTATATTTTACAACACAAGCACTTGGCATACATTCTGATGTGCTTAAAAGCATTTTGATATATGTAGTATCCGCTATGGTCGGAATAGCATCATTAATACCTGGCACGATAGGATCAGCAGATCTAACAATGACTACACTTATTGCAAATAACTTTAATGTGGTAAATACATTAAGCGCTGCTGCAACAATAATGATACGTGTTTCAACACTATGGTTTGGAGTCATATTAGGTACAATATTCCTATTTTATACATTTAGATATTGGAAAAAATAGTAAGATATAAATTAGTATTAACACATAAATGTCATCATGACAGACGATTCGGAACAACATAACAATAATCCTAATACGATGCATCCATCATTTGCAAATGTGATAAAAAGAAAGGAAAGTATCAAAAACAACCTCAATTCTATAAAACATAAAATAGGTATATACAGCGCAAAGGGAGGAGTAGGAAAAACAACAACAGCGATAAATATTGCTTATACACTTAGTAAAAGAGGGTTTAAAGTAGGCTTATTAGATGCGGATATAGACTGTCCTAATTTAACGGTTTTTTTAGGCATAACAGATATGATGAATATAGAACATATGCCGCTTATTCCATTAATTAAGGATGGCATAAAAATAGCTTCAACAGCAATGCTTGTAGACGATACTAAAAAACCCATAATATGGAGAGGTCCAATAATAGTAAAGATGCTTTATGATTTTTTTGAGAATACAGAATGGGGAGAATTAGATTATTTAATAATAGATTTGCCGCCAGGCACATCCGATGCGCCTCTAACCATAATGCAGGTACTTGATATGGATGGGTTTATAATAGTCACAACAGATCATAAGATAGGTGCATTGAACTCTGTTAGATCAGGACTTATGGCAAAACGATTGGGCAAATCCATTATAGGTATAATTGCAAACATGACTAAGGAGAATGGAACTAGCGAACATGTGAATTATGTGTGTGCTAATTTAGGTGTTGAACTCTTAGGTAGCATACCATTTGACAAAAATATAGAGGATATGAGTAATGGATCAGACGTAGCTGTGTTAAATAACCAGAAAATATATGAGTTATATGCCAATATCGTTGAAAAAGTAATTAGTTAATGACTTTTGATGAGAGTGTCATAAGTAATTCATTATTATCGTTAGATGCCGCCTTAACCTTCTTTTTAATATGACATTTTAAACATTCATAATAGATTGTGAATTGCCCATTTTTATATGTTGATTGGAACGGTAACATATTACCCATACACGTAGAGAGCCTATCGCCAGGATGTATATCTACATGCTTGCTTGAAAGACATTTTGGACAATGATCAGTATACCCATTCCCATTCACCAAAAAATTGCAGTTATAACATTTGAAATCTTCTATTTTTCTGTAAAAATTTTTATTTGGCATGCTAACAAGTTCCCTCTTTAAAAGTAAAATATATATACTTTTTTATACTATATATAATATCGTATTATATAGTACTGCGTTTGCGGTTTAAATCGTTTTATTAGGATATTATCTATTTATACTTATATAAAGGTGAAAATATGGCTGAAGATAAATTTGGAGGACAACAGATATTATATCTACCGGATGGAGCAACTAGATTGCTAGGAAGAGATGCACAGAGAACCAATATTGCTGTTGGCGTTGCAGTTGCAAACGCAGTTAAATCAGCTCTTGGACCAAAAGGTATGGACAAAATGTTGGTAAGCGATCTTGGTGATATAACAATAACAAATGATGGCGCTACAATATTACAGGAAATGAATGTTGAGCACCCAGTGGCAAAGATAATGGTTGACATAGCAAAAACACAAGATAAAGAGGCAGGGGATGGGACAACAACCGTTGTAGTGCTCGCGGGAGAACTCTTACGTGGAGCTGGAGAATTATTAGAGCAAGGAGTGCACCCAACAACAATTATAAAAGGGTATAAAATTGCTGCAGAAAAATCTGCCGAGTTTTTAACACATATATCAAAGGAGATAGACCCAAAAGATGATGCAATACTACAAAAAATTGCAATGGTATCTATGGGTTCAAAGAATATAGGAGACGATAAAACAAAGGAGTACTTATCAAAGCTCGTTATTAATGCTGTCAAACAGGTAATGGATAAGGATCCAAGAGGAAAAATAATAATAGACCACGATTTAATAAAAATAGAGAAGAAAGTTGGTGGCAGCATTGCAGATACGCAGTTCATAAGCGGCGTATTAATAGACAAGGAGATTGCACACCCAGGCATGCCAAAATCCATAAAAAGCGCAAAGATTGCATTATTGGATGTTGCTTTGGAGATTGAAAAGACTGAGACCGATGCAAAGATCGAGATAACATCACCAGAACAGATGCAGGCATTCTTAAGGCAAGAGGAGCAAATGCTAAAGGATATGGTTGAAAAAATAAAGAATAGCAAAGCAAACATAATCATAACACAAAAAGGTATAGATGATGTAGCTCAGCACTTCCTTGCAAAGGCTGGTATAATAGCAGTAAGGAGAGTAAAGAAGAGTGATATGGAAAAGCTTTCAAAAGCAACCAGTGGAAAGATTGTTACAAGTCTTGATGACTTAAATGAAGAAGACCTTGGTTTTGCAGGTATGGTAGAAGAGAAAAAGATCGCCGGTGAACAAATGGTATTCGTTGAGGATTGCAAAAATCCAAAGAGCGTATCCATATTCATAAGAGGTGGAACACAGCATGTTGTTGATGAAGCAGAACGCTCTTTGACAGACGTAATTGGCGCAATATCAAGCGTTGTAGAAGACAACAAATATGTGCTTGGTGGTGGTGCAACCGAAGTCGATTTGGCGATAGAGTTAAGAAAGTATTCAAATGATATCGGAGGCAGAGAGCAACTTGCAATACAAAAATTTGCAGATGCATTAGAAATAATACCAAAAACACTATCAGAAAGCGCCGGAATGGACGCAATAGATACATTAGTGCAGCTAAGAAACAAGCATAGAACCGCTGACGGCAACACATATGGAGTTGACATCTATAAAAATATTATTGGCGATATGCAAAAGCTTGGTGTTTTCGAACCTATAAGGGTAAAGAAACAGGCAATATACAGTGCAAGCGAAGCATCTGAAATAATATTAAGAATCGATGACATGATCAGCTCTAAAAGCAAAGGTGGTGGTGGAATGCCGCCAGGAGGAATGCCTCCAGGGATGGACTAATAAGTAGTTTATTCCTTTTTTCTTTTTCTTTATTTATTTTAATTTATTAATAGATCGTACTTTTTAAGCTCATACACTAACTGATTATAATTTTTAAACAGAATACAGTTTATACCTACTTTTCTTGCATTAACCAGATTTTTTGGCATATTATCTATAAAAATTATTTCATTTGCAGCAAATCCAATCTTTTTAACCATATATTTGTATATACTCATATCTGGTTTTCTCATTTTAATATAACATGATACAAACCGCATGTCAAAATCATCCTTATTTATAAAGTATTTTGTAGCAGTAGCGTATCTACTCCGATTTATGTTTGTTAACAGACCAATAAAATAATGTTTACGCATTTTTCTGATCAATTTTACCATATTATTATCAGTCTTTCCAAACATAGTAAAAGCTTTTACCCACATAAGATCGGAATGTAGATTTAATAATTTTCTAGCATCCTTCTCCAAATCCTCTTGTAATATAGAACCTGACTCTCCCAATTTTATTAAACGCTCAAATGTGTTGAATATTTTTTTATATGGGATATTATATTTTCTGCTCAGCATTTTGTAGTATTCCTGCTCAGTATAATCTACAATTACACCACCTAAATCAAACACCACACATTTTATTTGCATACATCCACATTATATTAATTATATAGTATAGTGTACTATTATTTTCAAACATATATTAATATAAATCTGTTTTTGAAAATAGATTTATGGTCAGTAAAATATTGATAGTTATGGGGTTGTCAGGAGCTGGAAAAACCACAATGTTAGATAACGTTAAAATGCGACAGAGCAAATTCGATTATACAGTGGTTAATGTGGGCTCTATGATGAAGGATATGGCCATAAAGCGCAACATAATAATCAACAGGGATGAAATAAAAAAGCTTGAAGGCAGTACAATGAATAAATTAAGGAAAGATGCATATTATAGAATCTCTGGAATGGATACCAATATAGTGTTAGATACTCATGTTACTATAGAAAATGAGGAGAAATCTAGAATAATTCCAGGCATACCATTCCATTCATTATTGCATTTGAAAAATATTGCAGGATTAGTATATGTAAATTCGCCAACAGAACAGGTACTTAAAAGAAGGGCTAACGACAAAAAGAGAAAACGTGAGGTGCAAGACGGCTCTACATTAGACAATCAGCGTATTTCCGACATATCAATACTTTCATATTATAGCGCATATTTAAATATTTCATTATACATAATAGAGAACAGAGATGGCAAGAAGAATCTTAATGATGCAATTAATAAACTTCATAACGCCATAAATGAAGTATTTGGTAATTAAATGATTTTACTCACAACATTGCCTACAAATATAGCAGTTATAATTGTAGTTATAGCTATGGTTTATGCGTTAGGGACATTCACGCTTCAGCGAAAATTGTCAAATCCTAAAAAGGCAAGGGAGATACAAAGAAAGATGAAGGCACATTCTAAGATACTTAATGAAATGACTAAGAATGGCGCGTCAAGAGAGCAGATAATGCAAAAACAGAGTGAGATAATGCCACTCATGACTGAGAGCATGAAAAATCAGATGAAATCAGCCATCGTCGTACTTCCAATATTTTTAATAATTTATAGTGTTGCATTGCCATATTTTGCAAGTTCGATGGGATTTGTTAAGGATACTATTAATTTTGTATTTCCAAATATGACATACCAGAGCTTCTTTTTCTCAATAACCTTTATCATAGGTATAATTATGACCGCTTTTATACTTATTTATGATAGAAAAAAATCAAAAGAAGAGATGAGATTAGAAGCTAATTTACAGAGTCAATAGTTACAAACCAATAAATAGTTTAGTGTTAAAATAGAGAGATATAGGTGTTTATTTGCCAGAACCACGTTTTAGATCAAGTAGCTTTAAAAAAGTGAACAGAATCACTATTAAGGGAAGAAATGTAATACATTATAAAAGAGGTAGAAATTCTGCACCCCATTGTGCTATATGCAGCACTGAGCTTAATGGTATTAATATAAGTGAAAAGGGAGGTAAAAGCAGAAGGAGTAATAGCAGACTCTTTGGTGGGGTATTATGCTCAAGCTGCACAGCCAATGTAATAACACTTGGTAGTAGAATAGAAAATGGAGATATGAAGCTTGATGATATAAGCATAAAACAAAGAAAATTTGTAATGCAGCTAGTTGCGCATTAGTATATATGGTGTTTTATATGTTGTTAGAAGAAGGAAGAATATGTATAAAAAGATATGGAAGAGATGCGGGTAGTAAGGCAATTGTAACTAAGGTGTTGGACCATAATTTTGTAATGATAGTATCTAGCCTTAGAAATAAGAAAGAGAGGCGCTGTAATACAGCTCATCTTGAATTTCTTAGTGAAAAAATTGACCCAAATAATAAGGATGCTATAAATAAAGCGCTAGGAATTGAGGAGCGAAAAGAGCACCCTAAAAAGGACCAGGCTAAGAAGAGATAGGATTGCTTATTTTATCAAAGAATTCATTTGCCTCTTTTAAAGCTCTTTCTTTCTTTGATGAACAAAGTATCGCAAATAGTTCCATTACATTTATGTTTATGTCAAAGCCGTGTTCTGTTAATTTTGACCTAAATAAATTTGACCCGTACTCTTTTATTGACTGACCATACATTTTACCCTCCTGTATATCAGCTATCTGCTTTTCAGTCTCCGCATCAACAAGATCTTTTGTCTCTATTTCAAGATAGACCTTATCCTCAAAACGCACCAAAATAGAGCGAATTGGCATATCAAGCCGCTTAAAACCCTTCTCTATATTACCAGAAACATTCACTTTTATGATTGGTTTTTCCGGCAAATATTTTTCTATCACGCTAGAAATTTCATACTCTAAGGTTTCAGAAAACTTTTTTGGGGTTACAGAATCGATTTTTATACGAATTGAGGTAAAAGGTCTTGATTTTATCTTTATAAAATCAAATGTTTTAGTAACAGTATCATATATAAAAAATCCCTTTTCCTCCTGTTCACCATCCTTTAACTGTGTGAGTACAGTGCTCCCCGGTATTAAAAAATCTTTATTATGTATTTTATCTATCACTTTATTATGTATATGTCCATTTACATATAGATCATAACCTTGCGGCAGCTCATCATTATGTATAAAATGCTCGCTAAACGGCAGTAATTCGTATGTAGATTGATGAAACATGAATATGTTAAAATTATTAGGCACAGGTTTTGGGTCAAGCTCTTTCAATCTTGGTTTTACCATCTCTTCTGATAGGCCGCCAAGCGCAAATATCGATACGCATTCATCATCCTTTTTAATTGTTACAACTGATTCGCTATTATCCACAAGCAACCCCGCAAGAGAGAGTAGAGTAAGTGGATTTTCCTTTCCTTCTGCTGTGCGCTCATGCGTGCCAGGTATTGCTATTATAGGGATATTTGTATGAATTTTGGTATTATTTGCAGAACTAAAACTTACAACATGCGCATTCCAATGCCTCTGTTTTAATTCTCTGAATATATTTATCGCTTGTGCCAATACCTCAGGTTTTGGATTGCGTTTATCAAAAACATCCCCAGGTATTATAAGCGCATCCGCCATTGATGCAGCTAAATCAAGTGCGTTCTTTGCTTGTATATAAGCATCCTCATAAAAACGCTCATACCCTATATGAAAATCAGATATTATAGCAATTTTCATTTAACGCCCCCCGCGCTAGATATCTCACTTATAAATGCATTGATAAACTCTTCAAATTTATCCTTATTTTTGCCATACGCACCCGCTGCACATGAATGACCTCCGCCACTCCCCCCTATAATTTTAGACAGTTTATCCATTATAAAACCTAAATGTATATTGTATTTCTGATCAAGATTCGGTCTCAACCTTGCCGAAAATGATATTTCGTTCTCCGAACAGGATCCGAATATTGCAATATCAGCTCCTATGCGCAAAGCACTCTCTGCAGCCAAATTTGAATATGCATGGGCAGCTCCCTTCATAAGCAGCATATTATTAACAATAGACACGCTCGCATTTCTTATATCATTAATAGTTTTTATACGCTCTTCTGCAGGAGATATGTGCCTAGTCATATCCATTAAGGTTATATAATTTGTTCTTGCTATGCTAAATAATTCACCTAATTGAGTAAATGTTTTTGGATTTGTATTTTTAAATTCTGCTGAATCTGATATTATACCCATTGCAAGCATGTTTGCAATCTTAGCGTCTAATTTTATTTTCAAATCTTTAAGTAGCTCAAATATGATACTTGCTGTGGAATTGAAATGCTCCTCATTAAATACAATAAAATTTTTTGCGCTGTCTTTTTTTAGGTGATGATCTATTATGATTATATCTTTGCCAAATGCCTTTAATTGCTCTTTTATTCTACCGCATCCATCAACATTATTAACATCTACAAGTATTATAAAATCAAAATCATTTTTATTTATGGAATTTATCATTTTAAATTCCTTAAACCCGAGTATATCCTTTATACGCTCAGCATTGGCAGTCATTCTGTCTGGGCTTATAATTTTTATATCATCAAATATGTAAGATAGCGCTAATGCAGATGCTATTGCATCCGTATCGCCCATTGAATGGAAGGAGACACCCACTCTTCTCCCCCTTTGCGCTCTAATCTTTTCTAATAGATCATTATAAGTTATATCGACCATTAAACCATTACTGGCTCTTTTTTAGTTCTTCAGTTAACGTGCCTCTCAATGCCTGTTCCTTCTTTGAAGCTTCTTCGTATTGTCTAGTTACAATTTTATGGCGCATTTCTGTAGATTCCATCTTCTCTTTCAATTTTTCCATCGCCTCATCCTTTGTTGTCTCTATCATAAGACCGCCTATATCGATGTATACCTTACCTTTTGCAAGAAGAAGCTCCTTTTCGGCGTCTTTATATTCCTCTTTTTGTTGATTGAACTGCAGTTTCTGCATTGAAAGCGACTGAATCTGCATTTGTACGTTCTGATAATCCCTTGTCATCTTTTCCAGCTCTTCGCGCTCCATAAAATCACTCTGTTATATTATAACTTATAATTATTTATCAATTTCTGCCATAACCACATCAAGGCTTCCTAATATTGCAAAAAGATCAGCATATTTTGCACCCTTCGAAAGATATGGCAATACCGACAAATTTATATATGAGGGGGATCTAAGCGCAATACGATAGGGTCTTTGCGCCTCTGGAACAAGATAAATTATACCCTCACCACGAGGCAATTCCCTATGCTGTATAATTATATTGTCAATTTTTGCCGGCTGACCTATTAACTTTATAGGCGCGCCCTTAACACTGCCTTTTGGCATTTTCTGAACGCAAGCACGTATTATATTTATACTCTCTTGTATCTCAATGAATCGTATCTTGTATCTATCATAACAATCACCATTTGATAATACAGGAGTATTAAATTTTATTTTTTTATACATATAATAAGAAAGCTCCTTTCTTGCATCAAAATCTATACCAGATGCGCGTGCGACAGGACCAGTAACGCCATAATCTATCGCATTCTTTTTTGTAAGAACTCCGATATTTTTAGTACGTTCCATAAATATTGGATTTGAATCTAAATGATATGTATATTCACGCACATGCTCCTCTAAATAGTCCATTAACGCTAACGTCCTATCCTCAAAATCAATTGGCAGTTCGCTTGATAGGCCGCCAAGCCTAAAATTAACATAGAACATTCTAGATCCTGTAACATCCTCAAGAAGTTTTAGTACCTTCGCTCGCTCACGAAATGCCCACATAAACACCGTAAACATCTGCCCAAGATCATTTGCCAGCGTTCCAAGCCATAATAAATGACTTGCTATTCGCTGCAATTCTAATAAAATCATACGTGCATATTGAGCGGGTTCACTTACCTCAACACCAATGGCAGATTCCACAGCTGATACATAGAGATCATCCCACCCCATTGGAGCTACATAATCAAGCTTTTCAGTATATGAGGGATTTTGCATATACATCCTTGTTTCCATAAGTTTCTCAACTCCTCTATGCAAAAATCCTATATGTGGTTCGACATCCATTATAGTATCTCCTTCAACATCCACAATAAGCCTTAGAACACCATGAGTGCTTGGATGTATTGGTCCTACATTTATTTTCATTCTAGGCATTATCTCACTTTATATGTAGACCCCCAGACATAATCCTTTCTAAGTGGATATGTTGTGCCGTTCCATTCTTCTAATAATAATCTTTTTATCTTCCTGCCTTTTATCTTTATACCAAACATCTCTGAAAGTTCACGTTCATACCAATCAGCCGATTTGTATATGCCAATTACACTATCTATCTCTAAGTTATTAGGATCTAATATTACACTAACTACATTATGTTTATTATGATTATAACTATAGAGCAAATATACTACTTCTATATGCTCTTTTCTATCAATTGCCGTTATCATTTTAAGAGAAGTATATCCTTTTTCAATCATTTTTCTCAATTGATTCAGTAATTCCTCTCTCTTTATCTCTGTCAATTTTTCCACCTATTTTTTCTTGTAATTTCATTAATGCTCCGAATAAATTTTCAGGTTTTGGCGGGCAGCCAATTGCATACACATCAACAGGCAGCACCTGATCTATTCCTTGTATTATATTATAACTCTCCCACCATGGACCCCCAGAAGTTGCACATTCACCAAATGCTATAACATATTTTGGTTCTGCCATTTGTTCATAAAGGCGTTTTATTCTAGGCACCATTGATTTTGTGACCCATCCCGCGACAATCATTACATCACATTGTCTTGGGGTCCCTCTAAATAAAAGGTATCCCTTCCTCTCAGCATCAATACGCGATGCACCAAAATCCATTAATTCTATCGCGCAGCACGCAAGTCCAAACTGCAATGGCCATAATGAATTTTTCCTACTCCAGTTTACAATACCTTTTGACATCTCTCTTGTAAGATCAGATAATTTTCCAAACATGACATTCGTATTTTTATTATATTTTTTGAGCGATGCCTCAGTCAAACGCGTCATCTCACGTTCCGCGTTTACAAATTCATCAACTGTGTAAGGTGGTTCAGAATTTTCAGACATACTTATCACTAATAAATTTATAGCCAAACATGGCAGCTATTGTTGATATTGATAGTAATATTATATAATAAAGGTTAAGGTCATAACTCATACCATAAGAGACCGCTGCCCAAAGCAGTCCTAAAACTGCTATTATTTCAAAAGGTATAAAAATTGCAAAAAATGGCAGATATTCATTATCTATATCGCGATTTGAACCTATCGTCTCTTCTCCACTCTCGTATGGAGATCCTTTTACGCTATTATTGCCATAATTTTTTCTAAGCAGTTTTGATGACAGCAAAAATAGTGACGGAATTAAGATTGCAAAAAAACCAAATACTATTAAAATCACATAATTATACAAGCTCCCACTAAATATGAATTACAGGTGATTTATAAAAGCTTTATCTATGTATTTTTTTATCTCAAATCGCACTCAATTAAGTAAATTCTTGCATGTATTTAATAAAAGACCTTAAATAGCATGGTTAAAAATATGTAGTATGAATAATTTAGGTATAGGATTAATTGTCGGGGGAGGTTTTCTCTTTGGAATTGGATTGGGGCACATAGTACCAGTTGCAGGTGCAATATCTATTTTAGGCGCTATTTTAATTACAGCTGGCTTAATAGTTTTATTCACAGGATGTAGAATAAAAAAGAAGAATAAAAGCAAAAATTAACAGTTGTTATTTTATTTTCTACCAAATCTTTTTCTACTTGAATCTAATTTTGAACATGTATAATATATTTTATCCTATATTTCTTTAAAGCGTTTTCTTAGATAAGATCTATATGATAATTTTACTGACCCAACCCAGCGAGGCTAGGTGCCAATAAAACTGTTAATAAAAAAAACATTATAAATAATATCATAACAAAAACTATTATTTGACCAATAAATAACTTAAATGAAATGTCAGAAAGCTTGTTATCTTTTCCTCTTGTAACAACATAGACTACCAACGGACCTATGATTCCAATCAAATAAAGCAATGATAATATTTTATTTGGACGTTTAGATAAAAAAACATAGACGATAGCTATCAAACTACCAAATCCAACAAATCCTGCAAGATACCACCATCTGCTCGCTTTTACACGCGAATTCCATTTCTTCACAATATCGTTTTTACATTAATATAAGAATATTAATAACTATGTTTAAAAATCCGTATAAGTTAGTGATATTAAAAGAATTTAAAGAAATACTATTGTATTTAATAGTTTTTTGATATTATTAATTGGCGACTACGTGCATATTAAGCATTATACAAATTTGACATTATTTATAATTGCTATAACACTTATAATGGTTAATATGGGTTATTCTCAGTATTGGTTTCAAACCGGAGCAAAATCCTCTTATACTGCTGAATTTAATAATGGATCAAGTAGTTACATACAAACAATTTATCAAAATGCCCCAAAACATGGATCATTTGCTTATTGGGTTGGAGAATCACTCAAAAACGGTGCATTCATACAAATAGGTTATGAAATACCAAATATGAGTGGAGAATATGCAAACGACTGCTCCCCATCAGGCTGTTCTGGAGTGGTGAACCTCACTGCAGGAATTCCAGCGTGGTTTTGGGAGTACTTTCCAGCAAATTATTCAGGAAACAATTTTTATGGTGATATAGGACCGTCTGGAAGTGTTGGGGATAATGGAACCTTTAATGAGTACGGTTTTAGAGCATTAGGAAATGTATGGTATTTATTTCTAAATAATATAAAGATAGGAAGCGTTATGCTTAATTCAACAACATCAGGAGGCTATCCCCCTGTCGCTTTCGCTGAATATGCTGACGCATTAAATAACAGCAGTACTATGATTCCGGTTAAATTCAAAAATTTCAGTTTTTATAATCAAACAATAGTAAAAAAAGTGGCGGAGGCGTATAGTTATATAGGATATGGAAAAAATAGCGAAACGTCAATGAACAATCCTTATGGTGTTATAGAAGTTGCAAATACATTAGATTATTTTGAATCTGGTTCAAGTTTACCTATGTATAAAAATAATACATTATTATGGAATATTGGATACTACCTTAATACATATTCAGATTATGGAAATCTTTCTCAATCATCACAATATTTGGCTTATTCGACTACAACAATATCAGCGCCACAATATATTTATATAGGCAAATATCAAAGAGCTGCATTTGCAAATTGGAGTGGTAATGGATACGGTTCTTATACCGGAAGCAATAACACAGCCATAATAAGCATTAACGGAAATGTTTCTGAATTCGCTCATTGGAAAACACAGTATTACGTAAATGTTAGCACAGAAATTGGAAATGCGAGTGGTAGTGGATGGTATGACAACAACAGCACTGCAAATATAAATATAAATAAAAATACATTTTATTTAAACAACAGTGAAAGATTTCTTTTTGAGGGATGGAATGGAGCAAACCATAATCAATCAATAAATATTACAGTTAGGAGCCCACTTATTTTTAATGCAATGTGGGTTAAACAGTATTACGTAAATGTTAGCACAGAAATTGGAAATGCGAGTGGTAGTGGATGGTATGACAACAACAGCGTAGACAACATATCAATTAAAAACCCGTATAAATATATAAATGAATCAGTACGTGATGGTTTTATAGGCTGGTCAAACATCAGTTACAACACCACAGACACATATATAACAGTTAAATCACCTTTGAAAATACACGCAATTTATGCGACGGAACATATTGCTAAAATAATAAGCGAAAATGTATACAATAATTTTATTTATCCAGATTACTACAAAACAAACATAGGGAATATTAATGGAACCCCATACATACCATTAAATAAAAACATCTTTGTTTATAGTGCATATTATAATGGGGTTAACATATTAATCAATAAAACATTAAATGCCCAAAAAAATTACACATTCATCCTCAAACTTCCTGTTTATAATGTATCTATAAAAACGGTCGATTATTTATTCATGCCAGTTAATGCGTCATTAAATTTGACATTTAAAAATGGCACAAAATTATTTATGTATACAGGAAAGGAGGGTATTGTTAATTTTAATAATGTTTTATTAAACTCAATAAACGGAAGCGCATCTTATAATGGAAAATTAATATATATATCAACGGCTAATGGATCCGTAACACTTTTCTTTCTTGATGGATATTCAGCAGTTGCTATTACTGCAATAATTATCTTTATTCTATTCTTGATTGTAGATAAATTAATAAAAAGAAAAAAGCATCCATGGCACCAAAAATTGCATAGTAGGTAATTATATGGGTGTTGTAGAGGATTCATTTGTAAAAAAATATGGTAAATTTACAGATATACAAAAAATGTGCATTCCAATAATACACAATGGTGAAAATTGCCTCATTAGCGCCCCTACAGGCTTTGGAAAAACTGAAGCGGCATTTATACCTATTTTAGACATGATTGTTGAAAATAAAATGTATTCAGGTATATCACTAATTTATGTAACACCATTAAGAGCATTAAATAGAGATGTCAACACGCGCTTATCTTCAATATGTAAAGAATTTAATATAAGCATAGCAACAAGACATAGCGACACTACAATATCCGAACGGCAAAAACAGCAGATACATGCGCCATGCATATTAATAACTACTCCAGAGACCTTACAGAGCATATTAGTATCTCCATATTTCAAAGAAGCACTAAAAAATACAAAATACATTATAATAGATGAGGTTCATGAAATTTATAGCAGCAAACGAGGCACTCAACTGTCATTAGCAATTGAACGGCTCAAACTCTTTTCGAAAGAACTCCAAATTATAGGGATAAGCGCTACAATAGGAAATATAAAAATAATGGGGGATTTTCTTTTTAATGATAGTGCATTTAAAATTGCAGAACTTAAAAAAAAGAAGAATACTTATGTAAAAATAGAATACCCAAACAAAAATATATCAATGCAAGAGAGCATAATCAAAAAGTTTGATTTAGACATTTTATCCGCGTCAAGACTTAATTGTATAATAGACCATATAAAAAAATCTCAATCTACTATAATATTTGGGAATACAAGACAAATTGTAGAAGCGCTTGGAAGTAAATTAACATTTATAAACAAAATAGATTATTTTGGTGGTATAGGCGTGCACCACAGTTCGCTTAACAGAATTGAAAAAATATCTGTCGAGGAAGATTTTAAATCAGGAAAATTAAAATGTGTCATTGCAACAAGCTCACTTGAACTCGGTATAGACATAGGCAGAATAGACCTTGTAATACAGTATGGATCACCAAAACAAGGAACTCGCCTAATACAAAGAATTGGAAGATCTGGACATATTGAAAGCGGCACTTCGATTGGAGTAATAATTGCTACAAACATAATAGAGGTTATGGAAAGCCATTCTATATTAGAAAATATTGAACATGGAATAATCGAGACAAATAGTTTATATGAGAATGCACTTGATGTTTTAATGCATCAAATAATTGGTATATTGTTACAACAGCATATAGAACTGCCCGCTATATCAATATTTAACATCATAAAAAATTCTTTCCCTTATAAGAATATAACAATTAAAAAATTAAGCGATCTTTTTTCTTTTATGGAGGCTCAATCACTTATCAAAAATAATAATAGTTTAATATCAATATCCAGTAGAGCTAAAATTTACTATTATAAAAATTTAAGTTTCATATCTGATTCCAAAAAATTTATAGTAAAAGATATATATACAAATAAAATAATATCCACATTAGATGAGCGTTTTGTAATTAACAGTGTACAGGAAAATTCATCTTTTATAACTAGAGGATTACCATGGAGAGTAATAAGCATTGATGATGAGATTATAAGTGTTGAGCCTTCTGGAGACTTTGATGGAGCAATACCAGATTGGAGTGGTGAGGACATACCAGTATCAAATGAAGTGGCGATTGGAGTATTTGACATATTCAATAGAGGCATTGAACTACAAAATAAAGAGATGAAAAATATTATAGATGGCTTTATTGAAACGCAGAAAAAATCATTTACACCAAATCCCAATTACATATTTATTGAAAAACTAGAAAATTATTTTGTTATCTATTCTGCCCTTGGTAGTATAGGTAATGAAGCATTTGGAAAAATAATATCTAATTATATTGTTAACAGAACTGGAAGAAGTGTTGGTATTAGAACTTCACCATATTCAATATTAATAGAGAGTGATAGAAATATTGACTTGGAGCAAATGATATATTCTTTAGGGACTAAAAATATTCCAGACCTTTTAGAATCTGCATTATTAAATAGCGACGTATTTATACATAAATTTATAACAATAGCAAAGTTTTTTGGTGTTATAGATAGGGGAGTTAAAGTATCAAAACAGACATCAAAACAAATATTAAAACATTTTGAAGCATCTCCAATATACACACAAACAATAAATGAACTTATGGACAATTATCAAAAAGATAATTCAATAAAAATGCTTGAGGATATAATAAGACATAAGCGGATAAAATCTTTTGATGCTGACAATATTTCCATATTTGGTAATGTAATATTAAACTCTGCATATTATACAAAAGAACTGATAGCTCCTTTAACACCTAATAGCCTTATAATGGAATCTTTTGTAAATTCAACACTAATGAAAAAGGTTGAATTATTGTGCACTTACTGTAATTTTAGATTTACAAGGAAATTAGATGAACTAAAAGATTGCAGTGATATCAAATGTCCAAACTGCAAAAGTACAATGATAACAAGATATAACGAAAATTATGCAGCTATTGCTAAAAAGCGCAGTTTGGGGTCCAAGCTTAATAAGAGTGAAATTAAAATGTTGAAAGAAATGACAACAGAAGCAAGCCTTTTTGATGCGTATGGTGGGCGAACCGCTGTTGCGCTTGCAACATATGGAATAGGAGTGCATACAGCAGCAAAAATACTTATGATGTACAAAAGAGATTATAATAGTTTTTTTATTGATTTGCTTGACGCACAAAAGCAATTTATAAGAACTAAAAAGTATTGGTCGTAGTTAATGACTTTTTATCATGTGTATACCATGGCTTTCTGGTATTATTTTATATTTCGCATTTTCGAAGTGCATAGCAAGCTCCCTTCCTTTATAATACATATTTAAGAATACAGCAATCGATGAGATTATAGTATGTGGCTGGGTCGTAAGGCTTATATTAAAATCTGCCATATCATATAACTCCTTTATATTATCTGTTGTAGATACGATAAGCATTATGTTCTTGTATGTGGATATTGAATATTCTGATTTTTTTATGCTGCTGCCGTATTTAGTTAAATATATTGTTTTATAGTTATTGTTGCGCTCTAATATAAGCTTCTTCCAATTAGAATCAAAGCTTACTTTAAAGCTGCTGCCCCAATCATCATTAATCTCTTTAAAATATTTTGTTATATATAATTTGTCCTTCTGTTCTTTTTGAGTTGCAATAAGTTCAGATGCGCCAAATGCCCTAGCCGTCAATGCTACATCTATTAACTTACTCTTTTCCATCCTGCCAACTAAGACAACCTTTATCATTCATATCAATTAAAATAGAGTTTTAAATATTTATTATATGTTGCCATCAACTTCGTTACTATCACTTTCTATAGTCACATTTTGATTTAAATCAACCAGTTCTGGAGATATTATCTGAGCATCAACTACAGAATTCTTAGCTTCAAGCCTCATTATCCTAACTCCGCTTGCTGCTCTCCCAGTCTTTCTTACAGATGAAACTGGAAATTGTATAGATATGCCATTTGAACTAATTAGTAATGCAGTATCATTCTCACTAACTTTGAGCGACTTTACCACCATACCAGTTTTATCGCTTATTTTTATATTGAGAACGCCTCCGCCGCCCCGATATTGCAATCGGTATTTATCTAGCTCTGTTATCTTTCCGTATCCCTTTTCAGTTATAGACATCACATAATCTTTTTCTGATACAGATATTATATTTACAACGCTATCATTATCCTTAAGCCTTATACCACGTATTCCATGCGCCATCCTACTCATAAGCCTTATATCAGATTCATTAAAACGTATTGATTTGCCATTCTTTGTAGATAAAAATATTTGCGATTCGCCATTTGATATGCAAACATCTGCAAGTGCATCACCATCTCTTAGAGGTATTGCATTTATGCCATTTGATCTTGGTTTTGCAAATTTTTCACCCCTTACGCGCTTTATTACGCCTTTTGAGGTTACAAATGTTATAAACTTTCCAATAAACTCCTTTGTATTTATAACGCGCTCTATATGTTCACCATCGCGCATCTTTATTAGATTTATTGCAGCTTTTCCAGAACTATATCTATCTCCTTCAGGAACCATATAGGCCTTTATCCAATATGCCCTACCTAGATTTGAAAATACCATAAGAGTATCTTTATTCTTGCAGTATAGCGTTTGCTTGGCAAAGTCCCCCTCCTTTAACTCTATAGCTTTAACACCCCTGCCTCCTCTGTCCTGCACTTTATAGCTCTTCATATTCATTCTTTTTAAGTAATTATTATTCGTGAGTAGTATGGTTATATCCATATCCTCTATTAAATCCTCATTTTCTATAGTTGGAGGCAATTCGCTAACCTCTATCTTTGTCTTGCGCTCAATACCATATGTATTTTTTATATGCAATGTTTCCTCTTTTATTATATGATACACTTTTAAATTATCTGCAAGTATACTAGTTAACTCCTCTATTTTTATTTCAAGATTTTTCTCTTCTGCTTTTAAAGATGACACTTCAAGGCTTGTTAATCTGCTTAATTTCATATCAAGTATTGCGCTTGCCTGCTTCTCAGACAATTTATATTTTTCCATAAGTGCAGAGCGCGCGTCCTTTGTATCCTGGCTTGATTTTATAAGTGAAACAACTTCATCTATGTTCTCCATTGCTATTACTAATCCTTTAACTATATGCATCCTATCTTTTGCAACGTTAAGATCATATATTGTCCTTTTAGTTATTACATCAAATCTATGATCAACAAATACCTTTATGAACTGCCGTATGTTCATTGTTAATAGGGCATTATTTAGAACTGCAATATTCATTACAGGGGAGGTAATTTGCAATTGTGTATGCTTGTACAAAAGATTAAGTATATAATCAACACTTACATCTTTTTTAAGATCTAAAACTAGGCGTATATCATCCTTGCTGCTCTCATCTCTAATATCAGCTATGCCCTGTATTATTTTATCTCTAATGAGCCTGCCTATAGTTTCGGCAAGTACTGCTTTATTTACATTATAGGGTATCTCTATTATTACTATGCTCTTTCTAGTTTTTGTCTCTTCAATCTCAGTCTTTCCTCTTATAGTAACAGATCCCCTACCAGTCATATAGGATGAATATAATTGATTATTGTAAAATACAACGCCCCCTGTTGGAAAATCAGGACCTTTTATATAAGACATTAATTCTTCCGGTTTTATATCTCTATTATCAACAAATGCGGCTATTGCATCACAAACCTCATTTATATTATGAGGTAATATGTTTGTTGCAACCCCAACAGCTATTCCAGAACTGCCATTTAGCAAAAGATTTGGCAATTTTGCTGGAAGAACAACTGGCTCCACTTCAGTATTATCGAAATTCTGGGTAAATGCTACAGACTCTTTTTCAAGATCATTTAACATCTCCTCTGCTATTTTTGAAAGTTTAACCTCAGTATATCTCTGCGCTGCTGGAGGATCGCCATCTATTGAGCCCATATTTCCTTGTCCTGATACAAGCGTATGCTTCATAGTAAATGGCTGCGCCATCCTAACAAGGGCGTCATATATGGCCATATCTCCATGTGGATGATATTTACCCATAACTTCTCCAACAATTCTGGCACTTTTTTTTGTCTGTTGTGAATGTACATTGTTTAACTTATACATTGCGTATAATATTCTTCTTTGAACAGGTTTTAGTCCATCGCGCGCATCCGGCAGAGCCCTACCTACTATTACGCTCATCGCATAATCTATGTAGCTACTCTGCATCTCCTTCTCTATTTGCGTCTCTATAATTTCTGGCATCTAAATAACCTATACATCCAAAAAGTTAACATCCTTAGAATGTTCCTCTAAGAACTTTCTTCTCTCACTCACATCAACACCCATTAGTATGGAGAATATCTTATTTGCATGGACCACATCTTTTATCATTATCTTCTTTAACACTCTAGTTTTTGGATCCATTGTTGTCTCCCATAATTGCTCTGGATTCATCTCTCCAAGACCCTTATACCTTTGAATATTTGCATTGCCCTCAAATTGCTTTAATTTCTCATTCATCTCCTCCTCACTATAAACATAGTGCGATTCTCGCCCTTTAGATATTTTATACAATGGAGGCTGTGCTATGTAAACATTACCATTCTCTATCAATTGCTTAAGATATCTATAGAAAAATGTTAAAAGCAGAGTTCGTATATGGCTTCCGTCAACATCAGCATCTGTAAGCAGTATTATTTTTCCATATCTTATCTTACTTATATCAAAACTCTCCTTTATACCTGTGCCAAAAGCTGTTACCATCATATGAAGCTCTTTATTCCCAAATATCTTATCCTCAGTCGCCTTTTCTACATTCAATACTTTTCCGCGCAAAGGCAATATAGCCTGATAGAACCTATCCCTGCCCTGCTTACTTGATCCTGCAGCACTATCCCCCTCAACTATAAATATTTCTGTTTTCTCAGGATCATCCTCTGTACAATCCGCGAGCTTTCCTGATAGCACAGGACCATCAAACATTCCCTTCTTTCGTGCAAGCTCCCTTGCCCTTCTTGCATATTCGCGCGCTTCAGCAGCACCCTGAACCTTTGCAATTATCTTTCCGATTTCTATCGGATTCTCCTCAAAATATGTTGATAATGTTGAATAAACAAAGCTATCAACCATACTTTTTATATTTGAATTGCCCAATTTCTCCTTTGTCTGCCCCTCAAACTCAGGGTTCTGCATCAGTATGGAAATAACACCAATAAGACCTTCCCGTGTATCCTCCCCTTCAATAGCGGCAGTCTTGTTCTTACTTTTAACATTTTTTTGTATATAATTTGTTATGGCACGGGTAAGCGCTGTGTGAAATCCTATTACATGCGTTCCGCCCTCTCCAGTCTTTATTCTATTTACAAATGAAATAAGCTCTTCGCTATAACTCTCAACGTACTGTATAGCAAGCTCCACTTTTATAGATTCATAATCTTTTATCATTATTATCGGCTTTGATATTGGTAATTTATCAGAGCGTATATAATCTAAAAAGTCTGGAAGACCATTATTTGAATGATATATCTTTTCAGTATCCTCAGTTATCCCACGTTTGTCCCTAAATTCTATTTTAAGCCCGGGGTTTAAAAATGACAGATCAACCAACCGCTCTGTTATAGTAGTTGTATCAAAATGACTTACCGAAAATATCTCTTTGTCCGGTTTAAATTTTATTGTAGTACCATTATCATTTGGGTCTATATCGCCCATTACTTGAAGCTCTGATGTAGGTATACCTCTGCTAAAACTCTGCCTGTATATCTTCCCATTTTTCTTAACCGTAACAACCGTATATTCTGAGAGTGAATTTATTACAGTTAACCCAACACCATGCAGACCCCCAGACACCTTATATATTTTATTTTCAAATTTCGCTCCTGAATGAAGCGATGTCATTATAACCTCAAGTGCTGGTTTGTTTGCCTTTGGTATTATATCTATAGGTATACCTCTTCCATTATCAGATACCTCTCCAACATCAATACCATCTTCATTATAGAGTGTTATTTTTATAGTATTGCAAAATCCTGCTGTTGCTTCATCTATAGAGTTATCAATTACCTCATAGAGTAGATGATTAAACCCAGCTATACCTGTGGAACCTATATACATCGCAGGCCTTTTCCTAACGCCTTGTGTTCCAGAAAGCACAACTATATCCTTAGCAGAATAATCATTATTTTCCATAAAATAAGCCTATAAATTTTCCTATATTAGTATCGTATTTTAGTATTAAAAACCTTCTTATTATTGAGATTTAATGAGAATAATTAATAATGCTAACATACTATTTATTAAATTAAATTAATATAATACTTTTTAGTATTATTTTTGTTTATAAAGTGCTAAAATGAAATTTAATGATAAATTTAAAAACAGGTTATTACTATTTGTGCTAATTATAGCTCTCATCGATTCTATATATCTAACATCAGTTGAACTAAATAGCCTGCCACTTTATTGTTCACACACGGGAATAATAAACTGTGGTGGTGTTCTCTCCAGCAAATATGCGAACATAATTGGTATACCTCTAGCATATTACGCTCTTGGATGGTCAGTAATTGCGATTATCCTATTCTTTTTAAAAGATAAAAAATTTGAAACCGTGAAAAATTTCTGGTATTTAATAGCAATAGTCGCAGTATTATACTCAGTGTCAGCTATGGCGGCCCTTGGAGAAATATGTGAGTACTGCTCGCTGCTTGATGCCACATTAGTAATAGTTTTTATAATAACAGTATACTCATTAAAAAAATAACAAATCAATTTGTATACATCAAAACTAAAACACCTATAGGTATCAAAAAGAAATTTATAATGTTTACAGTAGGTATTATCTGCAATAATACTATCAAATAAAGTATTATGCCAGAGGTATTATCCTTATCATATATTGAATGAAATATTGTTATGAATGTGTTTGGATTCTCTTTGGTTAGGTATTTTACCATAGACATTCCGATGATTATTGCTATTATAACCCCATAGATTATAGCTCCAAAAAATCCACCTATAACACTTAATATTGATGCAATAATAACGGCAGATATTATTGTGTATATAAATTTCGAGGAAATTAAATCTTTCCAACCATCAGAAAGCGCAAATACTATGTCACTTCCTTCTTTTTTTAGATATTTAGATGAAGCAATTAATAGTATAAGCACTAATGGCGATATTATATGTATTAATATACTAATTAAATATGAAAACAATGAAGCGGTTGTATTTAATGGGCTTACAGTTGAAAATATCAACGTTGGTATTGCAGCAATAAAAGATAATATTGCATCTACAATTATTACAGATATCAACAATAGCGCTCCTAAAAGTATATAATCTAAAAGATTATCCTGATATTTTGCATATATGTCATCAAATGTCATGTGTTCTTTTTTTATTGGCACTATACCACTTATATTAGTTCGCTGCACATCTTTTTATACTTTTCATATAGAATATTTAGTATTCTTGGGCTCGTAGCTCAGTTTGGTAGAGCGGCTGGCTCTTAACCAGTAGGTCGCGGGTTCGAATCCCGCCGGGCCCGATCCAATATTTTAATAAAATATTTTGCACTCATCCATTCGCATTTAACAAAAATAAATCTGCTGTATTAGCTAGACGAGAAAGCTAAAGTCTTCGTAACCATTCGCAAAGAAAATATAGTTGATGCGAATCTCTCCGAGTCCACTTTATTTACATCAACTTAAGCAAATGAGCAGTGTTGAATGTTTTTATTCCTTCTTTGTTTTCAAAGTCAAAGTCGTTAGTCCAGATACCTTCACAATTAAATGAGAGATAACAGGCAACGTATGCAACATCATTAACATCATTTGATATGTCCTTCTTTGCTTGTACAAGTTTGTCTTTGTATTCTTCGTGTGGAATAATCTTGATGTGTCTTAACAATAAGGTTGTAACGATTTGAAATTCTTCTATGGATATCTTGGCTTTCTTAGTTATGTAGTTTTTATTTTTCTCCAATTCCTCTAATAAATAATCTGGGGATGCCCGTTCAAATTTTCCACTTACTATTATCTGCCTAGTCTTGCTATCTTTGAGTAGAGCTGCGATGACAATATTCGCATCTACAACAAACATTTATAGCAACCCATGTCTCTTTGCTATGCCTTCCTTTATTTTTCTACCAATTTCTATAGCATCCTTCTCTGTAAGCTTGCTGTTTGCCAGTATTTTATCCATTAGCTCTAATTCACTCGCCTTTTTTGCAAGAGCTTCTCTAGCAACTTCGCTCCACTTTATCTCCTTATGCTTCTTCATAACCACCATGAGTTGGTCAGGAACAGCTAGTGTCATATTTGTCAATTTAATCACCTAAGTATATTAGGTAAGTTAAGTATAAATACTTATTTGTATTCGTTATGAATAGAATGTTAGATAGTATAGATAAGAAAGTGCGGCTACTTCGTGTCCATTAACATTTCATTCTTGGTGTGACGCAACGGACTTCTTATTTATTAAAGTTGTTTTGTATATTATATATCATGAACCTAGTGGTGCATAGAAGTGTGGAAATAAATGCCACACCTGCTGAAGTATGGAAGGCAATGACCGATCCAAATATTACCAAGCTATGGATAATGGGATTGGAAGTTTCGTCTGATTGGAAGGTAAACAGTTCCGTAATGTGGAAGGGGGTATCTAATGGGAAGGAGATAATCCATAAAGGGTACGTGCTTAAGATAGAACCTAAAAGGTTTCTCCAGATCTCTGACTTCGGGCTCGAAACAGGTTTGGAAGATATAGAAGCTAATTACACTAGGATAACGTACGAACTATCTATGAAATCTAATAGAACAGTGTTAACTGTTACAGAGGACAAATTTAATGGGGACGAAAATAGATACAAAGATGCAGAAAGTTTTTGGGATAGAGTATTGCTAGGAATAAAAGTTATTGTAGAACAATATTCCAAACATAACAGCAGGCAGTAATAGCATATAAAACTCTCGTTGGCCTGCTTGAAGCTTTCATGACGCCAAGTTCATAAACATAGTATTTATAATTAGCATATTTTTAGATTAATAGTGTGTGTGGGAAATAAATATGTTTAGGGATTATTCTTATCATGGATTATTCCGATATAACTAATTATCGTATTTCAGCTCAGCATATAAATGGGGATTTGAATAGTCCTGAACAGGTGCTCGAATCTATGGGGGCTATCCAAGCTCAGGATTATACTGCATCTCTTTGGGCGATTGGACTAAGATGCAAGGAAGGCATCAAAGCAGCTGATATTGAAAAGGCAATAAACGAAAGGAGAATAACAAGAACATGGCTTATGCGTGGCACCATACACTTTGCAGCCTCAAAAGACATACGTTGGATGATGAAGCTATTTGCACCACGGCTTTTAAACACCTCTATGATGCGAGATAGACATCTTGGCTTAAGCGATAATGTGATAGAAAATACAAAAAAGCTATTTTACAATGCATTAAAGAAAGAAAAACAGCTTACAAGAAAGGAGATGTACAATATACTTGAGAAGGGTGGAGTTTCATCAAAAAACAATCTCGGCTACCACATGCTTTACCGTGCAGCATGGGACGGATTGATATGCTTCGGGCCATATTCTGGGAAGGAGCAGACATTCGTTCTTATGGATGATCATATAGGAAAAGAGTATTTGTTATCTGCAGAGCAGGCTCAAACTGAGCTGGCCCGGCAGTATTTCACAAGCCGCGGCCCTGCAACAATTAAAGATTATATATGGTGGTCTGGATTAACGGTTAAGGATGCAAAGGCAGGAATAGAAAATGTGGGTTCGGACATTAGAGAAGAAACAATAGATGGGAAGACATATTACATGTCAAAGAAGATCTCGAAGCCAGATAATGAACAATCGGTTCATCTGCTTCCTGCATTTGATGAATATCTTGTAAGTTACGCTGATAGAGAAGCAATGCTTGGGAATCCCCAGATGAAACGGGCATTGAATGGAACGCCCAAAACAAGAAAGGTATCGATAATTCATAGCAACGGCATATTCGTTCCAGTTATAGTTGTTGATGGTGAGGTAGTCGGAGCGTGGAGTAGAAAAATTGTAAAGAATAAGTTGGTTATAACTCTTAAGCCGTATGTAAAGATAGACAATGATGGAATTAAACAAGCAAAAGAAGAGGCAAAAAGGTACGGAAATTTCTTTGGATTTGAAACAGTTATAAATTATTGATTTAAACTTTTGCTATAGATTAAGTACTAAGAATATTTTATTTATTTTTATATTGCTTATGGCTTTTGATTATATGTATTGCTTCTCCTAGCACCATACCAGATGTAACTGCTAGAAGCATTTCAGTAACTAAACCAAATAAAACATTTGATGGGTATAAAAACTCGATTGAAAATCTAAGTATGTATGATATCAACCACAATAAAAGTATAAATGGAGCCCGCCTATAATGTATTTCTCCATTCTTTTCAAAGAATTTTAGACCTAAATTACTAAGCCAAAAACCTATAAAATAACCTATTATAATAAAAACCAAAACCGCTATTATCTCTACAATAGATGGATTTAAAATAAAGAGTGAAATAAACGTTAGTAGTAGATATATTATAGGCAGTCTATAAACTTTTGATTTCTTGAATTTTGTGCCTTTAAAATTCTTATACATCCTTAGTGTCAAGTAAATTGCAATTATTATAAGTATTATTGCAAAACTATCCGTTGAAGAGCCTAATGTTGTAGTTGTAGGTTGCAACATAATTATCTCTTTCTTTTATATGCCAAAAATATTATCGCAATTACAACTATGGCCAGCGCAGCATATGTTAAATATGATAGTATATCGCTTTTTGAGTATGCTCCGTTAGCATTTGCATTTGTAATTGGAATAGTAGTTGTAGCGCCAGTAACGCTTGTTGTTTTAGGTATTGATGCATTTGATGGCAATGTATTGGACGTAATGTTTTGTGGAGGTATACCCATATCTATAAGCCCATGATTATAATATATTTCAAACGGCGCATGAAATACAACCCACGCTCCAGGATAATTAGTATTATTTTGAATCGTATTATTTTCAGAATTAAATGTCCAATTCATATAACTAGCATAGTTGCCAAAATTATATGCTATAGAATTGTAACTGCCCCCACCGAACTGCATGGCTGTATAGGTATTATTACCTTTTAATATCGTTGTTATATTACGAATATTTCCGTTTGGTGTTATAAATTTTATATTTGGTGTTATCTGACCATTAACTGCAAAGCCATAGGCATATGATACGTTATATGGCAACGGTGCAATAGACATATTTTGAGGTTTGAAGAGTATAATTGAAAAGTTGTAATTTGAATAACTCTTATTTTTTATTGATATATATGTATTTGGAGGTATTAAAACAGTAACATTCCCAAAATTTAATCTAGCTCCATTTATACCATTTATGCTATTATTAATCTCACTTATCTTTAATAGGCGTGGTGTTGGTGGAATTGGTATATAATTATTTGACAAATTTGGAGGTGTAATATTATTTGAAGAAATTACAGTGCTATTGTATTTTATCACATTTATATATAGAGTTGTTGGAGTTGCCTGCGTATCATTTCCAAGAACGATTATTGACAAATTATATAACATAGGATAGGTATTTTGGCCTGCGCTCACCACCAATTTACCTGAGAATGGTACAATACCAGACATATTTGTCAATGATACAGTTATGCCATGAGAATTTAACACATTTATATTTGTCAAATTTATTTTACTATATCCAGACATGCCGCTAATAAGTTCGACTGTATATGTGATATTTGCAGTGCCATATTGATGTAGATTTATTGTGCTGTTGTTTGTAACGAACTGTGCGGTATTTGTAGGGTTAGAAATAGCAATCGTCATTATCAGTGTTGAGACCATTAACATAAATAGCGTTTTATACATCTTATCATCTAAACAGATACATGTAATTTATTTATATTTTGTTATTTTATTATGGCTGCATCCAGTCTATCTCATAATATTCAAATTCGCTACCTGGCAGCTTTATCTGTTTTATTTTATAATAAGTTACGGAGGTCTCCCTATCAGCTATTGCAATTATTAATTCTGAATTTCTTGCTCTGGCCTCATTTATAATAGCAGATAATTCACTTCCACCAATATATTCGTCCTCGCTTAAAGAGAGCATCGAATATTTTGGTATATCCTTTCCAGGGGCCTCTGCAACGCCATTCTTTCTATAGTATAATACAAAATCAATCGAAAGCTTCTTTTTCCTACTCCTACCAGGAATTGCAAGTATAAATGTTTTCCTTACAGAATGTGCAACTCTTATGACCCTAGCCCATTCAGATATCAATAATTTTAGATCTCTTGGAAAAACATGTATTACATGTTTTGAATGTATCCATTCATCATTTTTTATTGGCTGAGCACCGGGAAAATATATTCTAAAGTGCGTGCCGAAT
>JAJZDG010000044.1 GCA_021828705.1 Microcaldota archaeon | reverse complement strand
CAAGATTAGTCCTATCCAAAACCTGTGATACGCCAGTCTGACCCGTTGGCCATGAACCTGTACCCATAGAATATAATATTTTTTCAGTTAGCGTATCAGGATTTATATTTGTCCTAACAGTTACTCTGCGCCCTCTTGCAGTTGTACGTTCTATTCTATATTTCACATCACGCACAAACGCTTTGAAGTTATTATTAAATAGAACCTCCATTAAATCGCCAGCAAGGTTTATACGTTTATTCTTATAATTATCGCGATCATCTGGCTCTATGTACTTATATGCGACCATGGATGCGCGCTCTGCCATACTTACAAGGTATCTACCCTTCTCTATTCGCGATTCTTTTAATATACCGATATGCGGTAGAATGTATGTATCTAATTGAACATCCGCTTTTTTATCCTGATACTGCTTTGCCTGATTTGGCGCAGACAATCTTCCAAGCTCAGCAAGCGCCTCAGATACGCTCATATCCTTTGCCTTGCTAACGCTTATATTTAGTATCATATCATTCTTTATCTCCTTCTCAACTATTTGATCCAATATAGCATCATTAGATAACCCTAATGCCCTTAAAACCAAAATGAGATCAAGTCCTTTTGAAAATGTAGGGAATGTTATATTGTATATTCCATATTCATCCCTTTTTATGCTGCATTTGCCTCTAAAACTAAGCTGCGTTGTTGAGAATACTTTACATATTGTTTCCTTTGGATCTCGCGTACATATCATACGATTTGGGGCCAAATCCTCAATCCCTACCAACACACGCTCCGTACCCTTTATTATAAAATAGCCGCCAGGATCGTCTGGGTCCTCACCCTCATTTAATAATTGATCGTAAACCATATTTTTAGTATAGCATAAATCACTCTTTACCATTACAGGAAGCTCTCCTATATATGCCTCACCCATATTCACAGTCTTTTCTATGCCACTTATTATAGGAGTATATGTAAGATACATTGGAGCTGAATATGTAAGATTTCTTATCATTGCCTCGTGAGGCATAAGATTCTTAGTTGAGCTATCTGACTCTATTATCTTTGGCTGCTCTAGTCGTATGCTATTTAGTTTTATGCCAAAATTCTGCACATCAGGCTCTATTCTATCCTGGCTCTCTATAATTTTGTGTATACCAATATGTATAAAACGATTATAGCTCTCTATTTGCTGTTGAACCATAGATACTGTGGATATATAAGACTCTAAAATTTCGTGACCGCTCATTAAACCAACCTTAATTATAAAGGGGTAGTCTTATCCTTTTATTACGTATCTATAATAAACATACTCCCCATTTCCGTCGTCTCTTTTTATAGATATGAGCTGCCCTGGCACCGCTTTTAGCTTCTGTGCTTGTGGATCACTTGCAGGTATTTTTGGGAATTTTTCCATAGGTATTTTAAATTTCTTTGCTACTTTCTTTGCATCGCTCTCACTAAGAAGCGAATGTTCCGGGACAAGAGTATAGCTTGAAACCAATGGCTCACCATAAAAGAAAACATAGATACGCGACTAATATAGATATATTAAAAAGAAAATATTAAATAGCTTCCTATTTCACTAGCATAATGTATGCTGCAATATGTAATACGTAAACACATGCTTTTTTATTTAATTCTGCTCCAATTTATATGTTCTGCCTCGCCAGGTTATAGTTTTTGCACTTCTTGCATTTAAAAGATTTAATATATATATAAAATTTATAATCAATGAGGCTATTGCTATACGCAAATCTAAAATTTTCGAGCGTTTATATGATTTTATTATACCTATCGCAAAAGGCAGTAGCAACAAAAATATCAAGGCATTATAAAATGTACCAATAATAATTGATGACACCAATAATATTATGTTCATTGCATAAAAGTATATACCATAATTTAATATCTTTTTATTTCCAAGAACCATCAATGCAGTCTGCCTATTTGACCATTCCATAAATTTGCGCACGCCATCATTTGATGGTATTCTGACTAAGCCATAACGTATATATGCAATATCAAGATTGCGCTCCTTTGCTATCCTAGTAAGGGCTATATCGTCAGAAAGCGCCCTACCAAAACGTTCTAACGCCAAATCATCTATAAATGAACTCCTAAATGCCATGCTGCCACCCCATGCAAAGCGAGTTTTTTTATTCTCCATAAGTCCCAAACCCACAAAACCCCAAACAGTCTTTACATATGCCCAAAATCCAGTCTTTTTTGTGGGGATAAACAATGGGAATGTTGTCACAATCCCAATATTTTTATCATATAGGGGACTTATCAATGAACTGAGCCAATTTTTGGCACAGATCGTATCTGAGTCCACAACAACAAAAACATCATATGCTTCTCTATACGCCAAAAATGCCGTTGCAAGTGAGCGCACCTTTCCGCTTGCGCGCGCAAATCTTTTATTATCGCTCAGAATATATTTTAACCCTAATTTTTTAATGGACGTTAATGCGGCATCATTTTTCGAAGCAACAACAGATATTAGGTCATAATTTTTATAATCTTGTGACAATAAGGAGCGTATGCCATTCTCCAATTCCAAATCATATCCTTTACATGGCAATATAACGAGCACTTTTGGAGAATATTTACCTTTTTTGTAATTCTCATTTTTTTGCTTTACAAAATTTAGCATAACTAAAAAGAATGAGGTTAAAACCATCAAAAATAAATATGCATAAAAAAGATATATAAGATACATTTTTTCACAACATGTTTATTTCATTTCACGATATATTATTCTTTTTTATAAAATCTATATTAATATTGATGATTTCGATTACTTGGTCATATGCCATTTTCATGTCGTTACGTATATTTGATTTGTTTGAAAAAAATTTCTTTATGCTAGATAATATATATTCATTATTTTGTGTGGCCAATACTTTAACATAAAATGGGAGCATCAGCGTTCCTGGCTCATACATTAACATTAATCGCTTCCAATTTTGCTCCACAAAATTAACAAGTAAATCCTTAGTATAGGGATTCGATGACATTGTTGCCACTATATAATGCGAATCCTGCTTTCTTACTTGAGCAGAAAGTGTAAGTGCTAAAGATTTCTTTGCAAGCATTCTATCACAAAACATGCCCATGCTGGATAGCGCCTGTAATTTTATGGCGGGCAGATTTATCGCTTTATATTTATCCAAAAGTACATTATAAACTTGCGCGCCGCCCCTAAATGCAGCATTGGCATATATTATACTGCGTAGATTGGCATCCATTTTACTCTCATCCTTTTTATATTTTTTAAACATCTCATTAAGTCTAAGCACAACAGGTTTGTATTCTAACATACTAAGATAAAATAACATGCTTGATCTCAAGGAAATGTCTAGCATATTATCAGTCTTTTTTGTATGCCATCCAACCCTGCTTAAATTTTTAGATATTTTTGTATTCAGCATTTTAACATTTGGAGTTGATAGCTTCTCTTTTTTTACCATAGAATTTAACCAACGCATATAGGATATTATCAACAGATCCGTTTGCACATTAAATCCAAAGAGCTCATTTGCAGCTTTAGTAAAATCATCTATTTGCAGCCTGCCGCTTCTCAAATATATAAATAAATTGCTTATAATGTCTATTGATTCTGAAGTTCGAAGCTTTTTTGATTTTATTGCATTGATAATTTGCATAAGCATATCGTTGCTATAAAAAGACCTATAATAGCCATATTGACCATAATTTAATTTAATCCACGCCTCTTTCCCTATAGCTATTTTATGTTCTGCTTTATCCATTACCATAGTTTTTACTGCGCCGCTACTTGTTACATATTTTATGGGTATTGACCATAAATTTGCATTTTTAAAGCTTTTTGATAAAAAGAATCTTTTTTGCCTTAAAGTAATATAATTGCCGTCATGTTTTATTTCAACTATGGGATAGCCTTCTTTTACTATCCAGTCATTTACAATCTTGGATATTTTAATATTCATGCCTTCTCTTTTTGCAGCGTCGTCGAGTGCATCCCAAAGATCACTTCGTGATGCATTACTATAACTATATTTCTTAAGGTATGCTTGCAGCCCATTTCTAAAAACTTTAGACCCTATAAAGTCTTCTAACATACGTAGTATACTTGCTCCTTTTTGATATATTATGCCACCAAACGCTGCGCTTATATCTTCCACAGATTTTACATCGGCATATATTGCCCGCGTCCTTTTAAGATGATCTTCCGCCATTGCAGTAAGCGTATTTTCTACATATTCAGTCTTTCCGTACATAAATTCTGGGTAGTGTTTGTCTATTGATTTTGAGCTCATAAATTCTGCAAAGCTCTCATTAAGCCATATATCATCCCACCATTTCATTGTTACCAAATCTCCAAACCATTGATGCACAAGTTCGTGCGCTATTACCTCTGCTATGCGATGCCTTGATGCCATATCCGATTTATTATTTCCAAGTATGGATACCTCTCTAAATGTTATTGCACCCCAATTTTCCATAGCACCCGCAGAAAAATCTGGCACAGCAATCAAATCAAGCTTTGGCATCTGATATTTTATACCAAAATAATTTTCATAAAATGCCAAAAACTTTTTTGCGTATTCTAACGCAATATTTGTATATGCGCGTTTTCCTGGAATTGTAACAATGCGTATAGGTTTACCTTTATACATTCCAGTGTTATATTCAAATCTGCCAACACCCAAATAAAGAAGATACGTTGACATTTTTAAGCTCTGCTTAAATGTCACCATCTTCATGCCATTTTTCAGATACTCAACTTTTAGTATTGGCATATTTGATATTGCATCATATTGCCTATCTACAACAAGTGTTATGTTAAATGTAGACTTAAATATTGGCTCGTCAAATGAAGGGAACGCAGCACGGGCATCCGAATTTTCAAACTGGGATGATAACATATATTCTTTTTTTCCTTTATTATCATAAGAACTTCTATAAAACCCATACATACCGTCATTATTAATTCCGGAATAATCTATTTTTACAACCACATTTCCGCTTATTTCTCCATCCAATAGAAGTATCAGATCCTCTGCATCTGGTTTTAATTCTATTTTAGGCTTAATAGATTTACCATTATAAATTATCTGAGCGGATAGTATCTTCAACTCTTTTATCTTCAACCTTATTTTATTAGTGGGTTTTAACAGCTCAAGTGATATTGTCTCCTCACCGTTAAATACAAATTTTTCCATATCTGTTGTTATTTTTATTTTATAGTTTATAGGCTTAAAAACATCCGAAGGTATCCTAAAGCTCTCCATATGAATCATTTTATAAAATCATCACATCTATAAAATACTTGTTGTTATTAAATGTCAAAAAATAGTAAAAATAAAATATACAACATACTACTTCAAACGCGTAGAATCTAAGTTTCTTGGTGCGCGTGCATCTATATGCAACATGCGCTCCGCAGCGCGCGCAAGTTCCTCGCAACTATGCTCCTCTCCGTGCATCGTAAATATATTCTTTGGTCTTGGACGTAAATCCTGCATAAAGTTTATCAGCTGCCTCCTATCACTATGACCTGAAAAACCTTCCGCGGTTGCTACATTCATATTTACCTTAAATGGCACAATCTTACCATCCTCATTAGGAAGCGGTACCTCATTTATGCCATTTTGTATGCGTCTACCTAACGATCCCGCGCTCTGATACCCTGTGAATATAAGCGTATTTTTAGGATCATCTGCAAGCCTTTTGAAATACTCGACACTGGAACCGCCATTCATCATACCTCCGCTTGCAAGTATTATCGCAGGACCTCCTTCATAAACAACATCACGCTCGCCTTTTACAACTTCAAATATCTCACTTTCGAACGGAGACCTATTATTTAATATTCTATTTTTCAAACTCTCCTTTAGATATTCTGGATATGCTGTATGTATTGCGCTAGATTCTAATATCATACCGTCAAGAAATACTGGCACATCAAAATCATAG
>JAJZDG010000043.1 GCA_021828705.1 Microcaldota archaeon | reverse complement strand
AGACGGATGGTCTATTGGGCATGCAGCTGTTTTTAGTAGTAACAAAGCCGCTTTAAAAGCAGTATCTAACATCGAAATAGGAAGATTAAGTGATGAGGAAGGTAGAACAATAATGCAAATCGCCGCGCAAACATACCTTGATGCGGCGATGCTCGTATTTAATTTAAATAACGACGAGAATAGCATTTTAAGCATAGAAAATGATAATTATGAGAGCGTCGGCCAGATTGCAATAATTAAATGGGGGGAGATTGCAAGAAAGGTAATAGGGGATCCAACATTATACACTAGAATAATAATATCCCCAAAAAGAAAGAAGAATTGGACATTTGGTCATGAAGCAGTAATGGCACATGCAAGTGCAGCAAAACGCGTCTTAGAATCCAAAAATGATGAATTTAAACGAATTGTAGATGTAGATGACGAAAGCATATATAGTATAGCCAAAACATCAATAGAAAAATATAGTAGATCACTTAGAAAATGAACATATATAATTTTATTATATTAAAAAAATAAAAAGGATAATGGATTACACCACTATCTGAGCTAAACGCTCCCCACCATCTATTTCAGCATATGCAAATGTTCTATGTATTTTTGTAACGCGTACATTATACTGTCTACCGATTCTTGTCTTTGCGTCTTTTATCATTACTACTACATTCCCAACTCTGCCTATTCCCTCTCCGCGCGCACCTTTTGCATATACCTCCACCAGATATTCAGCTCCTTCGGTTAGCTCATCGTTTGCAACAACCATATTCTCACACCAATTTTTAATGGTTAATTAAAGCTTTTAAAGCTATTCTACAAAAAAGAGAAAGTTAGTCAGTTGACTAACATCATTGTTATTCTTTTTTCTTATTTTTATTTTTTATTTTATAAATTTTATTTTTATAGGGAATGGTAAATTTATACAATATAAAACCTGATATAATAGCAAAAAAAATCATCACGATAAATGAGATATATCTATAATCATTTAACATGTTATTCTCATACGTTGCATTATTTTTTGCTGATGATAATAGATAATTTATTTTAGATTTATTACCAGAAACATTTTTTGCTGCATTTATATCATTGTATGCTATAGATAAATTTGGGTAAAAAATCAGATAGGCACTGCCATTAACCTCTTTGACATATGACATTGTGTTATTTATTTGCATTGCAATAGAAGCATTATTAATAAAATTTGCAGGTATAGTGGTATTGGTGGTAGCACCCATACCTAAAAATAGAATAAATGGCAGCATAAAAAAAGCAAACACTGCCAAAATTTTCAATCAAATCACTCTAATAATTACAGGTTTACATCTAAATTTAGCTGCTCTTTTAGCTCCCTGTATCTGTTCCTGATTGTTACTTCCGTAACTCCAGCAACATCTGCTATCTCCTTTTGTGTCCTGCGCTCGCCCACAATTGCACCAGCAATATATACGGCTGCTGCGCTCACCCCAGTCGGACTTCTTCCTGATAGCAATCCTTTCTTCATTGCCATCTTCAAAAGCTCAACCGCCTTCTCTTGAGCGTCTCCACTTAATTTTAACGCGTTGACATATCTTGGAACATATGCTACCGGATCTATTAGAGGCATCTTCAACTCCAATTCATGGGATATTATTCTATATGCGCGGCCCACATCCTTCTTTGCTACGCCAGATATATTTGCTATCTCATCAAGTGTCCTTGGCATTCCAGATTCTCTACATGCTGCATATATTACCGCTTGCACAACTATTTCTATTGGCCTGCCTCTTATTAAATTATTTTGCACACACTTTCTATACAAAAGCGCTGCAGTCTCCCTTATATTATCTGGCAAACCAAGATAACTTGATACACGCGTAAGCTCAGGTAATGCTATTAGATAATTGCGCTCATTTGAACTAGCTATGCTAGCTCTCTTGTGCCACTTTCTCATTCTATATAGCTGCGCCTGACGCTTTGATGGAATTCTAACTCCCCTAATATCCTTATTATATAAGTCAATTTCCGTTACAAGACCGCGATTTGGCTTTGCATATTTGACCGGAGCTCCTGTTCTAGAACGTGATGCGCGCTGCTCTGGATCAAATGCACGCCATTCTGGACCTGTATCTGTTGCATTCTCCTCTAATACCAAACCACAGCTATTGCATACGCGTTCAGCTCTTTCACTATCAAATATTATATCCACACTTCCACAGCTAGGACACTTTCTCTGATTATAATCCTGTGAGTTATAATTGGATGCTGATACATCCTTGCTTTCATGTGTTGTTTTTGGCCTGCCGCGCTTCTTTTTGCCCTCAGGCATATTAACATTTAGTCTATTATTGTCTAAAACGACAGTCCGCATCTCTTCGTTCTCTTCATCTTCTCCAGAATCTTCCATTTCAGATTTTTCCTTTCTATTTTTTTCGTTTGCCACGTTTATACACCAATTTTTCTCCTCAAAATAGGATAAAGCTTTTAAAGGTTTCTATAACTAGTAATCTAATAGTGAATAAATATATATTTAAACCTTTCGGTGTTTTTAGCAAACATTTAACTCATGGTCTGATTTTAATTTTTTATATGTCGATATTTATTTATATTTGAAAAAATAGAATTTAGCTATGGCAGAATTAACAAAGACCAACAATAGTGAACATAGCAATCTCTCAACCATTTTAAGACGTGGTGCAATTATTGGAATTATTACTGCGGGAGCAATTATTGCTACACCACCAAATAAAACTACTATAAAGAAAGCACATGATTTAACAGCGCAACATCTTACAGTAGTACATAAAGAGAATAGTGAGAGTTTAAGTAGCAGCTTTGATGGAGTATGCGTTCTTGGATTTATAACCATGGGTATTACATTTGAATTATACAGGTTAGGTAGAAAATTAGATAAGATGGATCATTAAATAGGCTACTCTCTATATGCTTACATATACTAATTTAACGCCTAATTATCAATTCCGCTAATATTAAATTCGTACATATTATTGCATAGTTTTAAATATATTACATTTTTATAGAGTAATGAGGCGATGAAATGCGTGTATCTGAAATATATAACAAGGATGTGTATAGTGACTCTGGTCAGTATCTCGGAGAGGTTCGTGAGATGATAATAGATCTTGAGCGTGGTGAAGTGAGCAGAATACTTATGGAGGAACCTAGAAGCTCATCTAATGATGATCTAAAGAAGATATTGCAAAAAAAGAGTGTTTTATATAAAAGCATAAAGAATGTTGGAGATGTTGTGCTCGTTTCGGATATGGGGCAAAAGAGTGCTGAAGTATCCAATGCAGAGACTACAGATCTTCTAAGCAGATAATTCCATTTTTGGAATTATCATTCTATTTTTATATTTTATTTTTCAAATTTTTACTGATTTGATTTGGTATCCTTTTGGTTGCCAATATGTCTCTTTTCCATTGGAAACATTATTACCTCCTTTATAGAACTCTGATTTGTTAATATCATTGTGAACCTATCGATACCTATACCTATACCACCAGTCGGCGGCATTCCATACTCCATAGCTTCAACAAATTCATTATCCAATGGTTCAGCCTCCTTGTCCCCAAGGGCTGCCTTTTCTTCTTCTGCTCTAAAATTCTCTTTTTGTATTATAGGATTATTCAATTCTGAATATGCATTTGATAATTCTATTCCACATATATATAATTCAAACCGTTCTGTTAACGCAGAATTGCCTCTTTTAGGTCTGGTCAATGGAGACGTCTCCTTTGGAAAATCTATCGCGAATGTTGGTTGTACTAAATTTGGCTGCACTAAATTGCTAAATAATTTATCATAGGCATGTGCGCGTGTACGCTTACCCTTATCAAAACGCACCCCATGGCGCTCTGCAATAGTAAATAGCTCATCGTCTGTTAATTTCATAACATCCTTTCCTATATGCTTACTTATCTCATCAGCATAATTTATTCGTGCAAACGGAATTTTAAAACTTATTTTTTTACCCTGATATTCAAGCTCTTCTGAACCAAATAAATGCTTGACAATTTTATTGAACATATTTTCATTTAATGACATCATATCATTATAATCAGCATATGCCATATACGCCTCAAGCATAGTAAATTCAGGGCTATGAGTCGTATCAAGATCCTCATTTCTAAATGCTTTATAAATTTCGTATACACGTTCATATCCGCCTATTATAAGCCGCTTTAAATATAATTCATTAGATATTCTAAGGTAATCCTCTTCATTTAAAGTATTGACAAATACCCTAAAAGGCTCCGAATCAGCACCACCATATAATGGTTGTATAACAGGTGTTTCAAATTCTATATATTTGTGCGATTCTAAAAATTCCCTAATCAATTTGATTATAAGAGAGCGTTTTATAAATATTTCACGCACCGATGGATTTACTATTAAATCCAAATATCTCTTTCTATATCTGGATTCCACGTCCACAAGACCCTTCCATTTATCAGGCAAATTCCTTATGGCTTTTGAAAGCTGTTTAAATGTACCCACATTTATACTTATCTCTCCAGGTTTTGTTTTAAATATTATGCCTTCGACCCCTATTATATCCCCAGAGTTTAAACCTTTTGCACTTTTAAATAATTCCTCTCCTATTTTATTATAATCAAAATAACACTGCATTTTACCGTGTTGATCTAATATATCTACAAACAGCAATTTACCTGCTTTTCTTATAGCTATTACTCTGCCAGCCATTGAGATGTTTTTACCCTCGTATTTATTATAATTCAATATTATATCAGTACTCTTATTACTAACTTCATATGTATAAGGCAAACTTGATATAAACGACGATAAATCACTGTCACTACTAGTTACATTAGACATTTAATCAACACTATCTTTTGCCAGAAAACCTATTTATTGATAGTGTATAAAAAAGATGAATTAGGGGAGGGCCCTTTCGAACCCAAACCCATCTAATTCGGGGGGTATATAATTAGCGTATTAGTCGCCTTGCCAGCATCAAATTTGTAATAGACCTTATGGCCCAATTGGTATCTTTGCAATACGCCGCGTTTATATAAGCTATTCAAGCGTGCGCATGCAGCATTTCTTCCCTTGTAGTCCATATGCAACTTTATATCATCCGCACATGCCATTCCCTTTACCTGTATGTACTCTATTATCTTTGCATCATGCCCAGATATTGGGAGCTCTGTAACCTGCTCCTTTATATCACGGGTACCTTTTGCTGTTCCCTCCTGAAGTTCTGTCGCCTCGCCAGATTGGTCACTCTTCAGCTCATTTGTGAGCTGAGTTAGTGTATCTGATATTCCCTTCATGAGCATAGTTGTTTTTTTATTCTCATCCATCATGAACTTTATTAATGCAAGCATATTGGAGTTGGTATCCTCCGCAGCGTGCTTCTCTTTTAACAATTCTATATTATCAACATTCTTTGAGGCAAGCTTCTCTAACTCCATCTTTATTTCATAGAGCTCCTTTTCTAATATTTTTTTTGTTGCCATCAAACAACCCAAATCATTTATTTGTCATGTCTTGTTCATGATTCATCTTTTAATGAATCATGATTGAATCATAAATATTATAATAAGATAGTTATTTAAAGCTTTTGATTTTACGTTATAGTATATATGGATTAGTGGAATTACAATTCATTTAATTTAAAAATACTTTTAAATAGATATTAATCTATATGAACTAATTCAAAATTAAAGATTAGACAACTATTAAAAAGTGAAAATATGCAGGAAGTATATATTAATGCGCAACGCATAAAGAGAATGCGCGAAATGCCAGAGATAGTAAGTACAATAGAGAAACGTACAAAATCAAAAATAGAAATTAGCCCGACTAAGGATTTTGTAACTGTCGAATCTAATGATGCAGTTATGGAATTTTCCGCGGCCAATATAATTACAGCTTTTGGCAGAGGTTTTGACGTACAAATTGCGCTACTTTTACTCAGTGATGAT
>JAJZDG010000042.1 GCA_021828705.1 Microcaldota archaeon | reverse complement strand
ATATTCAGCTTTCTCTCCTTATTTCTTGTATGTTCATGCAAAAGTGGGCGCATTGCAGCCTTATCACATATCTTTTCTATATCAGCTGGCGAATATCCTGCTGTTGCTCTTGATAATCTACCATAGCTAAGATGATGCCTTGGCTTATTTCTTGTATATAACTCAAATAACATTTTTCTATCCTTATATCGTGGCGGACTTAAATATATCGCGTCACTAAACCTTCCGCTTCTCTTTAGAGCAGCATCAATATCCCAAGGCTGGTTCGTAGTTCCCATCACAAATATACCTTCAGGGTTAGATTCTATACCATTCATCTCTACAAGAAATTGGTTTACTGCAAGGCGCATTGCAGAACTCTCTCCGCCTTCGCCTCCGCCGCTTCTTTTTACTCCTAATGCATCAACCTCATCGAATATTATGATACATGGCGCATTATCACGTGCCTGCTCAAATATTGCATGCAAATTTTTTTCAGTATTTCCAGTATACATATCTACAATTTGATTTATTCTTGCAATAATAACATTAGCGCCAGCCTCTCCCGCAACAGCATTTATTATATACGTCTTTCCAACACCTGGTGGACCATAAAGAAGCGTTCCGGTTCCAAGCTTCTTGCCATATTTTTTGAACAATTCAGGCTTTTTTAGTGCAAGCACTATATTATCATTCATATATTTTTTAACTTTGTTAAGGCCAATTACCATATCAAATTTTATAGTTGATTTGTAAAATGACATCTTCTTTATCTGCCCATCCTGTATTACAGTTTCATCTTTATTCTGTTGCGCTTTGGTGCTTTTTTGAGGCATAGATATTGATGGCGAAGCAGGTTTTTGTGCATTAAGGTCCATTTGCGTTTTTGTTTCTGTTGCTACCTCCTTTGCATCTATGTGAAGTAATGAATCTATATGCTCTAATCTATTTTTTCCTTCCGTATAATTAGGATCATTTGTTACAGCCCGTTCATACCAAAATCTTGCACTGAGCAGATCATTGCTCTGTTCAGATATATCACCCATGAGTAATGGTGCATCTGGGCTTTTAGGTTCTAGCTCCATAACGACCTGCAAATCGCGTCTTGCTGAATCAAAATCCTTTTGTATAACATAATTTAGCGCCCTATTAAAATAAGCACTTGAATACTCTTTATCTATGTTTATAGCTTCAGTATACTCTGCTATCGCATCGTCAAATTTACTCTCGTCAAAAAGACTATTTCCTCTCATCCAGTGCTCCTTGGCTTTCGGGTCTATCTCACGCTTGCCATTACTGTTAGAATCATTTGGAGCGCCTGCCATCTAAATCACATTAATACCATATTAGATATTATCAATAATATTTAAATTTTATGTATTTAATCAAATCAATCAGTTTTTGATTCTATCATATCAAGATGCTCATTAAGCATACTATCAACCTCTGATATGTTACTATCAGATCTACGCACATTAATAAATTTTAGGGATTTGAACTTGTTTAAAAGTGCCATTGTCTTATTGCATAGCTCCTTTAACTTTATATCCTTTATTTTATAATTGCCATTAAGTTGGTTTATAGCGAGCTGGCTATCTGAATAGAGGACTATATCATATTTCTTTAAATTTTCTACGTTATCACTGCACCATTTTAATGAATTATATATTGCATTATGTTCAGCAAAGTTGTTTGTTGCTATCCCATTTTCTATTATGCCCTTTTTTATAAGTGTGCTGTTTCTAAATATTATGTACCCTGATAAACTAAGGCCAGGGTTACCTCGGGAAGCGCCATCAGTATATATAGTTATCATAGCCACGTATTCATTTCGGACTACTACTTATTAATATTATTCTTTGGATATCTATATGGTGGTATAGTGCATTTTTATGATATTAACAAAGGTGCAGAGCTTGTTAAAGCGGCGCGAAGCAGCATAGAATTGTATATAAGGAGTCCGCGTTTCTATAAAGGCATGGTATCATCAGATTTACTTCATTTTAAGGATAAATACGGAATATTTGTAACACTTGAGCATTATCCAACAAGAACGCTACGTGGTTGCATAGGTTTTTTATATGGTAACTCATATGTATATCATACCTTAGTTGACGCAGCTATTGCAGCTGCGTTTGAGGACCCTAGATTTGTTCCGATTTCACACTATGAACTTGATGAAACGTTAATAGAGGTAAATGTGCTCTCAGAAATGAAGGATCTTGGAAAGAGTGCAGCGTCTAGAAAGAAAAATCTAATGCTTGGAAGGGATGGTATAAGTATTGAATATGGTATTTACAGAGGTTTATTGCTGCCAGGCGTTGCGGTTGAAGAAAATCTGACAAAGGAGGAGTTTTTAAATGCATTATGTGATAAAGCTGGTCTTCCTAGCAGATATTGGATGCAGCCAAATGTCAAGATGTATAGATTTGAAACGCAGATATTTAGGGAAGAGAAACCCAATGGCAATGTTATTGATGTAAATTTAAAACGCATGATAAAAGCATAATGTATTTTTTATGGTAAATTGCTACGCCATTGAGTAGTATAATAAATATCTATCTGCTGTTATAATATAGAAATTGCGTGGGCTTGTAGCTTAGCCTGGTTGGAGCGCCCGACTGATATATAGCTTTAGTATATTTTAATTCTAAGCGGATATCGGGAGGTCGAGAGTTCAAATCTCTCCAGGCCCATTAATGATATATTTTATAAAAAACATTTGAAGCAATTGATAAATAACTGTTGAAATGGATTATAATTAATGGTGTAGAAATGACAAATGCAATAGTAATGTCGCTAGATAAAAACCATCTATTAGCATCGCCTACAGGTGCGGTGGATTTGCAAAGCCTAAAAGGCATAAAAGTAAAATATTTGGATTCTTCGGATAGGGAATGGTTTGGAGTAGTGGAAGATATAGAGGAAGATTATCTTGTCATAAAATTTGACAAATTCCCAGGAGGTCTTGGTCAGGGGCAGATTATTGAGATACTTGATGGTTCTGATTAATAGGTACAAACATTCGCCTATTTAAATTTTCTTTTAGTATAGAACAGATAGTGCGGGTAGTATTATGTTTAATGGACAGTATTTTAGCGTAATAATGCCAATATATAATGAGGAGCGTACCGTAGGCAAAATGATAAAACGCGTATTGGCACAAAAAACTGTAGACATGCTCATTTTGGTATATGAACCTTCAATTGACAATACATTAACTGAGATAAAAAAAGCGATAGCTGGGCATAAAAATACAATTCTATTAATTAATAAAGAACGTATGGGCAAGGGGTATTCTGTTAGACGTGGAATAGATTATATCAAAAGAGGCATAATTATAATACAAGATGCAGATGAGGAATATTTTCCTGAAGATTATAAAATATTGTTGGCAAAATTTGATGACAAAACACCAGTATTTGGCATGCGTAAATTTATATCTGGTCATAGATATGTGCTTGGCAGTTATGCAAATGATCTGCATACCCTAATATTTAATTTACTCTTTAATCAAAACGTCAAGGATATTAACGTATGTTATAAGTTATTCACCAAAGATATGATAAAAGGTCATACATTTGTAGAAAATGGGTGGAAATTTGACATGGAACTTGCAATATTGCTTGCAAAAAATAATTATAAGATAAAAAATGCCCCAATTCATTATAAGGGGCGTACGTTTGATGAGGGTAAAAAAATAGGCGCCGGCGCGGCAATAGAATTTATATTTTATATTGTAGGTTCATGGTTATCATCCAAAATTAGAAAAAAATACTAATGGTCTTTTGATGGATGGAACGTCTGGGAGCAATTCCTATAAATTAATAGAAGAATTATTTAAAAAAAGCACTGAGCTCATGATAATATCACCTTTTATAAGCAAAGATTACGCCAATTTGCTACTGAATTATTCACAATCTAAAAGGGTGCGCATAATACTTTCTAATAGTAAATCTAATATGGCAGCGCTAGAGGTTTTAAATACCAAAACAAATGTAAATGGAAGCATAAAATTATTTTTATTTCTATTTATTCTTCTATCTGTTAGTATAATATTAAACTTTACTGTAACCTCACTTTTTTTATTAATTTTTATTATACTCCTCTTAATTTATATAATAAATAAAAAAAAGTCTAAGGGTAGTAATTTACACATAAAAGTGCCAAAGGGAAAATTCGTACATGAAAAATTATATATTGGCAACAACTATGCTATTGCGGGAAGCGCAAACCTTACATATTCAGGTATGCATAAAAACATAGAATATATGAGAATAATTAATAATCAAGATGAGCTTAAAAGGCTCAAAGAACATTTTAATAGTTTATAGTATATGTTTAATTAGTTATCAAATGATAACTTAACGTTCAAGTAGCTTTAAATACATAAGAATTGATAAAATTATAAGGTGGAATTACGAAAAAACATCATAAAAAAGGCGCACATGGTCAGTCCTCTGTAGAATACTTGACACTTTATGGTCTAGCAATAGTTCTTGTAATATTCATAGTAGGTGCGTTATATACTACAGGAATAATATCATTTGGCAATAGACCTCAGATATGTGACTTCAATATTGGGATAAATTGTGAATATTTTAATACAGGGTTTTATGCAACTAACAATACTTATGCAACTGTGCTTTTACTTTCGAATACACAATCATACACAATATCAAATCCAAGAATTGTAATAAATTATGATGGTATAAATACCAGTACATACATATGTGACAATGGATTAATACCCCCAGGAAGCTCCTTTCTCTGCCAGGTCAAAATGCCTGCTCAATTAGAATCCGCTTATACTCATCAATACCTATATTTAACAGTAGGCGATTGTTCCCTATTAGTATCCTATATAAAAAATGATAGTTGTAAAAATCCACCACCCACGACATACGTTGGGAATTTATATAGCCAAATAAACCAACTTCCTAAAATTTCCTTATTTGTAGTTTTAAAAGTTGATAATAACACCATACCTGCGAATAATACAATAGATAATATAACTGCTATAGTATATGCATTTAATAGGCCAATAGGCAAAGCACCAGTTAACTTTTCAATAAATAATACAAACGCAAATCTTTATACAACTGCTGCTGTTACATTTGATAATGGGTCTGCATTCAACTATATTTATAGCAATAAATCTACGCAAGTTTTACTCACTGCGCAATATGAAGGAGCTACGGCAAATGAAATAATAACATTTTTTCCATCATATATCATACAATTTGTTCCATATATTTCACAAATGTCCCAGTTATATTCACAACAGGAGCTAAAGAATGCTATTATTACTATCAATTCTAAAAACTACCTCATGGGAAATTTAAGCACATTTACTATAAAAGTAATAAAAAATGCACCTGGAACGTATGTCATAAACACCCCTTCAATTAATGTGAGCAATACAACAATGCTAAATTTTCAAAATGTTTCAGGTTGTGGTGCAACTCTTATTAGCCTTTCCGGTTTAATACCAAGCTGCGACCATAATGAGGTAGTTGATATAAACTATAAATTTGCATATATTATATATAACGATAATTGTAGCCAAGGTCCAGAACCATCATTAACCAACCCTAATGATCTTGCTAACAGCATATACACTTATGAATTATCCCATGGGAATGTATATTTAACCCCGACAAATAATGGTGAAGAAATTTCAGGTCCAAATGGGGTTGTTACATTCGCCAATAAATCGGTAAATTTCTACACTAGTGGAATATCAATCGAAAGGATGTTAATTTCCGGATATATATGCACCAGAATATCTGGAAATAGCAATAATTTAAATCTTAATACCAGCCCAAAATATACACAGAATATAAATATACAAGGCAATTACAACAATTTAACATTAACAAATGGCAAGGGTAATTCAAGTATTAGCGGAAATAATGACAATCTGAAAATAAGCAAGGGGGGAGGAAATTTTATATTGCAGGGTAATGAAAACAATATTACATTATCAAAGGGCAGCGCTGTTTTCAAGATCAATGGAAATAACGATGGTATAAATACATCATCTGGAAACAT
>JAJZDG010000041.1 GCA_021828705.1 Microcaldota archaeon | reverse complement strand
CAGATGGCAGTACACTTACAATGTATGCAAGCAACGTAATTGGGGGAACGGCGCCATATGCTTATAACTTTGAGTTATATAATTCAACATCTAATGCATTGATAAGCCAGTCTGGATACCAGAGTTTAAATAGCAGTTCATTATCAATTATAAACTCCATGAATGGTGCAGATTATGCTATTGTGCTAGTGAAGGATAATGTTGGTATGATTACAACATCAAATTCAATGTTATTTGATGCAAGCGCTGCCCCATCAACCCCAACAGGAGGGGGAAGCGGAGGTTCTGGTGGTGGCACAGGTACAGGCGGCGGAGGTGCATCTGGAGGCATTCCTGCAAAGAAGACAGTTCCAAATATAATGGTAGCGAACACAATAAACAGTAATATGACAGTAGCTGTAGGAAATGCTATAAAAATAGAAGCATTCAACACAACAAATGTAGATTCAATAACTGAAATAGTTGTGAATAGAGTGCTTGAGAATTATTCTGGAAGTTTATCCTCTGGATTAACATATCTTAATTATACATTTGTTCCACAGATAGGCAAGTATAACGTAACAGCAGTATCTGTATCAGGAAACCAGAGATCAATAATGCTTGATGTTGTAAAGACAATTAATGCATCAACATTGGTCCCAGGCAATTTTGTAGCAACTAATACAATAAACACATCATCTAACACCTTGAATTCCACAAAGCTGGGTATACCATCTAATACATTAAACACAACAACTACAAAGATGAAGCCAACACTCTCATTTACAAATAAATGTAGCAGCTATAACTTCACAGCAAATAGTTCATGTACAACAATTGCAAAAATAGCGACATCAAACAATATGCTTGCAGGAACACTCTATCTAAATGGCAATGTGGTTGGAACTACAAATACAACAATAAACAGCACGGTATCAAAGCCTGGAATATACAAGTATATGTTTGAGACATTAGGTAACGGCAACTACATAAACACCTCAATTAACTACACATTCACAATATATGCCGCAGCTAATGTAACATCTACAAAAGTAGCACCATCATCAGGCATATCTGCAGAGCTTATAGCATTAGTAATTTTGATAGTAGTAGTATTGCTGCTTGCATATTATTACCTATCAAAAGGCAAGGCACCAAAGAAGAACCACAGCAAGAAGTAGTTCTTCTCTTTTTTTATTTTTTATGTAAAAATAGTGCATACTGTATTCTTTATAGACAGTATTTATCATTCAGTTAATTTCATACCTTCAAGGAGTGCAGCTAATAAGACCATCGCGCAGTTGCCCTCAGGCATACCATATTTATCTCCAACCCACCATCCAAATAAACCGTCCTTGTCCCTTGGAACATTTTTATTTATTAATTCAAATATATCTTTTGCATAATCTATTTCCCCTAAAAGATCCGCAAGTATCCCAATAAGTGCATTATCTTCTGTATGTTCATGTATTCCAGCACCTATCTCATTTGAGGTATGTGCAAATAATCCATGTGCCCCAATACATATATTTTTACGTATATTTTTATACAAATTTTCAGAAGACTTTTTATCTTTTATTAAAAATGCTAAAATTCCCACAAGCGCATTCACATTTGTAGCTTCAATTTGCAAATCTTTAGTCTTATCACTATTATTTACTATTACGCCATAAAGACCAAAATGGCCCTTTGGCGTATTTTTTGATATGATAGAATATATTTGTGCAGCATCATCTTTTTTTCCAACAACGTAAGAGAAGATACCAAATAATGCACTTAATCCAGTAAGCCCATTTCCATTGGAATCATAACATAACCCAGCAGAGCTTTCATTTGAGTTACCTACATATTCAATAAATAATTTTTTTGCGCTATTAATACCCCCAGTTATTGCAGTGTAAATGCCTATATAATTCTTTAAAATTTGTTTATCTACAGTTTTATTTTCATCAATTTTTTTAAATAACTCATTTGCAAATGATCTATACCGGTTTTGTTTAATAACATCACCAAATACTGTTTAGTACCATCCGCGTGCCTTCATCGCATTTGCGACTCTACTTACGGCAATCGAATATGCAGCCATTCTGGCATCTACTTTTTTGCCCTTTGCGGCATACTCTTTTTGCTTTTCTATAACATCTTTGAATGATTTTGTTATTATGGTATCTAGCTTTTTATATACCTCTTCCTTGCTCCAATAATAGCTTTCAATATTTTGCACCCATTCAAAGTATGAGACTATAACACCACCAGAATTGACAAGGAAGTCTGGCATGTCCAAAACGCCATTGTTAAATAATATATCATCAGCATCTGGTGTTACAGGTCCATTTGCCAATTCTAAGAGTATTTTAGCCTCAATTTTATCTGCATTCTTTTTTGTCACTTGGTTTTCAATGGCCGCTGGTATTAATACGTCAACATCAAGCTTTAATAACTCATCATTAGTTATCTTTTTAGCTCCTTTATATCCATCAATTGAGCCTGTATCTGCCTTCGCTTTTTTTAGTTTTTCATAGTCTAATCCATTTTCTGAGTATACTCCACCCTCAGAATCGCTTATTGCAACGACTGTGGCACCAAAGAGTTTGGTAACAAGATCAAAAGCAAAATTGCCGGCATTTCCAAAGCCTTGTATTGCTATTTTTGAGCCAAGAAGATTCATATTCTTTAATTTTGCAGCCTCTCTGAGCACATACATTCCACCAAGCGCCGTAGAATCAAATCTACCCTCTGATCCCCATACCTCAAGTGGCTTGCCTGTTATTACCGCAAATTCATTATCCATTTTAATTTTGCTGTATTCATCCATCATCCAGCCCATTATCTGCGGGTTTGTGTATACATCTGGTGCAGGAACATCCGTTTTAGGACCAATAAATTTTGCAAATGTTCTAATATATGCGCGCGATAGGTTTTCAAGCTCTTTTTGGTTCAACTGTTTAGTATCAACTATAACGCCCCCCTTTGCACCCCCAAACTGTATATTTGCAAGCGAGCACTTCCAGGTCATCCAAGCGGATAGGGCTTTTACCGTATCAAGATTCTCTTTTGGGTGAAAGCGTATGCCACCCTTGCCAGGACCTCTGGCATCATTATATAAGACTCTAAAGCCTGTGAATATCTTCTTATTGCCATCACGCATCTCTACAGGGAAATTGGCAGTAACGGTCTGCATTGGTTCTCTTAGCATTGCATGTGCAATAGGATCAAGGTCCATTAACTCTGCTGCATTATCCAATTGTTTCTGAGACAATATAAATGGGTCAAGCTCGTCTGCCATATTATCACTCTTATCTATTCAAAACACACATATTTAAATCTTATAATGGACTTCGTCATGCATATAATCAAAAACCCATATATAATTTTCGCGCATAATAATTCAAGTATGCCCCAGTAGCTCAGTGGTAGAGCGTCTGCATGGTAATCTTTTTGGTAATACGTTTAATCAAAAACCATAAAGCAGAAGGCCGAGGGTTCAATTCCCTTTTGGGGCTTATAATGTGTTATTGTTCTTTAAGCAAATTTCTATGTAAAAAGCTATTTATATCTGATTAAACAGATGCATTTTGTGGTTTATACGAATGAATCTAAATCGCCTAATGGCAGAATTAAAATGTTATATTCTGAGATAGCAGATCTTAAGGCAAGTAAATATGTTGGCACTCAAGAGGCATGGAGCGCTATAAGTAAGGCTTTAGATATAGAGGAGTCACCAAAACGTGTTGCATTATTGGTAAATGATGTACTCAAAGAATCAAATGTTGAAATAGTGTATGAAGCAACAGCGCAACGAGTATTAGGGTTAATTATAAGTATATACGATCTATTAACTGAATGGAATGTTGTATTAGAGATGAAAAACACCATATTCGGAGCGGAAATTAATTTTAATGATAACTCTTCAAATGAAACGAAAAATGATCAATCAGACAAATTAAATAGTATTGATTATTTTGAAAATAAAAGAGATAGGTCTAACGATCCAATTCTTAGGTATATGGATTCATTGCTTTTCGAGACTAATAGGAAATTAATGAATGTATCTGAATTAGATCTGTCAAAGCGCCTTGTACCTCTCTTTTTAAACGCACAGAATCCTAAAATGAGTGATAGACTATTTGGCTATATGTCAACAATTAAAATACTTAGTGAAATACCTTTGCATGGGCTTGAGAAGGAAACGCTTCCTGAGTTGGCAAAAAAATATCCTTGGGGGAAAGCATTTAGTAATATATACATAGAACAAAATAAAAGGAAATTCATATTGGAAATATATAGTGAATTTCTTAAAATAAATGAACGAGTTTTAAGGGCATTAAATGATCAAGTAGACCATAAGTTGGAAATAAGGCGAGAAATACTTACAGATTATATACAAAACGGCCTTGCTCATTTAAGCTATGACGATATATTATTAAAATTAAAGACCAACTGCGATAGTTTAATTGCATTTTATAAAAATTATGCAGATCAAATATCTGATGATGAAGATGGCAAGTTGGTTAAGATGCAATATCTAAATATTATAAGATATCAAAAGTATCTTTTAACGTGCCTTGCTCCTGAGAAGCGTTTTATTGAAAAATTTTTAAGAAACTAAAATTTAATAAGTATAAATATAAAAATAAAAGGTTAATTAAATGACTAATAATAAATTTAAATCAATTTATCTTGAGGGGGTACATACTAAGTACTTAACACTTTCAAGAAGACATATAACTGAGGATAATGTAAGAGAATTGATAAGAATAGGGGAACGCGATTCTATACCTATAAACTTATCGGGCTGTAAATTACGCAATATAAATTTTATTGGTGTAAAACTATCTAATGCGCGTTTTGATAATTGTAATTTGTCAAATACTAAAATAGAAAATTCAGAGTTTGAGAACTGTGATATGTCTAGAAGCTCATTTTATAATTCATTTTTGAAAAATGTCACATTTTTTAGGACAAATTTTAGCAGTTCAAATTTTGATTTTTCAACATTTCAAAATATAATATTCAGAAGGGCAGATTGCTCTTTTGCAAGTTTTAGAAAAACAAGAATTATAGAAGCGAAATTTATTCACACATCTCTTTACAAATCTGGAATATTAAAATCAGAAGGTATTGAAGATGTGTTTATGGACGATATTTTTACCGATAAAAAAACAATGTCAAAATTGCTTGAAATACTTTTGGGAAGATAATAAAATGTGTAATTATGGTGTATAATGTGCTTGAAAAAACAATAGCAAGAAAATATGTTTATAATTATGTAGAATTTCAATATTCAGAGCTTAAGCATGGCAGAAAGAGAATAAGCAATGTGGATTCAAGAAATGTGTATGCAGTGATAAATAGCATGCCAAAAGAATCTGTAGGTTTTAGATTCTTTAATCTGGAAGAGACATTTTCTAACGGAAGGCGTATAATATCGCAACAAAAAAATTATTCAGGATGGATATATGTTGATGGTATTATACTTTCATTAGAAAAAGCAAAGAGCACGAAAGATAAAAAGCATCTTGTGGAAATTATGGAAATGCATGAATGGGATAATGTATTAATCACTAGAAACGGAAATGTGGTTCCATTCAATCAAACTGATATGGTAATATCCACAATTAATAGAAGATAATATTTTATTTATGTGTTTTATTTTTGTAACAATTATTATTGTTATTTAATAAAAACGCCCCAGCCGGGATTTGAACCCGGATCACAGGCTCCGCAAGCCCGCGTTCTATCCAAGTTATACTACTGGGGCATTATTAGTAATCTTTATTAATGTAATTAATTCATCTTTATTAATATATATTGATATGTGTTGAGGTATACTAATGTATCATTCATTTCTAACAATATTTATACCTGCGTTGATTGCTTTTATTTCAACAATAATAGGTATAAAATTTGTAATAAACTATTTTTCAGAGTCTGGCATAGTCGCGACAGATAGAAATAAGCCAAATAAGCCAACGCTTCCTACAAGTCTTGGAATACCTGTTGTTGTCGGATTTGGGATAGGTCTTATGTCCTATATATTTGGCGCAAGTTTTAATTTATATATACCGGTAACG
>JAJZDG010000040.1 GCA_021828705.1 Microcaldota archaeon | reverse complement strand
AAATCCACTCCTCGCTATTTTAACACATAGACCCCACAATTCCACTATTCTATATTTTTATATATGTTATATAATATTAATATAAAGAACATTATATAATAAAATAATAACCAAACAATAAAAAAAATTAGCGGAAGTATGGGGTGGATACAGTGGAAAGTGATGATAATTATGATTATTTATGGCAAGTATGGCAAAAAGAAAAACAATCTAATGAATTACAATTATTACCTAATGATTTCTATGATAAAACATTAAAACAATTCAATATGATTAATAATGATGATATAATACAAAAAACAACAAAAGAGAATATATTAAAACTTCTTTATAATATATATGAAAGAAGAAAACAAAAATTAATTGTATATGTGGCATATAATAGACAAATTAACCAAAATATGCCTAAGATTGAAATAGATTTTCATAAAAAACTGTTAAATTTTACATTATCTGAAAAATTAGATATTGATAAAAATATTAAAGATAAAAAATTATTAGTAATACAAGAGATACCTAAAATAATATTACCATCTGGTAATGAAATAGGTCCTGTAAAAAAAGATGAATATATAGATATAAATAATGATAATGACAAAGTATTTCTCATTACAAATAATATTTGTAAAGATATTTGAAGGTAATTAATATGAAAATAGATAAAGAAATATCTGCATTCTGTCCAAAATGCAACAAACATACAAATCATGCTGTTAAGGCATATTCAAAAGGATCAGGATTTGGAATAGGCCTTAATATAGGTAATAGAAGAAGAATAAGAAAACTAAAAGGTTATCATGGTAAGGTAAAAGGACAAGCAATAAAGAAGAAGGTTTCACAAAGACAGAAAGTAATATTAAAATGTAAAGTTTGCAATTTTGGAGTAGAAAGAGTAATAGGTACTAGAACTAAGAAAAAAATAGAGATAGGTGCATAAAGGTTTTAAATGGACATTTTAGGAGGCCCAAAAGTGGGAGATCTTGTAGTTGCTAAGATATCTAGAGTGGCACAGTTCGGCGCGTATTGTAAGCTTATTGAATATAATGATATTGACTCTTATCTTCCGATACGTGAAGTATCTTCTGGATGGATAAAAAATATACATGAATTCATACATAATGGCCAGACTGTTATATGTAGGGTCATATTTATAGATAAAATTAAAGGTACTATTGATATATCTATAAAAAAGGTAAATAATAAACAAGCAAAAGACAAGATGGATTCTTATAACCTAGAAAAACGTCTAACAGCAATATATCAACAGGCCTTAAAAGAAGTTAAAATAACAACAAATGAAGAAAAAGAGGCTACTACTAAAATTATATTATCAGTATTTCCTTCATTTACTGAATTTATGAAAAATGCCAATAATAATACTGAGGAATTTAGTAAATTAAAGATATCAAAAAAGCTAAAGGACGCAATAATAAATATAATAGAATCAAATAAGAAAGAGAAAGTGTATAAGGTTGTATATACTTTAACAATGTCAACTTATAACACAAAAGAGGGTATTTTACAGATAAGAGAAGCGCTTGTAAAGATGATTAAAATAGGTGTAACTGTAGAATATATAAGTGCGCCTAAATATAGGTTGCTTGTTGAAGCAAATGATTATTTAGAAGCAGAAAAGAAGTTAAAGGACGCAACAGATTCTATTTCAGAAATGTTTAGTGATGGTGTTTTTGTTATGGAAAAAGAAAAGCAAAAGAAAGAAAAATCAGACATAATGGATAACATATAACAAAAATATAATAACTTAATTATGCTAGTTCATACAGTGCATAGCGCTTTTTTTAGGTGATAATATGAAAGATACAATAATAATTAAAAATGCGAATATAAAACTTAACGATCCGATACTTATTGTTGGATTGCCAGGTATTGGAAATGTGGGGAAGATAGTTGCTGCCCATCTTAAAAAAGAATTTAATGCAAAACGCATAGCAACTCTATACTCACCCCATTTGCCTAATCAGGTTCTCATGACAAAAAAAGGTACAATTAGGATGATGAGTAATAAATTTTATTTAATAAGAACAAAAAACATTAAGAACGACATCGTTATATTAACTGGAGATTTTCAACCAATGAGCCCAGAAGGTCAATATGATATAAATGAGCGCATAACTGAATTTTTTGTTAATGAGCTTAATGGTAAATTTATATACACGATTGGGGGTTATATCTCAAATGCTGGGGATATGAAAAAGCCAAGGGTATTTGGAAATGTTACAAATACTGCATTAATAAAAGAATTAAAGGATAAAGGAGTGGTGTTTGGAGAATCTAAGGGCTTTATTTGGGGTGCTGCTGGTATGATACCTGTATTTGGTAAGAGACATGGTATAGAAGGGGCATGTTTAATGGGAGAAGCGTTTGTGGATTATGATGCGCAAGCTGCAAAATCTGTCATAAATATATTATCAGAAATACTTAATTTGAAAATAAAGACTGATGAACTTGATGTAATAATAAAGAAAGTGGCAGATAAAATAAATAAGATGGAGGGAAAGATGAATAATCAGATGCCTCCACTACCACAAGAAAGCGATCATGGTATGCCATATATAAGATAGAATTTTGCTTATGCGCCAATAGTCCAATCTGGTTAGGACACGAGCTTCCCAATCTACTAGGAAAGAGCTCGCGATTCGGGTTCAAATCCCGATTGGCGCATATATCTAAGATTATATTAGAAATATTATTACGAGTAATAGACCACTTAGTATACTAGCAATAAAATTAGATGTGTATTTATTACCAAAACCACACTCTTCAAAATAACCAAGCATAGAATCGAATATGCTTCCTAAAAATCCTATAAATATTATAAGAATTACAATATAATAACTATAATATGTACCAGATATTAAAAAGTACATAATTGTTGCTGGAATTGTTATAATTGCACTTCCTAAAAATCCTGAAATTAAACCAAGTTTAGTTACACCCCCACTTGTACCCTTTTTAACCTTTTTCAATCCAAATATCATAGTAGGGTTTCCATTAAGGACACCAATTTCACTGCTAAATTTATCTGCGGTTATCGCAGCAACTGTGCTTATAAAGCCAAGAATCAGTATGTGGGCAATAGGTATTTGTGGCACATAATAAGCAAATAAGATCGAAAAAATAAGGGGTGCAAGGCCGTTCGCAATAACATTTTTTATACCCCTATCTTTTTCTGCAACACCTATTTTTTTCTTATTTGTTATACCAAAGGCAGTAACTATGGCTGAAAGTACTAAAAAAAGTATCATACTAGCTATCATTAGTGGACCAAAATTCCCACCAAATACTATCAGTAATATACCAAGTACTATCGCAGCCACCAACGCTGGCAAGCTGAGTGTTAAAAAACCCATAAAATTCCATATTTATGATATAATTCCACTAATTACAAATCTTTTTAAATATTCTTTTTTATATTAAACTACAGGTTCTCTACTGTAGGAAGGTCGTGAAGAACTGGTCGCCTTGCCAGCGTGTGTTACACGCTGGCACTTATTCTCAAAAATATAACTAAATTGTTAATTCTTATCTAATTTGTAATCTTAATTTATATAGCTTTAGTATAATAATATATAAATGGTTTGCAGACTTCACAGGTTTTATTATGGCTAAGGATAAAATAGTAAGGGAATTGGAGGATCTTCCAGGCATTGGGGAGACAACTGCTGAGAAGATGCGCGCCGCAGGTATAGATTCTTTAGAAAAGGTAGCAATAGCAAATCCTCATGATTTATCTGAAAATTTTGGAATGAGCGTTGATGCGGCAAAAAAAGCGGTTCAAGTTGCAAAAGAATCAACAACAATTAATTATTCCACAGGAGCTGAAATATTTGAAAAACGCATGATATTAGGTAAAATAAGCACAGGCAGTGATTCGTTAAATGATATGATCGGTGGGGGTATAGAAACTAACTCTATAACTGAGAGTTATGGAAAATTTTCAAGCGGCAAAACACAACTTGGATTTCAATTAACGGTAAATGCACAGCAACCAAGAGAGAAATTGGGTCTTGGGGGCAATGTATTATTTATAGATACTGAAGGAACATTTAGGCCAGAACGCATAAAAGAGATAGCAAAGAATAGTGGGCTAGATCCAGAAGATGTGCTTAAAAATATCATTTACGTTAGGGCCCAGACGACTGAACAGCAGATATTAACTGTAGAGCGTGCTGATAAGCTAATACAGGAAAAAAACATAAAATTGATAGTAGTGGATTCGTTAACCGCTTTATTTAGGGCAGAATTTATAGGTAGGGGTGCGTTGGGTGAAAGGCAGCAGAAGCTCAATATGCATATACATAAATTGCAGAGCTTATCAGATAAATATGAACTTGCTGTTTATGTGACAAATCAAGTAATGGATAATCCTGGAATACTTTTTGGGGATCCTACAACACCAATTGGGGGCAATGTAATGGCACATGCAGCAGGCACACGCCTTTATATGAGAAAGAGCAAAGAGGATAAAAGAATAGTGAGGCTTGTAGATTCGCCTAGTATGCCAGAGGGTGAATGTATAATAAGAATAACTAAGGATGGAGTTAAAGGGTAATTGGTGCATTAATGCTATTTCTTGTAGGTACTGGTATATCTGAAGACGGAATGACAATGGATGGTATAAATGCATGTAAAATATCAAAAGATGTGTTTATTGATGCTTATACAAGTAGCATATCAGAATCTAAGATAAAGAATATAGAGTTATTAATAAACAAAAAAATTAAAAAATTATCACGCCAAGATTTGGAGGAACACATTGAAAGTCTTATCTCAAAGGAGCATGATATTACAATACTTGTTGGTGGGGATCCATTAATTGCGACGACACACAAAATAATATTTTTAAAAGCATCAAAGTTTAATGTTTCTATAAAAGTAATACATTCAAGCTCTATTATAAGTGCGATAATGGGTGAGTGTGGCCTTGATTTTTATAGATTTGGGCAAATAGTAACTATCGCGCGCTTTAGCGAGCATTATAAGCCAATATCATTTTACGATACGATAAAGAAGAACATGGAGAATAATTTACATACTATATTATTGCTTGATTATGATCAAAAGGAAGCATCATCAATACCGATAAATGAAGCAATAGGATATATGGAGCATGCCGAATCAATACATAAATTAGGAATAATAAAAGATTCAACAAAAATAATAATTATTGAGCAGCTCGCACAAGATGATGAGTATAAGGCATTTTTGAGCATAAAAGATGCCCACGCACTAAATAAAGTGAAGGGCATGCGTACTATTGTGTTTCCGGCAAAAATTACAGAGATAGAACAGGAAATGGTTAAAGCAATATATGGTTGATAAATTGGGCCTTCTTATAAACATCGAAGAAAAAATCAGAAGCATTTATGTAACAGATCAATCTAGCCAGGATAATCTAAGAAATGGGCACATAGGAATAAAAATTATGAATAAATATACATTACGCCCAGAAGAGGCATTATATGTAATGGATGTGCGTAAAGCTGAATGTATTTCGGACTCTGGTAGAAAATTGACATTCAACGATATAGCAATGCTATTTAATAAAAATAATAAATTCATGGCCAGGTATTTTACCTATAAGGATTGGAGAGATAGGGGTCTTGTAATAGAATATCCACAAGAGCATGGTACTGATGGCAATATAAAGAAGGACAAACAGGTAAATTTCAAGGCATACCCGTCAACTAAATTAAAGATAAATACAAAAGATGTAAATGGTGTATTTTTTGAAGATGATCTGGTGTCCATTGTAGATAAGAGCGATATGGGGCGAGAATTATATAATAACTATTGGTTTGGTCAATATGGGACATATAAAGCAAGTGATCATGGAAGTCTAAATAAACTTGATATATACGAAACACTTTTTTTGATGGAGCGTGGCATACTAAATATAGAGGGATATACTAAAAACGAGATAATATCAATTGCAACGTCTAGACGCTCAGATTTTCAAAAATTATATTCAATATACAAAGATTGGCGCGATAATGGGTATGTTTTAAAGACTGGATTTAAATTCGGCACGCACTTTAGAATATATTTTCCCGGTGCTCAGCCAATAAAAAATGATGAATGGATACATTCAAAACATGTAATACATGTTTTTCCAAGAGATCTAAAATTATTGATATCTGAATGGGCGAGGGTCATAAGAGTTGCACATTCTGTAAGGAAAACATTTATACTTGCAATTCC
>JAJZDG010000039.1 GCA_021828705.1 Microcaldota archaeon | reverse complement strand
TGTGGCACTAAAAACACTGAGTTTCTCAGAATTGGATGCTAATAGGTATCCATGTTTTAGGCTTGCATTGTCTGCTGGAAAAATAGATGGTAGTATGTCTGTTGCGTTAAATGCTTCGAATGAAGCAGCTGTTGGGCTTTTTTTGGATAAAAAAATTAGCTTTGGTATGATACCTAAAATAATTGAAAAAGAGCTATCAAATCACCAAATAGAATACAACCAAAATATATCTAGTATAATAGAATTGGATAATGAAATAAAAAATAGGATAAGAATGGACTACGCATAGTCACTTTCTTAAATGTTTTTTATATTCCTCTAATGCTATGCTGCGAAGATGTTTATGTATATCATTTACTCCTTCGACAAATCGCCTATCATTTTTTTCCTTATCTGTTAATATTGTTATAACGATATTAGATAATTCTTTTGCCATTCTTGGCTCAATATATGTTCTGCCATCACTGATTTTTTGCTTGCGCTGTTCCATTAAAGCTCTCACATTGGCATGAAGCATTTTTACAACCTCAAATCTCTCATGTCTCATATCTAGTTCACAATCCTCTATTTTGTTAATTTTGAGGGATAATGTACCTATTTTATGTGCGACACTCTCAAGAAGCGTAGCTCTTTCAGATGTTCCAAGCTCTGTTAGATGCAATTTTTTAACATCTAAAATTATCTCAGAGTATGCTATACTGTTGACTAATTTTTTATTTTCATTCTTTTCCATGCTTTCACCTAAGTTTTATTATAGGGTAATCTGTTTAATTATTAAGATATTTAAGGATTATGGCAAAGCGAAGTTTTACTAAAATACTCATTTTTATCCATAAATTTAGAAGTGTGCCCCAATTATTGTATTTATTCAAGAATTAAGATTCAAAAGCTACTGTTTTAGCAAAGCCGACAAGGCGGGCTTTGCACTCAAAAGGTATCTTGCACTTTTAATCCTATTTTTGCATTTTTAAGGGAATAAGTCTAATGTTTTCACCCATTTTCTAAATTTACCCTTTACCACTAATTCAATATGAATAAGATGACTTTATGACACATTACCATAAACGTTCTAATATTGAGAGTACATTCTCTGCTATAAAGAGAAAGTTAGGAGATACTTTGAAGTCGAGAAATACAACATCGCAGATAAACGAATTGTTATGTAAAATTGTTACATACAATATTACTGTGTTAATTCAAGAAATGTACGAACTCGGAATAAAGATTGACTTTTAATAGCATGTTTTAATAATTGATTTGTGATTCTATTAATATGAAAACTTATGTCATTTGTTCTGCTTTAATCGTTAATAAAAATAAATTCTTAATAGCAAAACGAAGCTCTAAGAAAACATTTGCCCCAAACGAATGGGAATTTATATCTGGTTTCATAGATAAAGAAAAAGAAACTGTAGAGCAAATAATGTTGGAAGAATTAAAAGAAGAATTGAGTATCTCTGGTAAAATAATTAAATCTGGCAAGCCGTTTGTTTCAAAGGACAAATATGGAAGATGGATTGTATTACCCTTTCTTATAAAAACAGATGCAAAGAATCTTAGAATAAATGATAAAGATCATACTGAATTTAAGTGGGTTAATAAAAAACAATTTAGCCAATATAAAAATTTGAATTGGTTTCTAAAGGGGTTTAAAGAAACAGGTATTTTATAGATTGATGATTTTGATGTATAAACCAGAAAAGCGTTTTATGAAGATGACAATAGGGGAGGCGGCTAAAGCAAAAGAAAAAGGAGACTATGCTATAGGTGCAATAATCGTAAAATCTGGAAAAGTAATAGCAAAGGGTGGAAATATGATAAGACTAGATACGGACCCAACTCAACATGCTGAAATCGTCGCAATAAGAAGAGCATCTAAATTACTACATAAAAGGCATCTTAACGGTTGTATATTATATACTACTCACGAACCATGCCCAATGTGTGCATCAGCTATTGTATGGGCTAAAATAGATGGTGTGGTCTTTGGGTCAACTTTAAGAGACATGTATAACTATAAGATAAAAAATGGCAATCGTAATTGGTCTTGGAGAACTATAGATATTTCAACAAAAAAAGTATTTGATAAAGGAGACCCAAAACCATTCATAGTTAAGAATTTTATGCGAAAAGAATGTTTGGATTTATTCCATTCTTAAATTTCTGTATTTTTAATCACCAATTTGCATTTTTAATACTCATATTTTTAGCTTAAAAGTGCAAAGCCGACAAGGTTTAAAAGTTTAAATACTGTGATTAGGTGCAATTAATGATTTAATAAATGTTGGAAGGCTGCCAATATCTGAATATTTTATTATTTTTATATTAGGTATGTCTATTATTTTATAACTATTATATTTCAGATCATTTACCACTACAATTATGTTTTTATACTTCCTGCTATTTAGCATTTTTATCGTTTCGTTAATATTTTTTCTCCCAGTCTCATATTCTATACATATGCTACCATAATAATATGCTATGATATCTGGCCCCTTTCCATTTGTAATACGATTTTCTATACCATTATTCAAAAGTACTTCAGATATCCTCTTAATACATAGTTCGTGTTCCATGCTTAAATTAGTTTTATTATTAATCACATATGTTTTTTGAGGGTTACTTGTGTATTCGAATCTTAAAATGTTTGATTTTTTCAATTTTTCTAATTCTATTGAATTTAAGTCTGTGTTTTTAATGATCCAATTTAGTGGCACTATTTTTTTAGATAATTTTTTTATTAGCGGTGTTTTTTCCTCCAATCTTTCTTCTATTTGGTCTGCAATTATGTGCAAATTTGAATAACTTGGTGTTTTGACAATTGCGGGGTTTATGTTATAGCTTGATATTATAATAGTATTTTTTTTAAGGTCACCAATTGTAGCTTTAATAATATTGGATTTTTCTTGTACCCCAGAACCTATAATATTTGAAATGTATGAAATTTCTGTAGGTTCTCTTAGCCCGAATGATATTATTGTGGAGGTATTTGATACAATTCCATTCGGCAACATTGGTGTATTTGAGACAAGTATCATACCATACCCAAATTTTCTTGCTTCTATAAAGAAGTGGGATAAAACACTACCTGCTCTATCTATTAGTGCCTTGCTCTCATCAATTATTATGTATTTTGAAATGCCCCTGTTAATGCCATTATTTTTCATATGTCTATACAAAAATTCTATTATGCTATCTATGTACATAATTCTTAAATCCTTATTTTTGATAGTGGATAATTGGAAAACGCAGTTTTTATTGAAAATCTCTTGCGAATTTATTGCGCCAGTGTCAGGTATTATTCTGGAAAGCGCATAAAATCGCTGAAGTATACTATCTATCCTATTCTTTTCACCTAAATTCATAGCATTTTTTTTAAATATGAGTAATTCTGATATGAAACTGCGTATGTCTGGCTGGTTTTCATTATCCGAAAATTGCCCAAACTTTCTATACATATAACTAAGCACTTTTCTTATCATATTCTCCTGCAATGCCCCAAATGTATAAATTCTATTAAATAATTCTATTAGTGAGTTTATTTTTTCATCTGGCAATAGTCCGTTTAGCGCAAATAAGTTAAATGGCGTATACGCTAAATTATATAAATTTCCACCAATCAATTTTAAAACATCTGAATGCTCATTATGCCCGTCAAATAAAATTATCGGTATTTTGTTATTATTAATTTCAATTACTAATGATTTAACTAGTGTGCTCTTTCCATAACCTGAAGATCCTACTATAAGGATGTGTGGATTTGCCTCTTTTTTAGTATTTAAATATATTTTTTTAAAACTACGTTTCCATTTAAATTCATTAAATGTTCTCATACTTGCATGTCCTCTTATAAAATCGGTTTTTAATATTCTATCAGATTTGAGCGTGCGAATGGATTTACCTATAAAAAAAGAGGTATCCAACTCCGCTCTGTCGCATTTTTTAAAATATTTTAACATAATATCACACAATATCATATAAATGAAATAGAAAATGGGATGTTATCATATTTATGGAACATATATAAATTCTTAATTAAACGTGCTAAAACATAAGCAATATATATTACATTAAGTTAAGCTCTAATGTGGTGTTTTTTTGTTAAGTAACAGATATAAGAACGTTGATCTTATAGAGCCTGATGATTATCCTGCCAGAATAGCGCTACAATGCAATGTGCTTATGCCAAAAAATGACCTTTTGAAGACATATAGCGTACTTACGTATGTAGATAGTGAAGCAAGATATGAGCGGTTTAGCAACATATTAAAAAAATTATCCTCTATCGGAATTCCCATTGAATTAAGGCTTAACTTAATGGAAAGTATCTCCTCAGGTGAATCCTGTTTTTTTATAATTGAGCATCTAGCATCAAAAATAGAAAAAATACCAGAATATATGGCTATATTTCGTGAGTGTATGCTGTCTAATGCCGAAATCACTAACGTGCTATTGCAAGCGCCTTTGCTTTCATATAATGTAAAAAATGTCAAACATATGATTGATATATATACTAATTTAGGTATACCAAAAGAAGAACTTAAAGCCTTAATTATAGACAATCCTAATATTTTGAATTATGAATCTCCAAATAGCGCAAGAATTATAAAGACATTTATCTCTCTTGGAATGAATTTAGAAGAAATAAAGGATCTGGTAATAAAAACGGCATCAGATGAAATTTTTACTTTACTAGATTTCAATATTATGAAAAATCAATCCATAATAGAGCGATTAAAAGAGTATGGATTTGAAAATAGTGAAATAGTTGCACTTGTGAAAAAAGATCATCACGTTTTAATAAGCAATTATTTGGTTGATCTTGTATTGGGGCATATGAACTCATTTGATATGCCTAAATCTACAATCAAAGCAATCATACTAGACTCACCAATATTATTGTATTCAAAATCCATAGAAAATTCATTAAATGTTATAAAAGCGTATAATCTTAAACGATATATTAAGGCGCTTATGTTTGAGAATCAAAAGTTATTTGTTGAAGTTTTAATTGGTAAAGTTGATGTAGATTCAAAATATTCTGCAAGGATAAATATGCTCAGAAACACTACAGCTGATGAAGATGAATTTGACTAATAATAAAAAAGTTGTACCTCTGCCTATTGCAAAAATGATACGAATTTGCGATAAGGAAATTTGTGTAACATTCAAAACGCAAAATAGTGGCGAATCTAACATAAATGCCACTATACGTAGTATAAAAATTTTAGAAGAAATGGGGGCAAAACTGCAATATATAACCAATATGCTTAGTGACAATTTTATACCAAATCCGAATAAGCTGCTGGAGTTTAGAGATGTAATGTCAAAAGAATCATTTTCAGATATACAGATGTTAAAAATATTAGGGCATAAATATGTTAATATAAACGAATTTAACAAAACAAATGTGAATATATCAAATGCTATACTAAAAGATATCTTAGGTGGCGATTGGAAGCCCTTTGTTCTACAAAATCCTTCAATATTAAATATAAATTATGTAAAAATTTCTACAGTATTAAATGTCTTGACAAGGTATATGGACATAATTTCTATAGGTTCGATGTTAAAATTAAAGGGCAGCGCAATGTTTGATATAAATGCCGAATCTTTAGAGCAGACAATATGTGCATGCGTAAATGCAGATTTAAGCCATATAATACAATCAATTATTTATCAGGCAGAGTTCCTTCCGGAAAATTATTGTAACGCCAAAAATATATTAAAAATACTTAGCGATTTAGGGGTTAATAAAGAGGAGCTAAAAAGTATCGACATGCAAAATCTATTCTTTTTCTCACATGATAATTTTAAGAATTCAATAGATCTATTAAAAAAGCTGCATGTAAATAATTATGAAATAATCTCAGTAATCAAATCTGGTGTAAAAATATACGAGTATAATGTAGTTGCTAGTGCATTAGTTGACACGTTTAATAAGCATAAGTTGGACGTTGCTAAAATAAAAAATTATATGCTCTCAAACTTGGAAGTATTATTTAGCAATGGTGAAAACACTATGAATATATTAAATATGATGTATTCTTCTTTATTTGAAGAGGATTGCAATAATATTATATATAAAAATCCAAATGTTTTAGCATTGCAATATAAGAAATTTAAAAATAATATAAAAACGTTACTAAATATCTGGCCTGATCCAGAAGTTTGTTATAAAATAATTATGTCAAATAATACAATTTTAGCCGCAAATAACGACGAGATACTTAAGTATATCAAAAAAATGAGCGAATGCGGGTTTGATAAAAATCAGTGCAAAATGCTGCTTTTTAGTGGGAATAATTTTAATAATGGACATGCTAATATTGACAGATTCTATGCACTATCTGT